>NZ_JBIWAE010000020.1:0-178434 GCF_044759865.1 Streptomyces sp. NPDC099050 | reverse complement strand
GGGTGTGTGCCGCCTCACCCCCGCGCCCCCCCGCCCCCCCGCCGCCCCCCCCCCCCCCCCCCCCCCCCCCCCCCCCCCCCCCCCCCCCCCCCCCCCCCCCCCCCCCCCCCCCACCCGCAGCCAGCCCCCACCCAGGCCACCCCCAGCCCCGCCGGCGATTGAGGCGCAGGGGCCCGGGGACCGGTCCCCGGCAACGGCGCCCGGCCAGGGCCTCCGGCCCCGGAGGGGCTCAGCGGCGCCGGGAGCGCCAGAGCAGGTACAGCGCCGAGGACCCCGCCGCGGCTCGCGCCAGCCAGGGCAGGAGGTCCTGGAAGGTCCCGCTCAGGGCGTCGTTCGCCAGGGGATCGCCCCACCGGCCGTTCAGGCGGCCCCACAGCCACACCACCGCCCCCGCGAAGACCACCCCCGGCAGCCCGAAGACCACCCACTTCCGCTCCGCGGGACCCAGCACGCGCGAGGCGTACGCGAGCAGCCAGCCCGCGGCGAGCAGCAGCCAGTAGCCGGAGACGGCCCCCGCGACCAGGGCCACCGCCGCGAGCAGCAGGAAGGCGTACGGCTTCGGCCGCGGCGCGGCCACCGGCGCGGCGGGAGCCGCCTCCGCTTCGGCCTTCGCCCGGCGCCGCCGCTCGCGCAGGAAGCCCACGAGCGTCTGCGGACCCCCGGGAGCGGCACCGGCGGCACCGGCAGCACCGGCGGCATCCCCGGATCCCGGGTCCGGCTCCGACTCCGGCTTCCGCGCCGCGCCCGGCCCCTTCAGGAGCTCCGGGATCTCGATCCCGCCCGCGAAGCCCTCCACCGTCGATCCCGGCCCGACGGTCCACCAGTCGGGCTCCAGCCGCTCGCCGGAGCCCAGTTCGTCGAGCCCCGCGAGATGCGGCGGCGCCGCCCCCCGCTGCACCGGCACCGCGGTGGCGGACGGGGCGGAGGAAGCGTACGGGGACGGGGACGGGGGAACGGGCTCCGCCCCGCCCGTCGTCGACAGCGTGTCCAGGACCTCCTCCGGCGAGCCGATCCGCTCCAGGATGCGCCGTACCGCCGCCGTCGTCTCCGGTTCGTACTTCGCCCGACGCCGGTCGATCTCGTCCCGCAGCCCCGCGACCAGCCGCATCCGGTCCCCCGACGACAGCTGCCTGCGCTGCGCCAAGTCCCCGACCCGGCTGAGATATTCGTAGACCAGATGGTCGCTCTCGATCCCCACGCCCGGCTCCTCCCGTGCCACCTCGACAGAAGGTAGCGCGTGCGCCCGTGGAGCGGCCGGGGGCACAGCGGATACCGTTGACCGGATGGGGACCGGCCGACTGACCGGCCGACGCGACCAGGAGGCGACGACCGTGCCTGACACGAGCACCGCGGGAAGCGCTCCGCGCTCCCTCGCCGAAGCGCTGCGCGCCCGCGACGACGACGGGCTCGGCGCCCTGCTGCGCGCCCGGCCGGACCTGCTGAGCCCGGTCCCCGGAGACGTGACGCAACTCGCCACCCGGGCCGGCACGCGGGCTTCGGTGGTGCGCGCGCTGGACCACCTGGACCGGTTCGCCCTGCAGGCCGCCGAGGCCCTCGCGGTGGGCCCGGAGCCCTGCCCGTACGCGGTACTGGAGTCCCTGCTCAGCGGCGACACCGGCACCACCTCCGGCGCCGACAACGGGGCCCGCGCCGAACTCCCCCGGGCCCTGGCCACCCTGCGCGAGCAGGCCCTGGTCTGGGGCGACGACGAACGGCTGCGCCTGGTCCGCACCGCCCGCGAACTGCTCGCCCCCTCCGCCACGCGCCCCTCCCCCACCGGGCTCGGCCCCACCGTCGCGGAGGCCACGGGCGGCATGTCGCCGACCCGGATCCAGGAGATCGTGGCGGCCGTCGGGCTGCCCCCGACGCACGACCCGGTGTCTGCGGTGACCGCGCTGACGGGCCTGTTCACCGACCCGGTACGGATGTCGGCGCTGCTCGACGAGGCTCCGGCCGAGGCCCACCAGGTGCTGGGCCGGCTCGTGTGGGGGCCGCCGTACGGGGAAGTGACGCCCCATCCGACGCCTCCGGTGCGCTGGCTGCGCGACCGGGGCCTGCTGCTGCCCGCCTCCGCGCGCACGGTGCTGCTGCCGCGCGAGGTGGCCCTGTACCTGCGCGGCGGGCTCGCGCACCGGCTGACGGAGCCGCTGCCCCCGGAGGTTCCCGCGCACCGCGAGCACCGTCCACAGCTTGTGGACGCGAACGCGGCCGGCCAGGCACTGGCCGCGCTGTCGACGGTCGAGGAGCTGGTGAAGTCCTGGGAGCACACCGGTCCGGCCGTGCTCCGCTCGGGCGGGCTCTCCGTACGCGACCTGAAGCGGACGGCGGCCTCGCTCGACACCGACGAGCCGTCGGCGGCGTTCTGGATCGAACTCTCCTACGCGGCGGGCCTGCTGGCCGGCGACGGGGAGGCCGACGAGCGGTACGCCCCGACCCCCGCCTTCGACGACTGGCTGGAGATCCCGCCCGCCGAGCGCTGGTCGGTGCTGGCGGCGGCCTGGCTGACCGCCACCCGGACCCCGGGCCTGGTCGGCGAACAGGACGCGAAGGGCCGTACGCTCTCCGCGCTCGGCGCCGAACTGGACCGCTCCGCCGCCCCCGAGGTGCGCCGCCGCGTCCTCGGGCTGCTCGCCGCCCTCCCCGAGGGCGGCTCCCCCGACCCGGCCGCGCTGCTCGCCCGCCTGGACTGGGAGCGGCCGGTGCGCGGGACGAGCGAACTGCGCTCCCGACTCGCACGC
This sequence comes from Streptomyces sp. NPDC099050, assembly GCF_044759865.1. Classification (NCBI taxonomy): domain Bacteria; kingdom Bacillati; phylum Actinomycetota; class Actinomycetes; order Kitasatosporales; family Streptomycetaceae; genus Streptomyces; species Streptomyces sp. NPDC099050. The sequence goes on along the minus strand of NZ_JBIWAE010000020.1, from coordinate 175,696 downwards.
TGGACGCTGACCGAGGCGGAGGTGCTCGGAGTCACCGGCCGGGGCGCGCTCGCCGCGCCCGGCCGGGCCCTGCTCGAGGGGCGCGACCCGGCACCCCTGCTCGCGCCGCTGCTGCCCGAGCCCGTGGACCACGTACTGCTCCAGGCCGACCTGACGGCGGTGGCTCCGGGGCCGCTGCGGCGGGCGCTCGCCGAGGTGCTGGCCGTGCTGGCGGAGGTGGAGTCCAAGGGCGGGGCCACCGTGTACCGCTTCACGCCCGGGTCGGTGAGACGCGCCCTGGACGCCGGCCACACCGCCGTCGACCTGCAGTCCTTCCTCACCGAGCACAGCCGCACCCCGGTGCCGCAGCCGCTGTCGTACCTCATCGACGACGTGGCCCGGCGGCACGGACACCTCCGGGTGGGCGCGGCCTCCTCGTACGTGCGCTGCGACGACGACGGCATGCTGAACGAGATCCTCGCCGACAAGCGGTCCGCCGGCCTCGGGCTGCGCCGCCTCGCGCCGACCGTCCTGGCCGCGCAGGCCGAACCGACGGCGCTGCTCGACGGGTTGCGGGCCATGGGGTACGCCCCGGCCGCGGAATCCCGCACGGGTGACGTCCTGCTCTCCCGCGCCGACGCCCACCGCACCCCGGCGCGCGCCCTGCCCGTACCGGTCCCGGACGGGCCGCCGGTCCCGGACCCGACGCTGCTGGGGGCTGCCGTACGGGCCATCCGCGCGGGCGACCTGGCGGCGACGGCGGTCCGCAAGGAACCGGCCTCCGCCACGGGGACGGGCGGCCCCGGCGGCCCCGGCACTCCCGGCGAACTCCCGCGGACGAGCGCGGCGGAGACGCTGGCGACCGTGCAGGCGGCCGCGCTCACCGGGTCGGCGGTGTGGATCGGCTACGTCAACGCCGACGGCGCGGCGAGCCAGCGGGTCATCGCCCCGGTGCGCGTGGAGGGCGGCTTCGTCACCGGGTACGACCACACGGCGGACGAGGTGCGGACCTTCGCGCTGCACCGGATCACGGGGGTCGCGGAACTGGAGGAGGACCAGATCTAGCGCGGGGTCCGCATCGCCTTGTGCGGGGTCCGCATCGCCTTGCGCGCGGTCCGCATCGCCTTGCGCGGGGTCCACATCGCCTTGCGCGGGGTCCGCATCGCGGAGCGGAAATCCGCTGGCCCGGAGGGTGCGCGGGCCCGCACCCTGGGGTCATGCCCGAAGCGACCACCGACCCCGCCCGCTCCACCCCGCGCCACCAGATCCGCGCCGCGCACACCGCCGGCACCGTCACCGTGTACCAGGCGTACCACCCCCGGATCGGGGTGCCCGCCGCCCGTGACGGCCGATTCCCGCCCTCCTGGAAGCGGGAGCGGATGACCTGGGTCAAGCCGTCGTTCCTGTGGATGATGTACCGCTGCGGCTGGGCCACCAAGGCCGACCAGGAGACGGTGCTGGCCGTGGAGATCACCCGCGCCGGCTTCGACCGGGCACTGGGCCGGGCCTGCCTCTCGCACTACGTCCCCGGCGTGCACGCCGACCGGGAGACCTGGACCCGGACGCTGCGCACGGCCCCGGCCCGGGTGCAGTGGGACCCGGAGCGCGATCTGCACCTGAACCCGCTGCCGCACCGCTCGCTCCAACTGGGCCTGTCCGAGTCGATGTCACGCGCCTACGCCGACGAGTGGACGGTCTCCGTCCGCGATGTCACCCCGCTGGCCCGGGAGATCCACGCCCTGCTCCGCTCCGGCGAACCGGAGGCGGCGCGGGCCCTGCTCCCGCCGGAGTCCCCCTACCCGGCGGGGCCGCTCGGGCACTTGGGCGCGTAGCGGCGTCGTACGAGCCGCGTACGACGCCGTACCGCCTCGCCGTACCGCCTCGCCGTACCGCCTCACCTCGCCGCGTAGTCGACGCGCTCCGCGTCGAAGGGCCAGACCTCGGCGAGCCAGCGCGCGACGGTCTCGTACACCGTCTTGTCGAGTGCGGCCCGGTCGGCGCGCACCCAGGAACTGACCCGCACGCGCCCCGGTTCCACGTGTGCGGGGTAGATGTAGAGACAGCCGATGACCTCGCCCTCTCCGTCGCGCTCCCCCTCCAGGACGCTGTAAGTGAACCCGCGCCGCTCGGCGAAGTCCCGTGCGTGGCGCACCAGGTCGGCGAGGTTCTCCTCCGGACTCATGCCCTCCTGCGGAGGCCAGTCGCCCAGGAAGGTGGGCGTCGCGCGCACGTGCGCGACGCTGCCGCTCCAGGCGGCGAGGTCGCCCTCGTTGTGCTCGGGCCCGAGGGGCTCCAGCCGGAAGCCCTCCCCGACGAACCGGACGGGCACCTCGAACACCTCGGCGGGCGGTACGAAGTCCTGCTGATCGCTGCTCATGCGCGGACCCTACGCGGCCCCTTCCCCGGTGCCCACGGGATATCGGGCCGCCGCCGCCAGCCGGAGCAGTTCGTCGACCGACCACTGGTCGTAGACGTGCTCCCCGTACTTGGCGGCCAGCACCTTCCCGTCGGGCCCGATCAGCAGGTCGGCGGGCAGCCCGAGCCGTCCGTTCGGCTGCCGCGGGGCGGGCGGCCGCTCCCGGCCGCGCACCACCTCGACGGCCGACCGGGCGACCGCCCACAGCACCGGGCCCCAGGCACGCGGGTCCAGCAGGGAGCGCGGGGAGGACTCGACGCCGAACTCCCGGTACAGCCGCCGGCGCGGGTCGGCGATCACGGCGAAGGGGAAGTCGGCGGTGTGCGGGCGCAGTTCCTCCGCGGGGGAGTGGAAGAGCACGATCTCCCGGATCCCGGCGGCCTCGATCTCCGCGTGCCGCCGGACGACGGAGCGCAGGTGGAGGTGGCAGACGGGGCAGCCGGCGAAGCGCCGGAACTGCAGATGGACGAGCCGCTCGGGATCGGGCACCGGGGCGGCCCCTCCCGTGAGGGGCGCGAGCAGGCGTCCGGGTACCACGGAACCGGTTTCGAACATGGGAAACCCTCCATCGACAGGCGTAGGCGTATGCCGTACTCCTACCTCCCAGCGTAGGCGTATGCCGTACGCTGTCAACCGTCATGCCGCGCCCCCGCTCCCACACCCCGGACCAACTGGCCGCCGCCGCCCTCGCCGTCATCGACCGCGACGGGCTCCCCGGCCTCTCCATGCGCGCCGTCGCCACCGAGCTCGGCACCAGCCCCATGGCCCTGTACCGCTACGTCCCGGGCCGCGAGGAACTCGAAGCGCTCGTCGTGGAACTCGTCCTCAGCAGCGTCGACACCGCCCCGCCGCCCCCGGGGCCCTGGCACGGCCGGATCACCGTCCTGGCCCGCCGCCTGCGCGACACCATGAGCGCCCACCCGGCCACCCTGCCGCTCACCCTGACGCACCGGCACCGCTCGCCGAGCGCGCTGCGCTGGTCGGAAACCGTGCTCGGCGTCCTCACCGAGGCCGGGATCGAGGCCGAGGAACGGGTGATCGCGCTGCGCGCGCTCATCGCGTACGTGATCGGTGCCACGCAGCTGGAACACCTCGGGCCGCTGGCCGGCCCCGGGACCACCGCCATCGCCGGTCTCCCCGCGGAGGAGTTCCCGTACATGACGGCCACCGCGCGCGACGCCCGCTCGGTCGGCCCGGAGCGGGAATTCGAGGGCGGCCTGAAGCTGCTCCTGCGCGGCCTGGCATGATCCGCCGGTGACCCACGCAGCCACCACCGCCGCCGTCCCTGCCACCACCGCCGTCCCTGCCGCCGTCGTCCCCGCCCGGTACGTCCTGTTCGACGTCGACGGCACCCTCGTCGACGCCGTCGCCAACCAGCGCCGGGTCTGGGCCACCTGGGCCGCCCGCCACGGGCTGGACCCGGACGCCGTCTACGCCGTGGCCCTGCGGACCCGCCCGATGGAGACCTTCGCGGCCGTAGCCCCGGACCTGGACCCGCACGCGTGCCTGGCCGCGCTGCACGAGCTGGAGGACGAGGACGTCCGCTCCGGCACCTACGCCGCCTTCGACGGCGCGGCCGAGCTGCTGACCGCCCTGCCCGCGGGGAGCTGGGGCCTGGTCACCTCGAACTACGCACACCGGGTGCGCGGCCGCTTCGACCGCACCGGCCTGCCCGTGCCGCCGGTGCTCGTGGACGCCGCCGCCGTCGCGCAGGGCAAGCCCTCACCGGTCCCGTACCTGCGGGGCGCGGCCCTCCTGGGCGCCGACCCCGCCCGCTGCCTGGTCGTCGAGGACGCCCCCTCGGGCGTCCGGTCGGGCCTCGCGGCCGGCATGACGGTCTGGACGGTCAACACCCCCGAAGCCCACCCCGAGGCCCACCGCCACTTCCCCACCCTCCGCGAGGCCGCCGCAGAGATCCTCGCCTTCGCCACCTCCACGCCCGCCCCCTGAGCCCGCCCGTGCGGCCAGCGCGCGGCCAGAACCGCCCGGCCCGCGGAGCGATACGGCAGACTGGAGGTTTGGCCGCCCGCGTCCGGGCGGTCCTCCCACGCCGAAAGGGACGTGCGTGAACGGGCCCCTCATCGTCCAGAGCGACAAGACCCTCCTCCTGGAGATCGACCACGAGCTCTCCGCGGCCGCGCGGCGCGCCATCGCGCCCTTCGCCGAGCTGGAGCGCGCTCCCGAGCACATCCACACGTACCGGATCACGCCGCTGGGGCTGTGGAACGCGCGGGCCGCCGGGCACGACGCCGAGCAGGTCGTGGACGCGCTCGTGGAGTTCTCCCGCTACCCCGTCCCGCACGCGCTGCTCGTCGACGTCGCCGAGACCATGGCCCGCTACGGCCGGCTCACCCTCTCCAAGCACCCCGTCCACGGACTGGTCCTGACCAGCACCGACCGCCCGGTGCTGGAGGAGATCCTGCGGTCGAAGCGGGTCGCCCCGCTGGTCGGCGCGCGCCTCGACGCCGACACCGTCGCCGTGCACCCCTCCGAGCGCGGGCAGATCAAGCAGACCCTGCTCAAGCTGGGCTGGCCCGCCGAGGACCTCGCCGGGTACGTGGACGGCGAAGCGCACCCGATCGAGCTCGACGAGACCGGCTGGGCGCTGCGCCCCTACCAGCAGCAGGCCGTCGAGGGCTTCTGGCACGGCGGCTCCGGCGTGGTCGTGCTGCCCTGCGGCGCCGGCAAGACGCTGGTCGGCGCCGGTGCCATGGCCAAGGCCAAGGCCACCACGCTGATCCTGGTCACGAACACCGTCTCCGCCCGCCAGTGGAAGCACGAGCTGATCAAGCGGACCTCGCTGACGGAGGAGGAGATCGGCGAGTACTCCGGTACTCGCAAGGAGATCCGGCCCGTCACGATCGCCACGTACCAGGTCCTGACGACGAAGCGGAAGGGCATTTATCCGCACCTGGAGCTCTTCGACTCCCGGGACTGGGGCCTGATCCTCTACGACGAGGTGCACCTGCTGCCCGCTCCGGTGTTCAAGTTCACCGCCGACCTGCAGGCACGCCGACGCCTCGGCCTGACCGCGACGCTGGTGCGCGAGGACGGCCGCGAGTCGGACGTGTTCTCGCTGATCGGCCCGAAGCGGTTCGACGCCCCGTGGAAGGAGATCGAGGCGCAGGGCTACATCGCCCCGGCCGACTGCGTCGAGGTCCGCGTGAACCTCACCGAGTCGGAGCGCCTGGCCTACGCGACCGCCGAGACGGAGGAGAAGTACCGCTTCTGCGCGACCACCGCCACCAAGCGGAAGGTCACCGAGGCGCTGGTGCGCAAGCACGCGGGCGAGCAGACGCTGGTCATCGGGCAGTACATCGACCAGCTCGACGAGCTCGGCGAGCACCTCGACGCGCCCGTCATCAAGGGCGAGACCTCCAACGCGCAGCGCGAGAAGCTCTTCAACGCCTTCCGCGAGGGCGAGATCAGCGTGCTGGTCGTCTCCAAGGTCGCCAACTTCTCCATCGACCTGCCCGAGGCCACGGTCGCCATCCAGGTGTCCGGCACCTTCGGCTCCCGCCAGGAGGAGGCCCAGCGCCTCGGCCGCGTCCTGCGCCCGAAGGCCGACGGCCACGAGGCGCGCTTCTACTCGGTCGTCGCGCGCGACACCATCGACCAGGACTTCGCCGCGCACCGCCAGCGCTTCCTGGCCGAACAGGGCTACGCCTACCGGATCATGGACGCCGACGAGCTGCTGGCCGGGGACTGACGGACGGGGTGGCGAACCCTACGCCGGTCGTATGACGCACCAGGAGATCTACGAGGTCCCTTCACGGAGTCGGAGTCGGCGGGCCGCGACCGGGACCGGCTGGAACCCGTACGCCGCGCCTCCTTCGGCAAGGGTCTTCGACGACGCGGACATCCTGCTGCCGGACGCGTGAGCCCCGGCGCGGCGCGGCGGCGAGCAGGGCCGTGAGCAGGGGGACCGTCCAGACCCACAGGCGCGGCCGGGCCCGCGGTCCGGCGAGCCGTGGGCCCGGAACTCCGGGTCACGGCGCGACCCCGGGGCCAGCGCCTCAGCGGCGTATGACCCCCGCGTCCTCGGCGTACTCACCGAGGACGACGACGCTCACGGCGGTCGCCGCGAAGACCTTGGCGGCGCGCAGGACGCTGCCGGCGCTGTGGCGGGGACGGCGGGAGTCGGAGGTGGCGGTGGCGCCGCGAGGGCGGCGACCCTGGACCGGGGTGTAGGTTGCGGTGCTCATGTATCCATGGTCGGTTTTCGCCCGGCTTGTCACATCGCCCTGAGGGCTGAACCTCCAGGTCCCCGGCGTCCTTCTCCCGGCCCATGCCTCCCCCTACGGGCTCTGTCCGAAGGAGGACACGGACCGAACACCCCCCGTACGGGGCCACCCCGGCGAAGGACTTTCGGCCCCCGGAATCCATTCGCGCAGCGCCTCCGCGATGACTAGAATCTCCGCTCTTGCCGCCTCCCGCCGCGTCACCGGGAGCGCCGCCCGCCGCTCGGAAACCGGCGGGCCCGTCCGCCCGCATCACGCAGGTCCTCAGCAGATGGAGGCAGTTCCGTGCCCGCGCACGCCCACGCCCACGTCACCGACCCCGACGCCGTCACCGACGCCGACGCCGACGCCGCATCAGCACCCGGCGAGGCCGCCACCGATCCCCTGGGCCGCGAGCGGGCCCACCTCGCCGCGTCCCGGTCCGCGCTCCGCGCGATGCGCGAGGACGTCGAGAACCTCGACATCCGCGACGTCACCGCGAACTGGGTCAACGCGGTCGTGCTCCAGGCCCAGATCGACGACCGGATCAAGGCCCTCGCCGACCTCGCCCACACCCCGCTCTTCTTCGGCCGCCTCGACTACCTGCACGCGCCCGGCGCGGAACTCGCCGAGGGCGCGGAGGGCGAGCAGTTCTACATCGGCCGCCGCCACGTCCACGACGCCGGCGGCGACCCCATGGTCATCGACTGGCGCGCGCCCGTCTCCCAGCCCTTCTACCGCGCCTCCAAGAACGACCCGCAGGACGTCGGGCTGCGCCGCCGCTTCGGTTACACGGGCGGCGAGCTGACCGCGTACGAGGACGAGCACCTCTCCGACCCCACCGAGGGGCCGGCCGTCAGCAAGCTGCTCCAGCAGGAGATCGAGCGCCCGCGCGTGGGCCCCATGCGCGACATCGTGGCGACGATCCAGCCCGAGCAGGACGAGATCGTCCGCTCCGGCCTGTCGGGCTCCGTCTGCGTGCAGGGCGGCCCCGGCACCGGCAAGACGGCCGTCGGCCTGCACCGTGTCGCGTACCTCCTCTACGCGCACCGCGACCGCCTCGCCCGTACGGGCACCCTGGTCATCGGGCCGAACCGTTCCTTCCTGCACTACATCGAGCAGGTCCTGCCCGCCCTCGGCGAGCTGGAGGTCAAGCAGGCCACGGTCGACGACCTGGTCGCCCGCGCGGACCTGGAGGTACGCGGCGCGGACGCCGCCGAAACCGCCGTGATCAAGGGCGACGCCCGGATGGCCGAGGTGTTGCGCCGCGCGGTCCACTCGCACGTGACGGAGCCGGTCGACCCGCTGATGGTGGTCCGCGGATCGCGCCGCTGGCGGGTGCCCGCGTACGAGATCGCCGAGATCGTCTCCGAACTCCAGAACCGCGACATCCGCTACGGCGCCGCCCGCGACGCCCTCCCGCAGCGGATCTCGCACGCGGTCCTCGTGCGCATGGAGCAGGCGGGCGAGGCGCCGGACGACCGGGTCCAGGACGCGGTGGCGCGCAATCCCGCCGTGAAGGCCGTGGTCAAGGCGGTGTGGCCACTGGTGGAACCGGCCAAGCTGGTGCTGCGGCTCCTCTCGGACGCGGAGTTCCTCGCGGAGCACGCGGAGGGGATCCTGTCGGAGCGGGAGCAGGAACTGCTGCTCTGGGCGAAGCCGGCGCGCAGCGTGAAGTCGGTGAAGTGGTCGGCGGCGGACCTGGTCCTCATCGACGAGACGGCGGACCTGGTGGAGCGCACGCACTCGCTCGGCCATGTCGTCATCGACGAGGCTCAGGACCTGTCCCCGATGCAGTACCGGGCGGTGGGCCGGCGCTGCACGACCGGCTCGGCGACGGTCCTCGGCGACCTCGCACAGGGCACGACCCCGTGGGCGACGCGCAGTTGGGACGAGGCGCTGGGGCATCTGGGCAAGCCGGGCGCGGTGCTGGAGGAACTGACCGCGGGCTTCCGCGTGCCGCGCGAGGTGATCGCCTACGCCTCGCGGCTGCTGCCGGTGATCTCGCCGGGCCTGTCGCCCGTCTCCTCGGTCCGAGAGACCCCGGGCTCGCTGATCGTCTCGGAGGCCGACGCGGCCGGCCTGTCGGCGGCGGTGATCGCGGCCTGCCGGGCCTCGCTCGTGCACGAGGGGTCGATCGGGCTGATCGCGGCGGACGCGCGGATCCCGGAGCTGGGGGAAGCGCTGCTGGCCGCGGGCCTGCCCTACCTCTCGCCCGGCGAGGAGACGACCGCGCAGTCGCGGCTGACGCTGGTGCCGGCGTCCCTCGCGAAGGGTCTGGAGTACGACTACGTCGTCTTGCACGAGCCGGCGGACGTGGTGGCGGGCGAACCCGACGAACGCACCGGCCTGCGCCGCCTGTACGTCTGCCTCACCCGAGCCGTCTCCGGCCTCACCGTCCTCCACGCCGCCCCGCTGCCCGGGGCTCTGGCGTAGCCCTGCGCGGCGAAGTCCCCGCAGCGCCCTTTGCCGCTGCGCGGGGCAGAGTTCCCCTACCCGCCCTTCCACCGTTCCCTGGGGCTCCGCCCCAGACCCCGCGCCTCAAACGCCGGCGAGGCCGGCTGTATTCAGCCCGTCCGGCGTTTGAGGACCGGGTCCGGGCAGAGCCCGGTCCGGGCAGAGCCCGGGGAACGGCGGAAGGGCGGGTAGGGGACAGCCCCCGCAGGGCCGCCCTGGACTCGGTCCGGTCAGGACAGGGCGGCGCGCCATTCCGCGACGGCCGCAGCCGAGACCGGCCGGTCCCAGCCGGCGGGGCGGGAGGCGCCGCCGATGTGGAAGGCGTCGATGCCCGCCCCGCGCAGCACCGGCAGGTGGGAGAGGGCCAGGCCGCCGCCCACCAGGATGCGCGGCTCGTAGCCGGGGGTGGCCGCCTTCGCCGCCTCCGCCAGCAGCACCGGCAGGCCCTCGTCGACCCCGCCCGCCGCGCCCGCGGTCAGGTAGGTGTCGAGTCCGGGCAGGTCCGCGACGGCCTTGCGGAGCTGGTCACGGTCGGCGGCCCGGTCGATCGCCCGGTGGAACGTCCACCCGCAGCCGCCGAGCTCCGCGACGACCGCCTCCACGGCGGTGAGGTCGGGGCTGCCGTCGGGGTTCAGGAAGCCCAGTACGAACTCCTCCGCCCCCTCCGCGCGCAGCGCCCGCGCCTCCTCCACCAGGCGCTCCACGTCCTGCGCGGAGCCCGCCGAGAAGCCGTCCGCCTTCCGGAGCATCACGCGCAGCCGGATGTCGACCGCCGCCCGGATCGCCGCGAAGGTCTCGCGCGGCGGGGTGAGCCCGTCGGCGGCCATGTCGGTGACCAGTTCGAGTCGGTCCGCCCCACCGGCCTGGGCCGCGACCGCGTCCTCCACGTCGAGGGCGATCACCTCCAGGAGCGCACGGTTGCTCATGTAATCCCATCCTTCGTCCCACATTGGAAAATAGGTCTAGTCCAATGTCCAGGGTACGGGCCTCCGCCCACCCTCCACCAGCACAATCACGCCACCACCACAATGTGCCCATGACATCCGCCATGACGTCCGACACGCGACGCGAGCAGGACCTCCGCGCCCGCTGGCACGCCACCACCACCGCCGCCGGAGCAGCCCCCGACCGCGACCCCGCCCCCTACGCCGACCGCCTCCTCACCGCCTGGGCGGAGCCGCAGCGCAGGTACCACACCACCGCGCACCTGGCCGACGTACTCGCACGGGTCGACGTACTCGCCGACGAGGCGCGGCGCGAGGCACACCCGGAGCCGGCCGACCGCCCCGCCGTGGAGCTCGCCGCCTGGTTCCACGACGCCGTCTACCGCCCCGACCGCTCCGAGAACGAGGAGCGCAGCGCCGCCCTCGCCGAGCGCGCCCTGCCCGAGCTCGGCATCGACGGCGACCGCACCGCCGAGGTGGCCCGCCTCGTCCGGCTCACGATCACCCACGACCCCGCACCCGGCGACACCAACGGCGAGCTGCTCTGCGACGCCGACCTGGGCGTCCTGGCCGGCCCGGCCGAGCAGTACGCCGCCTACGCGGCCGCCGTGCGCGCCGAGTACGGCTTCGTCCCCGACGAGGCCTTCCGCGAAGGCCGGGCCGCCGTCCTGCGCCGGCTGCTGGCCCTGCCCCGCCTCTTCCGCACCGCCTACGGGGCCGCGCACTGGGAGGCCCCGGCCCGCACGAACCTGGCCGCCGAGCTGGCGGAGCTGAGCGAGGGCGCCGGCCGGAGCGACGGCGGCAGCGGCAGCGGCAGCGGCAGCGGCAGCGCGAGCGGGAGGGATCAGCCCCCGGGAATGTGATCCCGTTCGTCGTGGTTGAGGTAATTCATGCCCGCAGCAGCCGAACGCACCCGTATGCCCGTAGCCGTTTACATCCTCGGCCTCTCCGTCTTCGCACTCGGCACCAGCGAGTTCATGCTCTCCGGGCTGCTGCCACCCATCGCCGAGGACATGGGCGTCACCATCCCCCAGGCGGGCCTGCTCATATCCGCCTTCGCGATCGGCATGGTCGTCGGCGCACCACTGCTCGCCGTCGCCACGCTGCGGCTGCCCCGGCGCACCACGCTGCTCTCGCTGATCACCCTCTTCGGCCTCGGGCAGGTCGCGGGCGCGCTGGCCCCCTCGTACGAGCTGCTCTTCGCCTCCCGCATCGTCTCCGCGCTCGCCTGCGCCGGCTTCTGGGCGGTCGGCGCCGCCGTGGCCATCGCGATGGTCGAGCGGCACCAGCGGGCCCGCGCGATGGCCGTCATGATCGGCGGACTCTCCATCGCCAACGTCCTCGGCGTCCCGGCCGGCGCGTTCCTCGGTGAGCACCTGGGCTGGCGCTCAGCGTTCTGGGCGGTCGGCGCGGCCTCGGCCGTCGCGCTGGTCGGCATCCTCGCGCTGATCCCGAGGATCCCGCCGCCTGCCGAGAAGCCGACGCTCGCGCGCGAGCTGCGCATCTACCGGGACCGGCAGGTGTGGCTGTCCATCGGCGTCACGGCGCTCGCCGCGGGCGGCGTCTTCTGCGCCTTCAGCTACCTGTCCCCGCTGCTCACGGACGTGGCCGGGCTCGATTCGCAGTGGGTCCCGTGGATCCTCGGCCTCTTCGGGATCGGCGCGCTGGCGGGCACCACGCTGGGCGGGCGGATCGCCGACGCGCACCTGTTCGGGGTGATGCTGTGGGGCATCACCGCCTCCACCGTCTTCCTGGCGGCGCTGGCCCTGCTGGCCTCCACGGCGGCCGCCGCGATCGCCCTCTCCTTCCTGCTCGGCTTCTCTGCGTTCTTCACGGCCCCGGCGCTCAACGCCCGCATGTTCAACGTCGCGGGCGCCGCCCCGACCCTGGCCGGCGCGACCACCACGGCCGCGTTCAACCTCGGCAACACCGGCGGCCCCTGGCTCGGCGGCACCGTCATCGACGCCGGGTACGGCTACTCCGCCACCGCCTGGGCGGGCGGCGCGATGACCGTCACCGCGATCGCCCTGGGCCTGGTGGCCCTCCGCCTGGACCGCCGTACGGGGTCCCGTACAGGGCCGGGCGCGACCCGCGTCGTCGCGTCGTCCGCGTCTGCCCCGTCCAAGGCCCCAGTCGGCACGTAGCACGGAGCCCCACCTGAGGTCGCGCATGCGATATCCGCAGCGTGAGGAGCGACGGGCCTGGGCCTGGATGCATGACCCGCCCCTGGCCCGGGCCCTTGCCCTTGCCCTTGCGCCGAAGTGCGCGTCATCGTCTCCGGCCTTCGGCGCCGCCTCGCGCCTGCACCCGCATGAGGCCGTGCTCAGGGGACAACAGCCACCGAAAATGATCCACAAGGGGCTCCACCGTCGCCGGATCTCGCAGCACCACGCCGAGTTCGATGTTGTCGGACAGGGCACGGTCGGTGAGATTGGCGCTGCCGAGCAAGGCGGTGTGCCGGTCAGCGGCGAGAAACTTGGCATGCATGACACCGGCCGCACCGGTCCGGTGCCACAGACGCACCTCTTCCGGGAGGGCTGCGAAGGCCGTCGAGGCGCGTGTCGACTCCTCGAGCACGAGATCGACCTGCACTCCGCGCCCCACGGCCCGGTCTATCTCCTCCACCACGTCCAGAGCCCCGTGCGCGGCGAAACTGGCGATCAGCAGCGAGGTCCTCGCCGAGCGGACCACTTCGACGGCCACACCACTCGTCAGCCGAACCGGCAGCGACGCGCTTGCGGGGCCGCTGACCACGACCTGAGGCGAGGTCGTTCGCGGAAGTGAGCGGGAAGTGGCCAGAGCGAGGGCGAGTCCCGCCCCCGTGATCCCTGAGGCCTCGGTACGCCAGGCATGGGTGATCTCGACGAGTTGACCGGCCAGGCCGGCCGCGGGCTGGGCGCGTATGAACCGGCTGAGAACCGGGTCGTCGGGATCGCCCACGGTCTTCAAGACGGACTCCAGGGCCAGGATCCTGTCGACGGGCAGGCGATCGCACAGAGCCGCCAGAAGGACCGGTAGGCGAGGCCCGCGGGCGTCACCGCGGGCGGTCGGCACGCCCGCTGGCCGATGGGGCGGCGGACTCCCCGGGTCACTGGTCTCCCGCCCCGCCGCATACCTGCTCACGGTCTGAACGCACACGTATTGCCAGCGAGGGTTTCCACCAGCAGCGCCCGGTCGAGGTAGTGGTTGCCCCGCTCGCACGATGTCTCCGCGGCGAACAGGCACGCGTGGCAACTCGCTCCGTGAAGCCGCGAATGGACCCGTGGATCGTGCTCGGCGCACATCGGGTCGGAGCTGCACAGCCTGGCCTCTTCCAGCGCCTGTGCGATCGCCGGTCCGAGCCGTTCTTTTCGGCCGAGGGAGACCAGGCCACCCAGCGTGCCCTCGCTGTCGGGGGCCGCCGTGTAGAGCAGGATCCCCGACATGGGATCGGAGCCCGAGCGGGCATAGATGCGCTCCGCGATGCCGGAGGCCCCGTATCCGCACTCGAGGGCGAACTGCCGGATGAGGACATGGGCCAGCGTGTGCAGGAGGACGTACCGGATCCCGGGCCAACGGGGTTCGTCGATACCACGGGCCATGCACCAGTCCCAGTGAGCCGCCTTCAGCACCTCCTCCCGTGCCTGGACGGCCTCCTGGCGTTCCCACTCGGCGAGGTGTTCTTCCTTGAGAGCGAGGAACACCCCCTCGCCGCGCAGCTCGGCGCAAGGGACCCAGCTCGGAGCATTGCGGCTGAGCGGGGCCACGGAGCGCGCCCGCACCTCCTCGCCCGGCAGCCACTCGGGGGCCTCTATGCGCGTGAAGCCGGTCAGTGCCGAGACTTCCCGCAGCCGGTGGACGAGGACGACGCTGTCGAGCCAATCGGAGGTCCCGTCGGGGACGCTACGTTCCCGCACCGTGGTGAAGTCCGGCAGCGTGTAGTTGCCTTTGTGCGTGAACGCCCGCCATTCCGGCGTGGTGAGGTCCGGTTCCTCCTCCTGCTCTGCCCGGTCAGGGGATGCCGTGCGGGCTTCCTTGGTCACGGCCGCCCATACGGCGTCGGCCCCGTACTGCTCCAGCTCGGGCCAGCACGCCTGCGTGGGCAGCAGCATCTTGGCCGCGTCCGGAGGAACGGCCGCCAGCGGGGAGAGCAGGCTCCAGTGCTCGCGAACAGCCTGGATGAGGGGCTCTTCGGCACGGGGGATGCTGAACAAGCGGAGCTGGGAGGCGAACCAGCTGTTGGTGGCACCGAGAACCATCGTCCGGGTCGGCTCCGTGCAGCCTCCTGGGGCGAAGGCCCCGAGGTGCGGGTGGTGCCCACGGCAACCAGGAAGGTTGCGTTCCCCTGCCTGCCCGAGGGCATCGGCCATGGAGCGGGGAGGTACATCGCAGGTGTTGCACCGGACGAAGACGTTCGCCGCCTCACCGGTGGTTCCGGACTCGGTCAGGCTGAGGGTGTGACCTTCCCCGGATGCGTTGCCGCGGTGGACGAAGTACACCCAGGGAAAGTCGTCCATGTGACCATCGGGGCAGGCCACGAGGAAGCGCGCGGGAAGTGCGGTGGGCTGTCCCGCTCCAGGGCCGCCGCAGTTGACGTGGACGTACCTCGTCTTCTCCGGGCGGAACATGTTCGGGCGGAGCTGGAAGAGGCCGCCGGAGGCCGGTGCCAGCTGGTTGCAGCGCTCTCGGGAGCAGCGCAGCCAACGGGGGAAGAGACCCACCGGGACACCCGTCCGGGTCCAGTCGCCGTACGGGTCGGCGGGGTTCTCTGGTAGGTGAGGTGGTGTCCGCAGGGTGGCGACCTGGCTGCCGAGACGGCGGCGTACGGCGGCCAGCAGGCGGTCCTCGGTCAGGACACGGGCCCGGACGGGATCCCAGTCGTCCAGCCCCATGACCATGGTGGACAGGTTGGGCAGGTCGGTGACGGCACCGATGCCGTAGGTGTGCAGCAGCTGGCTGGGGCGCAGTTCACCCACGCGCAGAGCGTCTGGTGCGGCGGCGGTCATGTCGTCTCCCAGGGGTCCGCGGGGTCCGCGCCGGTGTCCGGTGCGCTGTCGTCAGGCTGGTCTCGCGAGGTATAGGGCGGCTCGCCGGACAGATCGCCACCCGCTTCGCCGGTCAGGATGAGGCGGATCGGGGGCTCGACCTCGCGCAGGGACGTCGGGCAGGTCATGAGCCGCCAGGGCCCGCTGTCCGGCTCCAGCAGGAGCGGGGCCACATCACCCTGCCGCCGGGCCGCTCGATAGCCGAGGACCGATCCGGGGGCCTTTCGCTTCTGCTCCCAGTAGTCGAGCCGGGTGTCGAGCCGGGCCCGTACCTCGTCGGCGATGTGGCGGTCCTGGGTGACGTCCTTCGCCCGGAGGGCGAGGGACGCCACCGCATGATTGACGACCTCGCCGCGCCGGTCGACCCACTGAGCACCGCGGTTGGGGTTGTAGTCGGGCCTGAGGTTGCGGACCAGCGACGCCAGGACTCCGGTGAGACCCCGGTCCAGGGCGCGGTCCGCGAACGGTGTCACGGACAGGGCCTCCACGTGCTGGTAGATCGTGGCGTGGAAGGACTCGAAGGTCTCGTAGTGCGAAAGATCCCGGGGGCGCGCCCAGTTGAGCAGAGTGAAGACGAGACCGGGGGCCCTGCGGCCCACGCGGCTCGTCGCCTGGATGTACTCGGCGGTCGACTTGGGCTGGTTGTTGACGACCATGACGCCGAGCCGGGAGACGTCGACTCCCACGGCGATCATGTTCGTGGCGAGGAGGACGTCGATGGGCCGGGGCGACCCCTTGGGCCTGCTGCCGAAGGTGATGTCGAGCTTTTCCAGAATCTCCGGGATCGCGTCGGAGGCCATCCGGCTGGTCAGTTCGGCCGGTTCTCCGATCCGGCGTGTGGCCAGTCCGCGCCGGTCGGCCCGCAGGAGCCTGGTCGAGACGTCGTCCTCCACCAGCCGGCGCATCCCGCCCAGGTCGCGCAGGCTGTTGAAGTATCCGACGAGCGTCATGTACGGGTCGGTGAGTTCGCTGGCACCGTAGGTGTCGTGGAGGTACTGGGCAGCGGCGAGCTGGGCTACGAACACTCGAATGGCCACGGACTTCGTCCGCACTCCCTGTGCGCAGATGCCCACGTAACGGCGGCCCGGCATCTGGTCCGTGCGCCGCCGCCGTGCGAAGAACGTGTCGTCGGCGCTCAGCCCCGAGGGCGGAAAGACGGCCGTGCGACGGGCGAAGAGGTCGTGGATCTGGCGGTCGGCGCGGCGGACGGTGGCGGTCGAGGCGATGACCTTGGGGCGCACCGACCGGCCCGGCTCCGGCTCCCACGTCGAAAGCAGGTCCACCGCGGTCTCGTACAGACCCGTGAGCGAACCCAGGGGGCCCGAGATGAGGTGCAGCTCGTCCTGCACGATCAGATCCGGCGGGCGTACCCGGACGACCTCCACGGTGGAGGCCGGAGGATGGCCGCCGGCCGACGGATGGCTGGAGGACTCCCAGTCCGTGTCCACCGCGGACGGGGTGACATACCCGTGCCTGGTGCACCGTCGGGACACCTGGCCGAAGAGTGCCTGGGTGTCCCCCTTCCACGGCATCTGCGCGAATTTGTCGACCGTGGCGATGACGAGACTGGGCGGGAACCGGTAGATCTCCTCGTCCACGACGAGAACGGGCAGGCCCTGCTGTTCGGCGGGCAGCCCGAATGCGCTCGCGCCGAAGGGGCACTCGTAGGCATCGGAACAGGTGATGAACGTCCGGCGCAGGGTCTTCTCGACACTGATGTCGCGACCCGCCTCCAGTTTCGAGCCGCACCAGGGGCAGCTGGTGAGCTGGTGCGGGGAGCCCATGCGGCCGAAGCCGCCTCGGCCCTTGTCCTTCTTCTGCTCCCTCGCCCAGTCGCCGGCCTGATCCGTCGTGTTGGGGGTGACCCGGCCGCCCACCCACAGTCCGATCCGGAACGGGTTGTCGCCCCATCGCTCCGGCGCTTCCCTGCGGATCACTTCCGTCGCGCAGATCAGCGCGGCGGCCCGCTGGAACTGCTGGATGGTGAGCAGCCTCAGCGTGTACCGCATGATCACGGCCACGCCGTGCTCGGCGTCGAGGCCGCCGAGGTCCGGCCTACGGCGCCTCATGGCGAGGGTGAAGGCGGTCAGACCGAGATACGCCTCGGTCTTGCCGCCGCCGGTGGGGAACCAGAGCAGGTCGGCCAGCGCCGTGTTGTTGTCGGCGCGCTCCGCGTGTCCGGGGTTCGCGAGCGAGGGCAGGTTGAGCAGCAGGAAGGCCAGCTGGAACGGGCGCCAGCTGCGGTTCTTCGGCAGGTCGGCCTCAGCGACCGCTTCCTCAAGGGTCAATGACGTCGTGCGGCGGCGATTTTGTGCAGCGATGGTGTGCACGCGCTGGTTCCACATGGCGCGGTTGGCGAATTGGAAGGCGACCAGCGCTTCGGGGTCGTCCCGCAGCAGGTCGATTCCGTCCTGGATGCGGTCCGCCGCCTTCGCGGCGAGGCGCATGTTCTCCTCCGCTTCCTGCCTGAACGCGGCCAACCCGGCGTCGGGATCGTCCACCGAACCCATCTGGCGTTCGATCCAGGAGCGGTACCCGTCCACCAGGGGAAGCAGCGCGGCCCGGAGCGGCTCGGCCGCCATCAGGCTCAGCTCATACATGTCCACGGTGAGCGCGCCCAGTTCGCGCAGGTCCGCGTCCTCGTCCGTGTGCGGGTCCGGTACGTCGGTGTGCGGGATCTCGTAGGCCGGAGTGGCGGTGGTGGAGACGCGTACCGCCCGCCGGGGATCGCTCGGTGAGGCCTCCGCGTGCACTCCGGCTCCATGGCCGACGGCGAACTCGGGATGGAAGCGGTAGGTCATGGCGAGCGCACGCCGCTCGCCCTGGTCTCCCCCGGGTGCCTCGACGGTGCGGCGCGGCAGGAAGGGCGCGGTGCCGGGGCCGGCCGTGACGGCCATAGACGCCTGGAACATCCAGTGGGACGACCCACGCGTATCCTCCTGGCCGTTGACGAGGAACAGCGAAACCAGCCAGGAACCTTCGTGCAGCCGTGCCCGCCCTCGTACCACGATGTGGGGGAAGTCTCGGGCGTGCAGGGGGCGGGCTTCCAGCTCGCCCTCCACCAGCTTCACGTTCACGGTCTCCGCGCAGGGAACCCGGCGGAACACCCGCCTGGGGTTGCCCTCGATCTCGGAGTCGCCCCGTTCGTAATGGGCCCAGGCGCAGTCGACGGTCAGTTCCTGGATCTTCTTCTCCACCCGGACGGTCAGCCCCAGGGTCGACGGGTGGAGGCTGGGCATGCTGGGCGCGGACGGCTCCGGATCGCCGGCCTCGGGTTCCTGTTCCGGTGACACGCTGGTCTCGTCCAGGGTCTCCGGCGCCACCTCCTTGCCGACGGTCCGCAAGGCCGTTCCCTTGCCGGTCCGTACGCCGCCGGGTGCGAGGCGCCCGATGATGTAGTGGTCCAGGGGGTTCCCCGCCAGTTCCTCGGGCTCGTCACCGGTAGGGCCGAGCAAGTCGCGCACGACGAGCTCGGAGAGCCGGTCGCGCAGCTCCTGGGGGGTGGGCGTGGAAAGGACCGGGACGGAAGGCTCCGGCCCGGTCCCCGGAGAGGTGAGGGAGTCCTGGGTCACGGGCCCAGATTATGTGGGGCCACCGACAACCGGTACGACTTCAGCACGGAACCCCGAGCGCCCACGCCGTTTCACGCCACCCAAGAGGCCGGTTTCAGCCGGATCCTGATCAAGGCCTTTGGCCTTACGTACGGCCTTCATTACTGTGCGTGTCCGAGAGTGGTGTCAGGCCAGACCGCAGGACAACGCGGGGTGCGGGGGTTTGCGGGAGATGACGGAGAGTAGAACCGAGGGAATCCCGCATCAGCACCACCCCACCACGTACGGTGTGCCCCTGACACCCGCTCCGGCATGGGTCGCCGCATCCACCGGCTTCGGGGCCAACGGCCACCGCGGCGACTTCGGCGAGACCTTCATCCGGATGCTGGCGGCGGCGGCAAATCTCGACGCGGCCCGCCGGGAACGCGACAGGGTCGGCGTGGACTGGCAGCTGGGCCATCCCGGCAGGCCGGGAGTCCGCCGCTTTCCGGTCATCGAGGCGCAGGTGAAGTGCACGTCGTCGCCGACCGTCCACGACGAGCACATCAGCTTCCGGCTGGAAAACAAGAACTACAACTGGCTGGCGGGCCGGGACTACGAGCTTCCCCGGTTCCTCTTCGTCGTCCTGACCGCTTCCGATCCCATGGCCTGGTCGCAGGCGACAGAAGACCGGTTGATGCTGCGGCACGCCGCCTACTGGATGTGTCTCCACGACCACGAATTGGTGGAGGGCAAGAAGACGGACAAGCAGACGCTGCACGTCCCCCGCACCAATCTGCTGACCGTCGAGTCCTTGCACGACCTGTTCTCCAAGGATTACCGGGACATGCTGGTGATGGAATGACCGTGATCACGGATGCGGAATTCGCCGAGGCCGCGACCCTCGCCCCCGAAGTCGTCAGGCGCTATCTGGGCGGCAAGGGCTGGAGGGCCGAGCGGGGCCTGTCCAGCGGCGAGCTGTGGGAGTGGGGCGCCGAGGACGAATCGCGTCTCCCGTACGAGGTGCTGGTCCCGATGAGGCGCCGCCGGGACTACGCCGGCCGGGTTGCCGACATCCTGGAGGTCCTCTCCGTCGTCGAGGAGCGCCGCGCGGGCGACATCCTCAGGGAGATGCAACTACCGTCTTCCGATTGGCAGTTCCTCAGACTCACGCCGCCGGGCCCGTCGGGTACGGCGCCGCTGCTCGATCTCGTGTCGGCGCTGTCGGGGCTGAAGGAGCTGCATACGGCGGCCGCGTCCTCGGCCCTCACCCTGCAGTCCGTGCAGCCGGGGCAGAAGCCTCAGAAGGTCAAAGAGCACGTGGCTGCGGTACGGCTGGACCAGACCCGTGTCGGCAGCTACATCATCGCGGCACACACCCCACTGCCGGAGCTCGCGTTCGACCGACCCGGCGGGACGGCCGGACAGGGAGCTGCCGCCGGACAGAAGGCTCTCTTCGACGGCGATGCGTTTCCGGACAGCGAGCCGAACCCGCAGCTCACCGAGCCTTTCACACGCAAGGTGTCCAGGATGCTGTTCGCGGGTGTCATGTGCGCGCACGCGGCTGCGGACGCGGCCCTCCTAGGCGACTCTCTCGACGCCTTTGACACATACGTCACCGCCGGCGTGTCGGCGAACCTGTGCGAGGCACTGGTGAAGATCGCGGGCGAAGAGCGGCGGACGTTCTCGCTGTCCTTCGACTGGGCGCCCGAAATGCCGATGTCACAGACCTCGCCTCCGGTAACGCTCACCGGTCGTCACGTGCCCGCCCTGGAGGCCGGCGCGAAGGAGCTGAGGGAGCGGGCGGCCCGGGAGGAGGGCGCGATTCTGTACGGAGTCGTCACCCGCCTGAGCGGACAAGGGCATCGTCAGGCGACCATCTACGGCTCGATGCTCCACGAGGACCCGTCCCGAGTCCGCAGCGTGCGGGTGGAACTGCGCCCCGAGGACGTGGACAGGGCCGCTGCGGCGTGGCGCGACGGCTACGAAGTGGCGGTGCACGGCGACGTGGAGCCGTACGGGACCGGGGTACGGATGCGGGACTTGCGGGAGTTCGTGGTCAGGCCGGAGTAGCACGTCCCCCTCGCACCGCAGACGCGCGGGCGCCGGTGCGTACGCCTACCCCTCGAAGGGAAGCACCGCCTGTGCCGAGGCCTCGCCGAGGTAGGTGTACTCGCTCGACCGTACGATGCCGACGGAGTCCAGCCGCTGCCGGAAGCGGACCCGGAAGTGGACGTTGTCTCCGAGCCCCGGACGCATGCGCAGCAGTTCCTCAGGCTCCTCGAAGCGGACGTCGTAGGCCTGTGCGTTCTTGGCGGTTCCGGCCTTGACCTTCACCCAGCCGCTTTCGCGGAGTTCGGTGATGCGGCCGGAGATCGTGATGTCCTGATCCCGGTCTCGCGGCTCGCGCAACCGTTCCACATATCGCCTGCCGCGTTCGGTCAGCTGCGCCCGGCGCGTGCCACCGTCGGCGTCGTACCAGGTCAGGCCCAGGTCCAGCCGGTACTTCCCCAAGGCCCGGGACAGGGGTTCCACGGCATCGAAGAGTCGCGACCATTCACGTACGTCGCTCTCCGTCTCCAGGGCTCTCAGCAGTTCGGTGAGCGCGCTCATCCCGGTGCTCGCCGAGGATGTGGCGGACGACGCTTCCAGAGTGCCGTGCTCCACGGCAGCGGCGCCGGCGACGGGCCGTGCATGCACGACGGTGCTGCCCGCGGAGATGCCGGTGAGCTCCAGCTGGACGGGCGTCCCCGCAGCCGCGGAGAGAGCGGCCTCCATCGGGTGCAGGAGGGCATCGCCCCATTGGAACCGGAGGGCGCCCCCTTCCGTATCGGGGCCGGTCAGTCGCAGCCGGAGCTCCTCGTCGAGGCGGGCAAGCGGTGCGTACTCCCGCGCCGCCGCGAGGCGACTGGCCCGGTGCTCACCCTCGACCTCCTCGTCGTCCCGGTCCTCGGCACCCATCTCTTCAAGGAGCCGAGCCGCCGCGGCCTCCGCGGCCGGGTCGTCCCCCAGGAGCGCGCGCCTGTGCTCGCGCCAGCTGTCGCCGGTCACAGCCGCACCTCCAGATATCCGCGTGCCGGGGCGGCACTCCGCTCGGACGGTGAGCGGTCCGCTTGGTCAGACAGTCGGCAGCGCTGCCACCAGTCGTCCCACACACCCCTTTCTGTGAAGTATGTCCGCTCATCAGGGGTGAAGCGCTCCGGCTCGAAGACGTGGGCAACACGCCGGTACCCGATGCGGACCGGTGAGACACCGAACTTCTCGCGCATTCTGTCCCGGCTCTGGAAGGCCGTGGTCAGCCATTTCGAGCCGGGCCGGCCGCGCACGGCACGTTCGGCGTCGGTGTCGATCAGCAGAGTGGTGTCGATGTTCCGGGGGTCGAGCTTCGTACTGACGAAGCTGCCGCCGAGCCACATCCGGTGGATCAGCGGCATGCCGTTCAGAGCGTCCGCATAGGCGTCCTCAAGCGCGAAAAAGCAGTCGACGTAGCTGATCAGACCGTCCCAGAGCTCCGTACGCGACGGAGAATCCCGGAACTCCGACGCGCTGACCAGCATCGACTCCGCCTCGTGCAAGGAGACCGAGTGCCGGCCCAGGGGGAGGTACCCGTTGGCGGCGAAAGGAAGCACGTGAGGTCCTGTCTTGGTGCGAGAGAACGCCTTCGGCACGGTCGGGACGGCCAGTACGCGTCATCCTGCCGGTACGGCCTCGGCGGCGTCGACGCTTTCGAGAAGTCGATCCGCCGCCGACGCGCACGCTCCGCAGGTGCCACGTTCCGGGCCCCGGAAGGCGTGGTCGCATTTCTCGCAATTGCGGAGCGGGTGCCTGACGACGTCCGGGCGCGCTTCCGGAACCCTGAACGGCGGCATGGGCGGGAGCTGGGCGGCGAGGCGGTGGGCCAGTAGGGCGGCCGGGCGGTGCAGGGGCTCCGCCGGCAGGTCGGCGGTCAGGGCGTGGTGGACGGCGCTCGGCGGGAGATCGCGCTCCAGCCAGGCCACGACTCCGGGCGTGAGGTGCTCGACCTCCGGGATGGAGAGCAGCAGGCGCGGATCACCCCGGCGGAGGCCGGCGAGGACCTCGATGGCGGACTTGACGAGGTCAGGGGCGGGGTACGCGGGCTGCGGTACCGCTGGTAGCGCCCGCCGCGGCGGCTTGTCCTCCCGGCGTGCGGGGCGCCGGGGCTTCGACTCGGGCTCGTCCGTGGCGCCGGACCGCCCGGGCTGATTACAGGAGACGGTGCGGGTGACGACGCGACCGCTGCCGGTGCGTTCGCAGGTCCGGCGCAGATAGCCGTGGGCCTCCAGCTCGCGCAGGGCGGCGGCGATCCGGGTCTTCCCCTCGGGGAAGCGGGCGGCGAGGGTCCTGATGTCGATGAGCGCGCCGCCGGGAAGGGACTGGATGTGCACGGCCAGGCCGATGGCCAGCAGCGACAGCTCGGCGTGCTGGGCGAGGTGGTTGCCGACCACGGTGAAGCGGGCGGTGTGGCGGGAGTTGTCGTGGATGACACCGCCCGAGCGTGTGCTCGCACGGGCGCGCCGGGAAGGGTGGTTTTCCCCGCCGTTACGGGACTGGGCGTGCGGGCGCGCGCTAGTGTTCTGGGTATCCATCGGGAAGCCCTAACTTCCTCGGTGGTCAGGCCCCCGCATTGGGATTCGCACTCCCGGCGGGGGCCGACGCAAGTCAGCGGTGATGTGGTCTGTCGCGCTGAGCGTAGATCAGGCAACCCTCCTCGAAGCCAGCCAAGTTGGCCTTTTTCACTCAAGCGAGTGAGCCTGCGCCATGGGCGGGAGGGGGTGGGGTTTGGTGGGGTGCTTTCTCTCGTGTCTTGAGTCTTGGGATCGCCCCTGCCACCGGAGACCCACCGGGCGGGCGCCGGTGCGCGATCGATATCCCCAGGTCAGGGGCGCGGCAGGTCGAGTTCAGCCCATACGGTCTTCCGGGGGACGGGACCGAGCCCGACGCCCCACCGGTCGGCGAGCGCCTCGACGAGGAGCAGGCCGCGCCCGGAGTCGGCGCCGGGCGCCGGGACCCGGAGGACAGGGAGGCCGTCACCCCGGGTGTCCGTGACCTCGATACGGAGGCTGTCGGCGCCGGAGAGGAGCGCGAGGCGGAAGTCCCGGCCGGCGACCCGGCCGTGGGTGGCGGCGTTCGCGGCGAGCTCGGCGACCACCTGCTCGGCTGCCTGGGTGACGCGGTACGGCAGGTCCAGAGTGCGCAGCCAGTCGACGGCGAGCAGCCGGGCCAGCCGGGCGCCTCGCGGCGTGGGGGACAGCAAGACATCGAACTGAGTTGCTGGCGATGGGAGTTGGATGACCTTCTTCTGGTTCACGTCACCGAGCGTGGCGGTCCGCGCCTACCGTGAACAGCGACGACGCCGGTACGTAGGGCGACTGTCCGGAGCTTGTCCACTGCTGTCGGGGCTGTCGGAACACACCCCGTGGGTAGGGGCGTCGCGGCACGGAGGTACGGACAGAGGGGTGCGGGCATGGCGGTGGACGGCGCGACCGGGGCGGGGCGGCTCAAGAGCGAGGCGGACGAGCCGGGCTGGGAGGTGGACCCGGATGACGACTGGGGTGTGGCCGTGATCGCCACGGTAGGGCGGCAGTTGAGGCTTCGGAGGGAGGCGGTGGGGATGCGGGCCGCCGACTTCGGAGTGTCGGTCGGGTACGGCGAGGACCTGGTCTACAAGATCGAGGGCGGGAAGCGGATTCCCAGGCCAGAGTTCCTGGACAAGGCGGACGAGGTCCTGGACGCGGGTGGGCTGATCTCGGCCATGAAGGAGGACGTGGCGAAGGTCCGGTACCCGAAGAAGGTCCGGGAACTGGCCAAGCTGGAGGCTCAGGCGGTGGAGCTTCAGCTGTACGACCCGCTTAACATCCACGGCCTGTTGCAGACCCCGGAGTACGCGCGTGGGCTGCTGCTGATGCGGCGGCCGGCGTACACGGAGGATGACGTGGAGCGGATGGTGGCTGGCCGCGTGGCTCGGCAGGCCATCTTCGAGAAGGACCCCGCCCCCGAACTCAGCTTCGTCCTGGAGGAATGGACGCTGCGACGCCCGCTAGGTGGGCGTCCTCTGCTGCGTGCTCAGCTGCAGCGCCTCTTGGAGCTCGGGCGGTTGCGGAACGTCGAGCTTCAGGTGATGCCGATGGAGCGCGAGGAGCACGCCGGACTGGCAGGCGGTATCGAGGTGCTGAAGTTCGGGGACGGCTCAGCCGTTGGCCGCTCGCCGGCTGTGGCCAACGGCCGCCCGGTCACTGAGCCGAAACAGCTCCATATCCTTGAGATGCGGTATGGCATCATCCGGGCTCAGGCTCTCACGCCCCGTGAGTCGACCGCCCTCATCGAGCAACTGCTGGGAGAGACATGATCCGCAACACCCCGGCCGGGGACGACTCCGAACTCGCCTGGTTCAAGAGCAGCTACAGCAGTAGCAGCGAAGGCGACTCGTGCGTCGAAGTCGCCAACGCCCCCGGGACCGTCCATGTCCGCGACTCCAAGTGCCTCGACGGCCCCCAGCTCGCGCTTGCCCCGGGCGCGTGGGCGGGCTTCGTGACGTACGCGTCGGGCTGCTGACCCTGCGCACTGCGTGCGCCCCGCGCCTGGTTGTCACCAGGAGCGGGGCGCACCGCTGTACGGATCAGAACAGGGCATCCGGCTGAGGGAACAGCCCGTCGTCCTCGAACCCATCGGAGGAGCTCTCTGGATCACGCACGGCGGCCCGCGCCTTCGCCTTGGCCTTACGGGCGGCAGCCCGCCTCCGCTTGGCCTCCGGCGTATGCAGCCCCTTGTCCAGTTCCTCCTTGTAGCGGGCGTGGTTCAGCTCCAGGAGACGGTCCAGGATCTCGGTCTGGGCCTCGGGAGCGACGGTGAAGCGCTCGCCTTGAGGCGTTGCATAGAAGCCGTGCTTGAGGTCCAGGTCAGTCCAGCCGTAGGCCTCGGCGATGGCCCTGTCAACCTCAACATGGGCTTGCCTGATGTCCTCGATGCCGGGAGAGACATCGGACTCAGAGTGGACGATCCTGTAGGTGGAGGTGAGACCGATCTCGTTGGTGGACATGATGGCCCGCTGGGCCTTCTCCAGAGCATCACCCGCTGCGTGAAGGCGCGAGGTCTCGCCAGGGCGAGGGAAAGTCTCATACACGTCGGACGGCGAGTAGTTTAGGTCATCCTTCATGGTCGCCGAGTATTTCCATGCCCATCTCGTGTGAAAAGAGCTGGAAAGCAGCGCTAGCTGGGCTGAGCTGTCCGTGGTAAAGACTGCAAGCTTATGTGCGAGTACTTGCCGTGCTGAGACTCGGGCCGGCATCACCGTACTGCTGACCAGTGCAATCACAACAACCTGGTCCAAGTGCGCAATTCCCTCGATCAAGGAGGTCTGCTTCTCGGCGTACTGCCACCAACGCTCCCGGTAAACCTTGCGGTTGTTCTGTGCTCGGACTGGCTTCACCTCACGCTCGACGATCGCAAAAAGATCACTGAACTTGGCAGCCTCCTCTTGCGTCCAGTCGTGGAAATTAATCACCCAGCGGCTGGCGGTACCTCCTGGGCGCTGGTTCAGATCCCTTCCGATGAGGTACGGGAACAGCGCGTCCGCGTTCCTCGGGTCCTTTGCGGTAAGTGCCCGCGCATCCTCAGGCAATAGGACGAAGCCTGTCCCCAGCACGTACGAGCCGATGTACGACTGCGCCTCATTTTCCACCAGCCGAAGTGGGTTCCCCGACGCCCGCGACTGCGGGTCCAGCCCTGGTGTAATCCCTCGCACGTCGTTCCCGTCCAGGACGGCAACTTCACTCTCGCCTAGCTTCCCAACCAGCCACAGCAACGACACGATCACTGCCGCCGACCCCATCCACGACTGAGACTTCACGGCGCGGTACACCGTCCACCCATCCGCCATTGCCTGGTCGAGGCCGACCTCCCGAGTTGGTCCCTGGGCGATCGTGTTCGTCGCGATGACGCCAGTACGCTGCCCCGGCGCCAAGGACAGGTTCCGCAGCAAGAAGTAGGAGCACAGGTCCGCGCTGCCCCGCTTGCCTCCGCCAATCCGATTAACCAGGTACTCCCGATAGTCCTGGCCCAACGCGCCTGTGAGCTTCTTGCCGCCCATGAACGGCGGGTTTCCCACCACCGCATCGAACCCAGTGGTGCCCCCCACCCCCATGACCTCCGGGAACTCCAACGGCCAGTGCAGCGGCCGCACCGCCTCCGCCCGGGGGCCCTTCAGCCAGCCGTCGACGATCTCCCGCGCCTGACCCTCGGCAGCAGCCGCCCCCGCCCCGCCCTCCAGCGCGGTAGCGACCAGCCCCGCCACGGACTCCAGCCGGTTCCGGTACGCCCGGGACTTCGCGTCCTCCTTGGCGTCGCGGAAGCGGGCCGCACCGCGTGCACCGCCCACGTTCTCCTCGCCGGAGATGTCGGACGCCTCCTCGTCGGAGAGGCCCTCGGCCGCCAGGGCCGCGCCGACCACCGCGTCGGCCGCCAGCCGCAGCCGCTCGCTGCGCGCCTGGGCCTGCCCCAGCAGTTCCGCCTTGTCCCGTATCACCCGGATGTCGTCCACCGGCATGGCCTCGATCTTCCGCCGAAGCTCCGCCGCCTCCGAGAGGAACGTCTCCGTGACGGAGAGGGCCCGCTCCACCTCCGAGCTCAACTGCCGGTTCTCCACATCCAAGTGGAACATCTTGACCTGCCGGACATCGATGACCCCCACCAGCGAGTCACCCGACCGCAGCGCATGGTCCAGAAACGAGAACGGCCGCCCCTTCGCCAGCGTCACCAGCCACAGCGACAGCTTCGCCAGCTCCACCGCCATGGGGTCGCGGTCGACGCCGTAGAGGCAGCGGTCGGCCACCAACCGCCGCGCGATCCGGTGGAGTTGCTCGTGGTCGTCGCGGTCGACGTCCCGGGCGATCTCGGGCGGGAGGTCGGGCTCCCGGAGCCATGCCTCCACGACCCGGTCAGAGAGATACCGGCAGGCGGAGACCAGGAACGCGCCCGAGCCCATCGCCGGGTCCAGGATCCGCAGCTTCAGCAGCTCGTCCGCGGACTTGGCCCGCCAGACGCCCGTCTCCGCGCCCTCGGCCGGTCCGGGCGAATAGCAGAGCGGCGCGAGGGTGTGCTCGACGACCTCCTCGGCCAACGCCTTCGGGGTGTAGTGGGTACCCGTGTCGCGGCGGTTGCCCGAGCGGACCACGATGACCGAGCCCGCCGGCCACACCTTGGGCTCGCCGCGCAGGTCGAGCCCGTACAGGGCGGAGAAGGCCGCGGCCCGATCCACCAGCTCCGGGTCACTGCCGCACGCCGTCTCCAGCTCGACCGTCACCGCGCCCGACTTGGCCTGCGAGGCCGTCACCGTCGGCGGCTTCGTGCCGGAGGCGGCGGCGACTTCGTCCGCGAGGGTTCCGGCCGCCTGCCACTCCTCCAGGCGGGCCAGTGGCAGCACCGCCTCGTACTTCTTGTCCCGGCCGAAGGTGACGCCCACGTACGGCTCGTCCGCCCACTGGCAGCCGTACTCCAGCAGGCCCTCGTAGACGTGGCCGATCTGTTCGACGTCCAGGCCCTTGTAAGAGAGGCGCTCCCTGCCCTTGAAGCCCTTGCGGGCACGCAGGGTGAGGAGGGCGTCGAGGATCTCGTAGACCACCCGGTCGGTGACCTTGGCCCCGACCAGCCACGGGAAGCGGGACGGGTCGAAGAGGGAGCCGCCGTACGCGGGGATCCACAGGCGGTCGTGCGTGCAGCCGCCGTGGATCGCGGCGAACACGGCGAGCAGGCGCGGCCAGGTCGCCTCCACCCGGTCGCCGAGCTCGTCGCCGTGCAGGCTCTGCGCGGTGGCCAGTTGCTCGTGGAGCGGGCCGACGGCGTACGAGGCGTCGTACAGCTCGTCACCGGCGGGCAGCAGGCGCTGCTCCTCGGCGTACAGGAGGAAGACCAGGCGCATCATGACGGTGAGCGCGCCCTCGTAGACGTCCTTCGCGGGGACACCGCCGAGGAGACTGCCGCCGGCCTCCCGGTCGAGGCGGGACACCTCGGCGACGAGCAGTGACACCGCCTCGCGGACCTGGCGGCCGAGGGTGTCGGTGACGTCGGACTGGGCCTTCGCGGTGCGCTCGAAGAGGGCCGCCGTGGACTCGGACGGCTTGCCCTCGGCATCCACCGGCGGGCGCACCACCCGGCGGGCGGCGAGCAGGCTCGCGAAGGCGCGGGCCAGGATCGGCTCCTCGGACCACAGGTCCGCGTCGAAGACGGCGACGGTCGTCGCCTCTTTCGGGCGGGCGTGGACGAGCGCCCACTCACGGCCGTTGGTGACCATGGCCAGCGGCACGTTCCGGGCCCGGCACAGCTCGGCGGCGCGGTCGACGAGGCCCGGCTGTTCGCCGCGCGAGCGGTTGAGGCGCTCGCCCCAACCGTCCGTACGGAAGAACAGGGCGCGCGGGGCGAGGCCGGACTGGCCGGGGCCGAGCAGGACGGCATCGGGCGTGTTCGCGCCGGCGTGCAGCGATTCGGGGATCGCGGCGCCTTCGCGCAGGCCCGGCGCACGCCAGTCCAGCAGCTTGGTCAGAACGAACCGCTCCCAGGAGGACCGCAGCAGGTCCGGGTCCTCCCGGACCTCCGCCCAGGCCTGGCGCAGCTGCCCCCGAACGTCGTCGGGAATGGTGTCGAGGCCCGTCTGGAAGACCTCCAGCAGCACCGGCAGCGAGATGAACGGGCCGTCGGGGCGCAGCAGCCTGAGCCAGTCCTCGTGCTGCTCGGCAGGGGTGGGGACCGAGCCCTTCGGCGGGTACTTCTTGCCTGCGGTGGCAGCGGTCGGCATCAGCGGCTCTCCTGGCGAGCGGTGGCGGTGGCGGTGGCGGTGGCGGTGGCGGGCGAGAGGGAGCGGGGGACGAGGAAGGTCACGGCAACCGGGAACCAGCGGGGCGAGGGATCGGCCCAGCGGCGGCGCAGCGCCGCCGTCTCCGTCTCCATCACCTGCGGCAACCGCTCCCAGCGCTCCTTGAGCGCGTCGCGGTCCGCGCGCAGCTGCCGCCTCTCGTCGTCGATGTCGAACAGCGACTCCTGCTCCCAGTGTCCCTGATCGTCCAGACGGTCCCGGATCGACTGCCTCAGGTCCTCCAGCACCGTGCGCATGCCCTCGACCTCCTCCTCGCACCGCTTGGCGAGCAGCGCTTCGAGGGAGCGGAAACGCCGGTTGGCCTGCGTGTTCAGTGCGCGGCCGAGCCGCTCCTCCAGCTGCGGCCACAGTCCGGCGAGCTCGGCCCGTACCTCGTCCGCGGGCAGTTCCTCGGTCGCGGCCGCCAGCCACGCCTCGACCTCGTCCTTCTTCACCGGCGCGAACTTGCCGCCGTCGATCAGCCCACCCGCCGCGATCACCTCCTCGTGGAGGCGCGCACCACCTCGGCCGGTGATGACGACCCGGCCGTGCGCGATCAGGGCGGGCTGGCGCAGCAGCCCGTCCGGCACCACGCGGGCCGTGACCCGGGACAGCTTGGCCGAGGCGTCCGCCGACCACAGCTCCGCCCGCAGCAGCCGCAGGCACATCTGCACCAGCCGGTGGCCCAGGTGCAGGTGCACCACGTCCGTACGGTCGCGGGCCTCGGCCTCGTCGAAGACGACCGGACGTTCCTTGCCGGTGAGCGGGTGCTTCAGGCCGTCGTTGCGGGCCCTGGCCCAGGCGCCGGGCAGCTCCGGCAGCCGGAAGCAGCGGGCGCCGCGCCCGGCCCGGGGGTCGGGCACCTCTGCGAGGTCCTTGCGGTGGGCCAGCAGCAGCCCCGTACGGACGACCCGCTCCACCGTCGCCGGGGTCAGGTGCAGCTCCTGGCGGCTGTCGGCCAGTGCGCCCACCAGGCGCTCCAGGTCCCGGGCCAGGTCCCGCTCGACCTTCAGCACGGCCTTCCCGGACCGCCGGGTGATCTCTGCGTCGGCGGTGGTCCAGCTGGAGCGCCGGCCCAGCATCTTCTGCTCCACCTGCGCGGCGATCACTTCGCCGGCGCTGCCCAGGTCCTCGCGGATGCGCTCGGTCTTGCGGGCGGCCACGGCGAGGAAGTGCAGCTCGTCCTCCAGCGCGCCGTCCTCGTAGCCGGAGTCCGTGGTGTCGTCGTCGGCAGGCGCGAAGCCCTGCCAGCCGCGGGGCACGAAGTGGAAGACGTCCACCTGGTCGGCCTTCTGCCCGTGCCGGTCCACACGGCCGTTGCGCTGCTCCAGCCGGTTCGGGTTCCAGGGGATCTCCCAGTGCAGCACCCGGTGGCAATGGGCCTGGAGGTTGATGCCTTCGCTGGCCGCGTCGGTGCCCAGCAGGATGCGTACGGGTGACAGGTCGGGGCTCTCCTGGAAGACCTGCTTGACCCGCTCGCGCTCGTCCCGGTCCTGGCCGCCGAACAGCTGGGTGATCCGATCCGCCGGGTATCCGGCGGCCAGCAGCTGCCCGTACAGCCAGCGCTGGGTGTCGCGGTACTCGGTGAAGACGATGACCCGCTGGTCCTCCCACGAACCCTTCGGCCCGTCGGGGCAGACGATGCGGTCCAGCCATTCCCGGAACCGCTCGAACTTGGCGTCCGGACGCTTCCCGGCCTCCGCCGCCCAGACGTCCAGCTCCTTGAGGAGCGTGTGCTCCCGGTCGGTGAGCGGACGCATCGCCTGGCGGGCGGCGGTGAGAGCACGCTTCGCCGCCTCCGCCTGCTCCTGTTCGTCGGCCTCCTCGGCCTCCTCGATCCCGTCGATCAGCGGCCGCAGCACGCGGATGCTCGGGGTGGGCTCCTGCTCGGGTCCCGTCGCGGGACCCGCCTGGCGGGCCCGCATCGTGTCCAGATGGGTGTGGACGGTCTCCGCGAACGCCTTCGGCGACGACAGGAACCGCTTCTTCAGGAGCGTCGTGACGAAGTCGGAAGCCGCCCGGCCCGCCTTCCCCCCGCCCTGGTCCCCGCGGCGGGAGCGGGCGTACTCCGCCAGCTTCGCGTACGCCTCCCGGGTCGTGTCGTTGTGATCGATCTCCAGTGCGTGCGGCACACGCTTCGGGAAGCGCGGCTTGCCGTTCCACAGGGGCGGGAGGTCCGACTTCATCCGGCGGACCATCACCCGGCTCAGCTGCTCGCTCGACGGCTTGACGCCCCGGGCGAAACGGTTGTCGTCCAGCAGTTCGAGGAGTGCGGTGAAGGACTCCAGGAAGCCGTTGTGCGGGGTCGCGGAGAGGAACAGCCGGTGCTCGCAGTGCGGCGCCAGCAGCTTCACCGCCTCGGTGCGGTGCGAGTCCACGGCGTACTTGCCCGTCCCGGACGGGGCGCAGGTGTGCACCTCGTCCACGACCAGCAGGTCGAAGGCGCGCGGATACTCCGGCACCTGGGGCAGCACCTCGCGCAACATCCGCAGCGAGCGCTCGCGCTTCAGCCAGTCGATCGAGACGATCAGCCGGGGGTAGTGCGTCCACGGGTTGGCGTACGGGCCGGCCGCCCGGCGGAGCTCGCGCATCATCTTCGTGTCGACGATCCGGAAGTCCAGGCCGAACTTGTCCCGCATTTCGTCACGCCACTGGAGGGTCAGCCCGGCGGGACACACGATGAGCATGGACCGGGCACGGTGGCGCAGCATCAGCTCCTGCATCACGAGGCCGGCCTCGACCGTCTTGCCGAGGCCGACGTCGTCGGCGATCAGAAGATTCGTGCGGGGCATGGAGAGGGCGCGGACCACCGGATCCAGCTGATAGTCCTGGATCTCCACGCCGGAGCGGAAAGGGGCTTGCAGTGCGGTCTTGTCCGCGGAGGCGATGGCGCCCCAGCGCACCGCGTCAAGAAAGGCGTCCAGTCGGCCGGGCTCGTCGAATCCGTTGAGGGGCGACGGCAGCTCGTACTGGTCGTGGATGTCCGTCGCCTGCTCCAGCTCCCAGACGACCCTTAGCTCCTCGTCGCGGCCGTCACTCTCGAGTGAGGACAGTTTGACCAAATGGGTGGCGACGGCCTCGGCGGCCCGCACTGGGTCGTCGCTGGCGGCCGTCGAGCGGACCACGTCGGTGACGACCCACGGACGGTGGCGGACGGTGACCCGCTGGCCGGGGGCAGGCACCGGCGCGCTCGACGTACCCGGATGTGCAGCCTGCGTCGTCATCTCGCCCATTCCCCCACCTGCCACGAACGTCCCTTGCCTACCGTCGTTCGAGTCTAGATGTGGGATGTGCGCTGATGGCTGGACTTCTGCACGGAGCTCATTTGAGGAGCCCACGAGCCCAAGAGCTACGCCGCCGGCCGCCCCTTGGGCCGTCGCAGCCCGGCCGCCGTCAGTCTGCGGACCAGCTCCTTGCTGCCGATCTCCACCGCGCCCGCGCGCACCGCGTCCGCGTAGCGCTGCTCCGGGATGTCGTAGTGGTCGCGTTCGAAGGCCTTCGGCGGGCAGCCGATCGACGCCGCGAAGGCGTGCAGTTCCTCGAACGAGGTGTCGCTGACCAGGTGCGACCACATGCGGCCGTGCCCCGGCCAGTCGGGCGGGTCGATGTACACCGTCACCGGCGGCTCATTCGCCGAAGCCTGAGCCGTCGCCGGAGCCGGAGCCGGAGCCATCGCCGGAGCCGCCGAGGACCGCTCCCAGGGCGCCCACCGGCGCCACCCGCACGCCGGCCTCCGAGCACACCCACATCGGGTCCGGTCCGAGCTCGGGCTCCACGTCCAGCGCGTGCGGCTCGCCGTGGCCGCAGACCGGGCACAGCGGCCAGCGTCCGTACTTCTCCAGCAGGGCGTCCTTCACGTCCTGGGCGACGAGGCCGGCGAGGTAGTCGACGCCCTCCGGCCACTGCTCCACCCACCACCGGCGGTGCGTGACCGCGTCCTCGACGAGGGAGACGACATAGGCCTCGGCGACATCGCCCGCGACGAGATCGGCGAGTACCAAGGCGCGTGCGGCGTGCAGCGCCTGCTCACGGGGGGGTGGGGGGGTCGCGTGGTCCATGGACACATTGTGGACCCGGACCGGCCCCGTGGCGAAGGTCCTCTTTCGCCGGTGACTTATGGCGTCTTGACGTTTCCACCCCTCTGAAAATAAGTTTCAAGGGTGAGCGAGAACCTGAAAGAAACCTTCAGCGATGGGATTCCGACGGCCCCCACCGCCCCCGCCCCCGTCCCCACCGCCCCCGTCCCCGCCCCCGCCGCCCTGCGGGCCCGCGTCCGCAGTCTCGGCCCCTCGATGACCCGCTCCATGCAGGCCGTCGCCGAGGCCGTCGCCGAGGACCCGGCGGGATGCGCCGCGCTCACCGTCAGCGACCTCGCCGCCCGCACCGACACCAGCGAGGCCACCGTCGTCCGCACCGCCCGCCTCCTCGGCTACGCCGGGTACCGCGACCTGCGCCTCGCGCTCGCCGCCCTCGCCGCCCAGCAGGAGTCCGGCGCGGCCCCGGCCGTGACCGTGGACATAGCCGTCGACGACTCCCTCGCCGACGTGGTCGCCAAGCTGGCCCAGGAGGAGGCGCAGACCCTCGCCGACACCGCCGCCGGACTCGACGTCGCCGCCCTGGGCTCGGCCGTCGCCGCCCTCGCGGGCGCCCGGCGCATCGAGATCTACGGCGTCGGCGCCTCCGGGCTCGTCGCCCAGGACCTCGCGCAGAAGCTGTCGCGCATCGGCCTGATCGCCCACGCGCACAACGACCCGCACCTGGCCGTCACCACCGCCGTGCTGCTGCGCCCCGGCGACGTGGCCGTCGCCATCACGCACTCCGGCGGCACCGGCGACGTCATCGAGCCCCTGCGGACCGCCTTCGAGCACGGAGCCACCACCCTCGCGCTCACGGCCCGCGCCAACTCCCCCGTCGTCCATTACGCCGACCTCGTGCTGGCCACCTCCGCCGCCCGCGAGACCCAGCTGCGCCCGGCGGCCATGTCGAGCCGGACCAGCCAGCTCCTCGTCGTGGACTGCCTGTTCGTGGGCGTCGCCCAGCAGACCTACGAGACGGCGGCGCCCGCGCTCGCAGCCTCGTACGAGGCGCTCGCACCCCGCCACCACACCCCCGTACCCACCGCCAAGCGCACCAGCACCACCCGCTAGCAGCAGCAACAACACAGCGAGACCAGCGACACCACCAGCCAGTAGCTCAGGAGCCGAAGCCCATGACCGCGTACGCCGAACTCCGCGCCCAGCTCGCCACCTTGACCACCGAGGCCTTCCGCCCCGAACTGGCCGAGATCGACCAGCTGCCCACCCTGGAGATCGCCCGCCTGATGAACGCCGAGGACGCCACCGTCCCGGCCGCCGTCGCCGGCGAGCTGGAGACGATCGCCGCCGCCATCGACGGGATCGCCGAGCGGATGGCCCGCGGCGGGCGCCTGATCTACGCGGGCGCCGGCACGGCGGGGCGGATGGGCGTACTGGACGCCAGCGAGTGCCCGCCCACCTTCAACACCGACCCCTCCGAGGTCGTCGGCCTGATCGCGGGCGGTCCCTCCGCCATGGTCAAGGCCGTCGAGGGCGCCGAGGACTCCAAGGAGCTGGCCGCCGAGGACCTGACCGCGCTCGCCCTCGCCGCCGAGGACACCGTCATCGGGATCTCCGCCTCCGGCCGCACCCCGTACGCGATCGGCGCCGTCGAGTTCGCCCGGGAGCGCGGCGCGCTCACCGTCGGCCTGTCCTGCAACGCCGGCTCCGCGCTCGCCGCCGCCGCCGACCACGGCATCGAGGTGGTCGTCGGCCCCGAGCTCCTCACCGGGTCCACCCGCCTGAAGGCCGGCACCGCGCAGAAGCTCGTACTGAACCTCATCTCGACCCTCACGATGATCCGGCTCGGCAAGACGTACGGAAACCTGATGGTCGACATGCGCTCCTCCAACGAGAAGCTGCGCGCCCGCGCCCGGCGCATCGTCTCGCTGGCCACCGGCGCCCCGGACGCCGAGATCGAGGCCGCGCTCACCGCGTCCGACGGCGAGGTCAAGCAGGCCATCCTCGTCATCCTCGGCGGAGTCGACGGCCCCACGGCCGCCGAACTGCTCACCGCCTCCCGGGGTCACCTCCGGGCCGCCCTCACCCGGACCCAGACCCAGACCCGGAACCCGGCCCAGACCCCGACCCCGGCCCAGACCCCCCGCTGACCCACCCCTGCCGATCCCCCGCTGACCCCCAGCAGCAAGGCGAACACCACGATGTCCACTGACAAGAACCGCGCCACAGCCGCCGCGATCCTTCCCCTGGTCGGCGGTCCGGACAACATCCTCTCCATCGCGCACTGCATGACCCGTCTGCGGATCACCCTGCGCGACCGCACCCTGGTCCAGGACGAGGCCCTCAAGGCCGTCCCCGCCGTGATGGGCGTCGTCGAGGACGACACGTACCAGATCGTGCTGGGACCGGGCACCGTCGCCCGCGTCACGCCCGAGTTCGAGGCCCTGGTCGCGGAAGGCCGCTCGGCCGCCACCGCGACCCCTGCGGCCACCCCCGCGACCACCCCCGCCTCCGCCGGCGCCGGTCACACCGCCGAGGAACTCGCCGCCCAGGGCGCGGCCATCAAGAACGCCCGGAAGGCGAAGAACTCCACCCCCTTCAAACTGTTCCTGCGCCGCATCGCGAACATCTTCGTCCCGCTGATCCCGGCCCTGATCGGCTGCGGCATCATCGCCGGCCTGGGCGGCTTCCTCACCAACATGGGCTGGGTGCCGGCCGTCGTCCCGGCGCTCGCCGCGATGGCCTCCGGGTTCATGTCCCTGATCGCGGTGTTCGTCGGCTACAACACGGCCAAGGAGTTCGGCGGCACCGCCATCCTCGGCGGCGCGGTCGCCGCGATCATCGTCTTCCCGGGCGTCGCGAAGATCGACGCCTTCGGCCAGCAGCTCTCCCCCGGCCAGGGCGGCGTACTGGGCGCACTGGCGGCCGCGCTGCTCGCCGTCCAGGTGGAGAAGTGGTGCCGCAAGTGGGTCCCCGAGGCGCTCGACGTCCTGGTCACCCCCACCCTCACGGTGCTGATCTCCGGCCTCGTCACCATCTTCGGCCTGATGTTCGTCGCCGGCGAGGTCTCCACCGCCATCGGCTCCTTCGCCACCTGGCTGCTCGCCACCGGCGGCGCCTTCGCGGGCCTGGTCCTCGGCGGCCTGTTCCTCCCGCTGGTCATGCTGGGCCTGCACCAGGCCCTGATCCCCATCCACACCACCCTGATCGAGCAGACGGGTTACACCGTCCTCCTCCCCATCCTCGCCATGGCGGGCGCGGGCCAGGTCGGCGCGGCCATCGCCGTCTACTACAAGCTCCCCCGCAACCGCTCCATCCGCGCCACCATCAAGTCCGCCCTCCCGGCCGGCTTCCTGGGCGTGGGCGAACCCCTCATCTACGGCGTCTCCCTCCCCCTGGGCCGCCCCTTCATCACCGCCTGCGTCGGCGGCGCCGCGGGCGGAGCCTTCGTAGGCCTCTTCAACCAGCTGGGCACCGCCTTCGGCTCCACCGCCATCGGCCCCTCGGGCTGGGCTCTGTTCCCGCTGCTGGACGGCAAGTCGGGCATGGGGATGACCATCGCGATCTACGCGGGCGGCCTGGCCGTCGGCTACCTCGTGGGCTTCGCCGCCACCTACTTCTTCGGCTTCACCCGGCTTCTCTGCACTTCACTCAATCGGGAAGAGGGGGACGAGGAGCTGACGGCGGAGGTACCAGGTACAGCCCCGGAACAGGCCGGTTCCGAGGCCACGGATTCAGGTGTCCTCGTTCGCTGAGAACCCTGGCGGACTCCCCGTAGCCCTAGAGAACCGGGGAGGGGCGGAGCCTTGTTGCTCCGCCCCTCCCCGGAATCTGCGCTACTGCATGATCGTCCGCGGTAGGTGGGATGGCGTGCTGACGCAGTTGTAGATCTGAAGGGTGTAGCCGCGCCCGATGGTCACCAGGGTGGGGTCATGCGCGTTCCGGTACGGATTCCGGGCCTTGTCCTCGCCGTCCTCGACAGGACGCCAGCTGCCACTCGCGCCGTCCCACTCGCTGCTGTCGACGGTGAGCAGCGCCCCAACGGGCCCGCCGCACTCGCCGCACTGCAACTCATCGGAGTCTGCTGGGTCGCGGAAGGTGAAGTGTGCGGGCCAGCCGCCCAGCTTCCAGCCAGGGGCTACAGACAGATCCGACCAGTAGTCCACTGACCGCCCTTCTACCCAGACACGCAGGCTCTTCTCCTGCTCGTCGTCGAGGACGTGGGTCGGAGGGAATTCGCGAACTCGTTCCGGGTGCAGGACACACGGTGCCGGCACGTGCTCGCTCTGGTCGACGTACACGGGCTCGGGCGACTCCACCATGGCTTCCCGTACGTCTGACGACAGTCGCCATCGCAGCTGCACCGCTTCGGAGCACCCTTCGATCTCCTCGAACGGTGCCCAAAGGACCTGGAGCATGTCCGTCCCCTCCGGGCACGGGAGCCCGGGGACGTCGCGGGCATAGAACTGCGCGACCGGAATCAGCGGGAGTGGCCCTTCCGGCAATAGCTCCGGTGAATACCCGGCACTGATCCGGTTGATGACCTCCTGCTCCTGTGCGGTCAGCAGGTTCTCGCGTGGCCCACGGGGCCGTGCCCACGCAACCGTGAGGATGTCCCTCCGTGTGCGTATGTCTGCCAGCGTGGTCAGCGGCCCGTAGGGCCGGTAAGTCGGCGTGTAAGTCGGCCACGGCTCGTCAGCCGGCCACAACAGCGGCCCACCCACCGAGCTGTCGTGGACAGTGGGGGCGCCCGGGCGCGGGTGCAGGCGGGTGGCCGTTCTGGCCAGGGCTGCCAAGTCCGGAAGTTCCGCGGCCACGTCCAGCGGGCGCGGTGGTGTCGTAGGTGTCACGTGTTCCCCTCAGCAAGACCGATGGCGTATCCAAACACGGGGCACTGACAGGTCTGATCATTGGCTGCGCGGCCGGGGAAGCCCAAGGTCGACCACTGGCCGTCCCGTCATCCTGGACGCCTCAGCCTGTTTCGTGCGGAGGAAGGTCAGTGTCAGATCGATCCCGTCGATCTCGCCGAGCCACTGCTCCTCCTCGGCCTTCTTGCGGCGGAGGAGAAGGTCCTTCTCCAGCTCCGCGAGCCTCGGCAGCATCTTGGGGTTGATCTGGAGCATGGGGCAGCGGATGCAGGCGTGCTCGTGCTGGCATGGCGTCCCGTAGGGCCGCGCGCAGTTGCCCAGCTCGACCTTGCGCTTGTCGAAGTGCTCCTCGAACTCGCCCCATTCCTGTGGTGTGACCTCGCCGTACTCCACCTCGGGCCGCAGAGACCGCCGGTGGTTGAGGAATGCCTGGTAGTGGCCGACAACGTCCTCAGCGAACACCGCGACGTAGCCCTGAGTCGTCTGCAGATTGAGGTGCCCGAGCAGGGCGGCGCCGATGTGGATCGGGAGGCCCCCGTTGACAACGTCGGTGGCGAACAGCCGACGGAAGTCATGCGGGGTGAACTTCAGGCCCTCAAAAGCGGAGTTGGTCTCGGCCAGCTCTTTTCAGCTGCGGTCGAGCATGCTCAGGACCGTTGCGCCAGACATGACACCGATCGCGGTCCCGATGTGTCGCTGCATGAGGAAAGGCAACCGTTCCGACCACGTCCGCTCGTGCGGGTCGTACCGGGTCACCAGGGGGACGGTCCTGCCTTTGCGCGTATGGCGGCGAAGGATTTGCGCGACGGCGTGGAACAACTCAGCCGACATCGGAATCACTCGCTCACGCTCGCTCTTCGACGGCGCGACCACCAGCAGGGCGATGACCTCGCCGTTCGGCCGTTGGTACTGCCGGATGCTCAGGTGCGTGAGCTCACAGAGTTCTTCGACCCGGATTCCGCTGTGACGCAGCACCTCGACCGCCGCCCACTCCCAGAAGGGCGGAGTCCTCGACAACGGTCACGTTGATCCGCTCACCCGATTCCTCTTCCGTGATCCTCACCGCCGGCTCTGCCTCCGCCGCGGCCATGCGCCGGTCATAGTCGGAGTTCCGGCGCCGGTAGCGGCGCCCTTGGTGGATGAACTCCTCACCGAGCGCGATCGGGCGAGCCTGCCCAACGAGCCGGAGAAGGTGCAGTTAACACACCAGATGCTGGAGGAGTTCAACACCGGCCCGGACGCGGAGGCCGCACAGGCCCTCGACACCGAGCCCGCGAAGGAACCGGCGCTGGCCTGACGGTACGGACCCCCGGCGGGGAGACTGCTGACATGCAGCTCCCCGCCGAGGCCGTGTCCGCCACCGCGCTGATCGAGGTCGTACGCCTCACCGCGCCGCCGCGCCGCTCCCCCTCCGGCCCGTTCACGGGTGACCCGGTCGCCCTGTGGGCCGGGGCCGAGGCACGGACGGCACTGTCGCTCGCCGCCTCGCTGCCGGACGGCGTGCGGCACCGGTGCGGATTCCATCCGGGCTGGGCGATGCGCGCCTACGAGGACCACCTCGCGTTCGCCCTGTTCGAGGCCCAGTTCTGCTTCCGGTGCCACGAGGTCCGCCTGCACGGCCCGGCCGTCCCGCCCCGCCTCACCCACCAGCTCTTCGCCCCCGAGTCCCCCGCGGGCCGCGCACTCCTCGCCCTCTTCCGCGCGACGGCATCGGCACCGGCCCCCTGACAACCCGGCTGGCGCCGACCGTGTAAGAGCTGACGGACCGCAGGTCCGCCGCCGACGTGAGCCAGGAATCCCCTCCCCTTGGTGTCCAGCCGGCCCACGTTGCCCAAGTGCATGATGTTCCGATGACCGCCGCACCGATCACCCCGCCGCCGGCCTCACCGCCGGCCCCGCCGACCGACTCGATACCGCCCGTGGTCCCGGCCGGCCGGATGGCCGCCCTCACCCAGCCCTCGTACGACCTCCCCTGCGGGCTGCGCCTGCGCCCCTGGGAGCCCTACGACGCCCCCGCGCTCGTGGCCGCGTACGCCGACCCGGACATCCGCCACTGGAACCGCCCCGACCGGCTCACCGAGGAGCAGGCCGTCACCCGCATCGCCCGCTGGCGCGAGCGCTGGCACGCCGAAAGCTCGGCGATCTGGGCCCTGGCCCCCGCGGACGGCGGCTGCGCCGTCGGCGTGATCGCCCTCGCCGACATCGACCTCCGCGGCGGCAGCGGCGAGTTCATGTACTGGCTCCTCCCGGCCGGCCGCGGCGCCGGAGCCACCGCCGAAGGCCTGTCCGTCCTGACCCGTTGGGCCTTCGCGGAACTCGGCCTGCACCGCCTGCGCATCACCCACTCCACGGCCAACCCGGCCTCCTGCCACGTCGCCACGACCTCCGGCTACCCCCTGGAGGGCACCATGCGCGGCGCCCTCCTCCACGCGGACGGCTGGCACGACGAACACCTCCACGCCCGCATCAGCACGGACTGAGGGCGGGCCGTCACCCCATCGAGGGAACCCGGGCGCAAACGCACCCAAAGGGCGGGCATATGCCTTGAGCCTATGCACATTTATCTCTACGCCCCACACGCCGAATACGGTGAAGGCCGACTTCCTCCTGCGCGTCCACGAAGAGCGACCGGCCGATACCGAGAGTGGGCAAAGCGCCGCATGACACCCAAGAAGGCCACTCCGGCCGGCACCCTCGTCCTCGACAGCGAGGGACTCTCGAAGTACGTCGCCCGGGACCGCGAAACCGTGGCATGGCTGGCGGCAGCCTTCGCCCGCGATGTACGGGTCATCACCAGCA
Organism: Streptomyces sp. NPDC099050; assembly: GCF_044759865.1. NCBI lineage: Bacteria > Bacillati > Actinomycetota > Actinomycetes > Kitasatosporales > Streptomycetaceae > Streptomyces > Streptomyces sp. NPDC099050. Next base: position 134,561 of record NZ_JBIWAE010000020.1, on the reverse strand, counting down.
CCGCCACCCTCGTCGAGGTGGTCCACCCGAAGATCAACATGCCCGCCCTCATGTGGGCGCTGTCCAGGGTGGTGGTCGAGCCCGTCACCGAGGAGATCGCCCACGCCGCCACGACCCTGCTCCGCGAGGCCGGCCTGGACGGGCACAAGTACGCCATCGACGCGATGCTGGCCGCCACCGCGCTCGCGGCGCCCGGTCCGGTCACCGTCCTCACCTCCGACCCCGAGGACCTCACCGCGCTCTGCGGCACGCGCCTCGCGGCCGTGAAGGTCTAGGGAGCCTCGACCGCCGGGTTCACGGCGTCTCGGCCGCGCCCGGGGGCCGGTAGCGGATCTGCTCGGCCTTGCGCAGGGCGGCCAGGGTGTCGTCGACGCTCAGGAGGACCGTCGTCTCGAACGAGCTGAGCGCGCCGCCCCCGCTGATCGCCAGGGCGACCGCGGCCATCGACACGTCGTCCGGGGCCTCCCACAGGTTGTAGCCGTCGTGCGTGCCGAAGGCGTACCAGAAGCCGTGCAGCTTCCCGCCGACGGACTCGATGTACGACTTGGCGGCCTGCGAGCGGTCCTCGGGATGGGCCGTCAGCCTGGCCCAGGTCTCCGGCGTGTAGCTGAACCTCGACAGATACAGCGGCATCGCGTCCACCTTCTTCTTTCGTTGCGTCGCCTTCGCCGTCGTCGACGACGGCGACGCAACGACGATGCCCACGCCGGGCGGCGGAAGGGGCGGACCGCAGCGCGGCCGTTCCGGCCGTTCCCCCGGACGGCCGGGAACAGCCACCGCCACGGCCCAACGCGGCTCAGGCCACCGGCGCCGGGGTGTGGACCCCGCTGGCGCCCGCCGTGAGGGCCCGGTGGGCGGCCGCCAGGCGGCGGACGGCCTCCGCGAGCCGGGGCGGCGGGAGCGTGTACGGGAGGCGGACATGACGTTCGAAGGCGCCGCCGACCCCGAACCGCGGCCCCGCCGCGATCGTCACCCCGTGGTCCGGCGCGATCGCCGCCAGCCGCGAGCCGACCGGCCCCGGGAACCGCGCCCACAGCGTCACCCCGCCCGCCGCCCGCGGCGCGTGGACCTCCGGCAGGTGCTCGGCCAGCGCCCCCAGCAAGGCGTCCTGCTGCGCCCGCAGTCGGCGCAGCGCCTCGGGCCGCCGGGTGTGACCGCCGTTCAGGAGCACGGCCGTGGCCAGCTGTTCCACCACCGGGGTACCGAGGTCCGTGGCGGGACGGGCCCGCGCGACGCGCTCCAGCAGCGCGGGCACGGCGCGGATCCAGCCGATGCGCAGCCCGCCCCAGATGCTCTTGGACACCGAGCCGACGCTGATCGCGGTGGGGTGCGTCGCGGCGAAGGGCTCCGCCACCGGGACCTCCGCCACCGGGACGGTCGCCTCCAGCCCCAGGTCGGCCAGGGTCTCGTCGATGATCGTGGTGCAGGCCGGCCGCAGGCTCCGCCGCACGCCCGCGGGCATGTACATCCCGGTCGGGTTGTGGAAGTCCGGGATCAGGTAGGCCAGTTGCGCGGACCGTGCCGCCGCGAGCAGCTGCGGCACGTCCCAGCCGGACGGCCCCACCGCCACCGGCAGGAGCCGGGCCCGCGCCTCCGTGAACGCCCGGATCGCGTGCGGATAGGTGGGGTGGTCGAAGAGCACCTTGTCCCGCGGCGCCAGCAGCGTGCGCGCCAGCAGCCCGATCGCGTGCTGCGCACCGCTGGTGATCATGACGTGGTCGGGCGAGGTGGGCAGCCCCCTGCGCCCGTACCAGTCCGCGACCGCCTCGCGCAGCTCCGCGGTGCCGTACCGGTCGTACCCGTGCCGTTCGAAGTGCAGCGGCAGCCGCTCCAGCGCCGTCGCGAAGGCCGCGTGCAGGACCTCGGGCGGCGCGGGTGGCGCGGCGAAGGACAGGTCGATGGTCTCCGCGTCCGCGTCCGCGTCCGCGCCGCCGGCCCGCCGCCGGGCGGGCGCCTCCTCGTGCGGGAGCCGTACGGTCGCCCTCGCGCGCTCCCTCGTCTCCAGGTACCCGTGCTCCACCAGCGTGCGGTACGCGGCCCCGACCGTGGTCCTGCTCGTACCGAGCGCGCCGGCCAGGTCCCGTTCGCCCGGCAGCGCCGCCCCGAGAACGAGCCGCCCGTCCAGGATCAGCAGCCTCAACCGGTCCGAGAGCCGCTGGTGCGCCGGCCCGGGCCCCTCCTGCCAGGTCCCGACCATGCGTCCGACGGCGTGCGCGCTGATCTTCACCGAACCAGCGTACGCAGTCTGGCTATGGAATCAGGGTCCAGATACCGACGAGGCTCAGCCCATGCCGATGCCGATGCCGATGCCCAAGCCCAAGCCCATGCCCCAGCCCCGTCCCGCCGCCCACCCGCCCCGCCCGCCCCGCAGGAACGCCCTCGCCCAGCTCCGGGCGGGCCGCACCGCCCGCCGCGTCCCCCAACTCCTGCTCGGACTGACGGGCTACGGCGCCGCCCTCATGGTGCTCGTCCAGTCCGGCCTCGGCACGGCGAGCTGGAGCGTGCTCACCGACGGCACGGCCGAGAGCCTCGGCATCTCCTTCGGCTGGGCCACCAACCTGATCTCGCTCCTGGTGCTCCTCGCCTGGATCCCGCTGCGCGAGCTCCCCGGACTCGGCACCGTCCTCAACGTCGCCATCGTCGGCTTCGCCGCCGATGCCACCGCCGCCGTCCTCCCCGCCCCCGAGGGGACGCCCGCCGCGCTCGCGTACCTCGCCCTCGGCCTGGTCGCCCTCGCCTTCTTCGACGCCCTCTACCTCGGCGCGCAGTACGGCTCGGGCCCGCGCGACGGCATCATGACCGGCCTCGTCCGGCTCACCCGCCTGCCCGTAGCGGCGGTCCGCACCGGCATCGAGGTGTCCGTGGCCGGCCTCGGCTGGCTGCTCGGCGGCGCCGTCGGCCCCGGCACCGTGCTGGTCGCCCTGGGCACGGGCCCCCTGGTCGGCTGGTTCCTCCCGCGCCTGACGGTCCGCCTCACCGATCCCTCAGGGGTGCGCCCGCTCGTGCAGTACGGCGGCCAGCCGTAGCGCGGTGTCCAGGTTGCAGCGCCCCAGATCGACCAGCGGCAGCCCGTACGACCCGGCCGCCGACACCCCGTCCACCCCGAGCGAGGGAAACACCACCCCCACGTCCGTCAGCGCGGCCTTCAACTGCCCGACGGCCTCCTCGGCCGCCAGCATCCGTTCCCTCGGCGTGAGCACCATTTGCAATGTCACCTTTCGCTCTGAGTAATCGAGTTCAGCACTCAGCGTGGCGACGGGCTGGCTAGCCTTCAAGGGTCAGACTCCAACACCCAAACCTGTTGGAAGGGGAGCTGCCATGCCCGAATCCGTGGACGTAGACCCGTTCTCCTCACCCCGCACCATGCTCGGCGCCGAACTGCGCGTCGCCCGCAAGAGGGCCGGCCTCAGCCAGGACAAACTCGGGGAGCCGCTCTTCGTCAGCGGCTCCTTCATCGGCCAACTCGAGGCGGGCACGCGCCGGATGACGGTGGAGCTGGGCCGGGAGCTGGACCGGGTCCTCGGTACGGACGACTTCTTCACCCGCAACTGCCAAGCCGTGACGAAGTTCAAGTACCCCGACCACTTCACGGAGGCCGCCGAGGCCGAGGGCCTGGCGAAGGCCATCCGCGAGTACGCACCCCTGCTGATCCCGGGCCTCCTCCAGAAGGAGGCCTACGCCCGCGCCGTCTTCCGCGCGTACCAGCCGACGGCGACGGAGTCGGCCATCGACGAACTGGTCGAAGCCCGATTGGTCCGCGCGGCCCTGCTCGCAGAGCCAACAACCCCATTGTTGTGGTGCGTGCTCGACGAGGCGGTGCTGCGCCGGGTCATCGGCAGCCGGACGGTCATGGCCGAGTCCCTGCACCACCTCGCCGCCCTGATCCGGTCCCACCGGATCATCCTCCAGGTGCTTCCGTTCAGTGCGGGTGCGCACGCGGCCTTGGGCGGACCGCTCAAGCTGATGTCCTTCGAAGACGCACCACCACTTGCCTACGTGACGGCCCTGGGCACGAGCCAACTGCTGGACGATCCGGCCACAGTCAGCCATCACACCCTGACCTACGATCTGCTCACGGCCAGCGCGCTGTCACCACGCGAATCACTGGCCTTGATCGAATCCGTGGCGGAGGATTACGCACATGACGAGCATGTCTGAGTACGACCTGTCGGCGGCCACCTGGCACAAGTCCAGCTACAGCGCGGGCGACGGCAGCGACTGCCTGGAGATGGCCACCTGGCGCAAGTCCACCCACAGCGGTGGCGACGGCGGCAACTGCCTGGAAGTCGCCGACGGCCACCCCGGCATCGTCCCCGTCCGCGACTCCAAGGACCCCGACGGCCCCCACCTCACCTTCGGCGCCCCCGCCTGGTCCGCCTTCGTCGCCGCGCTCGGCTAGGCACCGTACGGCTCAGCGCGCGTCGAAGGCCGCCTGCATCCCCTCCGCCGTGGGAACGATGACGACCGCGTTCGCCCGAAGCTCCGGAGGAAGGTGACGACGCTCCTCCTCCCGGAAGATCAGCGCGTCACCGCACTGGGGGACGATGACGGCCCCGAGGGCCACCGCCAGCCGGGCGAGCACCCCGAGCATCGCGCCACGGGCGAAGTGCGTCGCCGTCACACCCCGCATCCCGTGCTCGACGTGGTTCTGGTGGTAGAGGTCCGCCTCGCCCCCGTCCTCCGCGCGGAGGAGGGAATAGTCGTCGTCCGGACCGCCCACGACCACGTACGGCTCCGTCACCTGCCGGAGCCCTACGGGGTCCAGCGCGACGGCCTCGCCGTCCACGAACCGGAGCAGGAAGATGCTGTAACTCACGGACACGCTCCGCCATCGTCGTGATCGATCGGACAGCCGGTGGGCCTCCCGGCCCACCGGCTCCCAGAGTTCCGCCCGCCCAGCGGGTCAGACGCGGTGCACGCTGCGCAGCTTGGTGGCGTACGTTCCACTGCCGTCGAGCAGCGAGCTGCCCTGAAGGTCGGCCATCGTGGGGCCGTTGCAGCTCTTGCGGCTGGAGAGGAACCGGCGCTGACCGTCGGCGTCGACTCCGAGGTAGAAACCGACGTGGTCCACGGCGTACTCATCGGGCTCGTCGCCCGGGTCGTTCGCGTCGAAGAAGAGCAGGTCTCCCGGCTGGAGCGCGGTGTTCGCCGGAAGGGCCGTGTTGTCGGCCGGCTTGGTGGCGACCCCCACTCCGGGCGCGTCGCCAGCCATGGCACCCGACTTGCGGGGCAGCGCCCTCCTGTCGCCGAACGGGGCGTCGCAGAGGGGAAGGCCCATGTGGTAGCCGTAGACCATCCGCACGAATCCGGAGCAGTCGAGGTTCCCGGCCTGCCCCGCCTCCTCACCCTTCTCCGGCTGGCCGGGGAAGGTCCAGGGCTGGCCCATGTAGTCGTGGAAGTCCGCGCCGACCGGCCGCAGGCCCTCCTTGTTGGTCTTGCCGTATCCGGCCTTGCCGAGCACCTGCGCGCCGACCGGCGCCTTCCGGCCGCTCACCACCGGCGGCGCTCCCGGCAGGAACGTGGCCGCGTACGCGAAGACGTCCGGGGCGAGCGAGCCGGACCAGCCGCGTATGACGTCCTCCACGGCGGGGGTCCAGTTGCCGTCGTAGGGCGCGTCGAGGAGCCGGACCCAGTGGGAGTGGGTGACCGTCGGGGGCTTCTCCCAGGTGGCCTCCGTGAGCGCGAAGCGGCTCATGCTCATCACGATCGGGAAGTTCGTGCAGCCCTCCGATGCCACGGCGCGCACGCCGACCGCGCCCTTGGCGAAGGCGGGGGTACTGTCCGTGAACTCCGTGGTCCATTCCGGCCGCTCGGACTGCGCCGTACGCCAGGCCTTGATCTGCACACGGGCGCCTTCACGGCGGACACGGATCGTGAAGTCCGTTTCGGCAGGTACGCCGGTGGCGATCGGGAAGGGCCCCTTGAGGAGGGTGTCGGTCGCGCCGACGACCTTCTCCACGCGGAGTTGGACCTCGTTCCCGGTGGTGAAGGACAGGCGGGCCCGGAAGTGGGTCGCCGCGTCGGTGCCGTTGCCGCGGTAGGCGAAGACCAGCGCGAAGGAACAGGCGTTGCCCGCAGGGACCCTGTCGAACTGGGCGGTGAACTGGGCGTCGAAGTCGGTGATCTCCTCATCGCGCAGGATCCCGTACCGGGCGCTCGTCGTGTCCCTGAGTTCCGCACAGGCGGCGCCGTGCTTCGCGAGGGTGAAATGGATGTTCACGGGCTCCTGGCCGGGGCCCGGGGCCGTTGCTTGCAGTCCGCCGAACACCGACCAGCTCCCGCCGTCCGGGGAGTTTCCCCAACTGCCCGCGGGCTGAACGCGCTCGAACTTGTCCGTGACAAGCCGCTTGTTCTCCATGAACGTGCGCTCCGGTCCGGTCATCAGCACCGTCCGGGAGCCCTTGGTCAGCACGGCCAGCGGCAGGAAATCGCTGCGGATCACGGTCCGCGCGGGGGTCCCGGGCAGGACGGTCGCGGTCAGGGCGCCCACGGAGGCCCGGGTGAGGGCGGCTATGTCGTGCGCGGGGCCGGTGAGCGTGACCGAGGAGCGGGGGCCGGCCATGCCGGAGGAGGCCAGGGTGGTGGCCATGGGGGTGTTCAGGGCGGCGGGCGCGGCGGGCGTCACGGCGGGCGCGGCGGCGGCCGGAGAGGCGGTCAGGCCCGCGAGCGGGGCGGCGGTGGAGGCCGCGAGGGCGGCGAGCAGGGTACGGCGGGAAGTGTTGGTCACAGGCCGCATTATTGTCGCGGGCCGGAGCCGAACCATGATCGCCCCCCTCCCCGGATGTGGAAGCTTCCCTACCGCCGAGGCGGCCCCGGCAAGGCCGTTGGCGCCGTCCGCGCGAAGTGACGGGCCGTCGGTACCAGGGCCGCCGCCGCCGGTACGAGGAAGCAGGCGGCCGCGCACGCGCCGAGGACGGGTGTGACGCCGAAGGCGTCGATGGCCGGGGCGATGAGGGCGAGGCCGACCGGGGCCAGGCCGTAGGAGACGAGGAAGTCCAGCGAGGAGACGCGGGCCAGCTTGTCCGGGGCGACTTCGCGCTGGGTGGCGGTGAACCAGGGCACGTTGAAGAGTTCGATGCCGATCCCGGCGACGGCGTAGGCAGCCACGACCACCCCCGGGTGCACGGGCAGCGTCAGGCTCAGCGGGGCGCAGCCGTACGCCGCCAGCCCCGCGAAGGCGGCCCAGCCCTGTGAGCGCGGCCGCCACCGGGCGATGACCAGGGCTCCGCCGAGCGCGCCCACTATGTACGCCGTCATGGCCGCGGCGAGCACCCATTCGCTGCCGTAGCGGTCCCGGCTGATCAGGGGCAGGGCGACGCTGGTGGCGGAGTAGCCGAGGGCGATGACCGCGACGAGGGCGGCCAGTCCGGCGAGGAACCAGGGGTGGCGGCGGGCCTCCCGTACGCCGTCCAGGAATTCCGTACGGAAACTCCCGCGCGGTGCGGTGACGGAACCGGCTCCCTCCCCCCGGCCCTTGCCAGGGACCAGCGCGGCGACCAGCCACAGCAGGCCGATGCCCAGCAGCAGGGTCCCGACGTCGAGGAGGGCCGCGAGGAGGGCGGTCAGGGCGGGTCCGGCAAGGGTGGAACCGCGTACGGCCATGGTCATCGCGGCGTTCGCCTGCTGGCGGCGCCCGGGGTCGACGGTCTCGGCCGTCAGCGCCTGGAACGCCGGACGGCAGGCGCCCTGTCCGGCTCCGGCGAGGGCGGCGGCGGCCGTCATCAGCAGGAGCGAGCGGCCCAGTCCGGCCGCGAGCAGGGGCGCCGCGGCCGCCGCCGCCAGGGCCGACCAGAGGACGACCGCGCGGCGGGAGTGCCGGTCGGCCAGGACGCCGCCGACGGTGACGGCGGCGAGGAACCCGACCGTGCGCGCGGCGAGGACCAGGCCGAGGCCGGCGGCGCTCAGGTCGCGGTGGAGCACGGCGAGGCCGAGCACGAAGGGCAGGGCCCAGGTCGCGAGGCCGGAGGCGGTGGTGCCCGCCCACAGGCGCAGGAACGGGATGTCGAGAAGGACCGAACGCGCGGGCGCGTCAACGGTCTTGGGCGCCGGGGGCGCGGGTGTGGTCGCCACGGTGCGGGTGCTCCTTGGAGGTCGGGCGGGGGCTCCACGAACCACCCCCGGGGTTCTTAATGAAAATGAATACCATTACAGTACCCTTCGAACGCGGTGGTCTTGCCCGGTGCACGACAACGACAAGGCCCGCATTCGCCGTCATCCGCCCTGCCCAGACCGGAGAACCCATGCGCCACCCCGCCCGCCTCGGCGTCGCCCTGACCCTCGCCCTCGCCACCGCGGCCTGCTCCGCACCCGCCGCCAACGGCTCCAAGGCCGAATCCGCCTCCGCCACCCAGGCCTCCACCATCACGAGCTGCGGCCGTCAGGCGGTCTTCGCCGCGCCGCCGAAGCGGGCCGTCGCCCTGGACCAGACCTCGACCGAGACCCTGCTCGAACTCGGGCTCCAGGACTCGATGGCGGGCACCGCCAACCTCAAGACGAAGATCCCCGCCGCGTACGGGGCCGCGTACGCCAAGGTCCCGGTCATCGCCCCGAAGATCGCGACCGGTGAGCAACTGCGCGCCGCGACGCCCGACTTCGTCATCGGCGGCTCCGCCGACCTCTTCACCAAGGACCGGGCGGGCACCCGCGAGGAGCTGGCCGCCCTCAAAGTCCCGACCTTCGTCAGCGCCGTGGACTGCCCCGGACAGAACCCGGCCGGCCGGACCCCCTTCGAACTGCTCTTCTCCGACTACGAGAATCTCGGCAAGGTCTTCGGCGCCGAGGACCGGGCCGGGAAGCTCGCCGCCGACCAGCGCGCCGCCGTCGCCAAGGCCGCGGAGAACGCCCCCGGGGTGCCCGGGGGCGCGGACCGGCCCACCGTGGTCTACCTCTACTCCGTCTTCAACGGCATGCCCTACGTGGCGGGCAAGTCAGGCCTGCCGAGCGAGATGAGCCGGATCGTAGGCGCGAAGAACGCCTTCGACGACGTGGACGAGGACTGGCCGGAGGTCTCCTGGGAGGAAGTCGTCGAGCGCGACCCCGACTTCATCGTGATCGGCGACCTGTCCGAGCGCGGCCGGCCCGGCGACAGCGCCGCCGAGAAGCGCGCCACCATGACCGGGCACCCGGTCGTCTCCAAGCTCGCCGCGGTCCGCGACGGCAAGATCCTCGAAGTGCCCGGCATCGAACTGGACCCCTCGGTGCGTTCCGTGCACGCCCTGGGACTGCTGGCGGCCGGGATGAAGGACCTCGGGTATGTCCGCTGACGCCGTAGCGGCGGATCCGGCGGCAGCGGATCCGCCGCCCCTGCGGGGCCCGGGGCCGGGGCCGGCCCCTCGCCGGTCCGCGGTCACGGGGGCGGGCCTCTTCCTCCTCGCCGCCGCCGTCCTGGCGGCCTCGGTCGCTGCAGCGGTGCGCATCGGCGCCGCCGACGTGGGCTGGACCGGGCTCGCCCGCGTCTTCGGCAGCCGACTCGGCCTGGACGTAGCCCCGTTGCCCCCGCTGCTGGACTCGCTCGTCTGGGACCTGCGGCTGCCGCGCGTGCTGATGGCCGCGCTCGTCGGCGCCTCCCTCGCCGTGTGCGGAGCGGTGCTCCAGGCGGTCACCCGTAACGCCCTCGCCGACCCCTACCTGCTCGGCGTCTCCTCGGGCGCCTCCGCCGGGGCCGTCACCGTGGTCGTCCTCGGGATCGGCGCGGGCACGCTCGGCGTCACCGGCGGAGCGCTCGCCGGAGCACTGCTCTCCTTCGGGCTGCTCCTGCTGCTCCTGCGGCGCACCGGGCTGGACTCCGTACGCATCGTCCTCACCGGCGTGGTCATCGGGCAGCTCTTCACCGCGCTGACCTCGCTCGTCCTGATGGCCTCGGCGGACGCGGACACCACCCGGGCCGTCACCCACTGGCTGTTGGGCTCGATGGCGCCCGCCCGCTGGAACACGGTCGCGGTCTGCGCGGTCGTCACCCCGCTGGGGCTGGCCGCCGCCTGGCTCTGCTCGAACGCCCTCGACGGGCTCGCCTTCGGCACCGACACCGCCGCGTCGCTCGGGATCGACGTACGGCACACGAGGATGCTGCTGCTCGTGGTCACCGCCGTGCTGACCGCGGTGGCGGTGGCCACCGTCGGCGCCATCGGCTTCGTCGGGCTGATCGTCCCGCACGGCGTGCGGTTCCTCGTCGGGCCGCTGCACCGGGTGCTGCTGCCGTACGCGGCCCTGGCGGGCGCGGTGTTCCTGGTGTGGACGGACGCGCTGGCACGGATCGCCTTCGGACCCCGCGAGGTTCCCGTCGGCGTGATCACGGCACTGCTCGGCGTACCGATCTTCCTGCTGGTCCTGCGCAAGCGGGGCGAGTTGTGAGCGCCGTGGAGATCAGCGCCGTGGAGATCAGCGCCGAGGCGGTGAGCTGGTCGGTGGCGGGCACGCCGGTCGTGCGCGAGGTCAGCGCCGGGATCGCGCCCGGCGAGACCGTCGGACTGCTCGGCCCCAACGGCTCGGGCAAGTCCTCGCTGCTGCGCTGCCTGGCCGGGCTGCGGACTCCCGACGCGGGCGCGGTCCGGTACGACGGGGAGTCCGTGCGCGGCTGGAGTGCGCGCCGGATCGCCCGGCGCGTCGCCTTCGTCGCGCAGGACGCGGGCGCGGACGGCGATCTGCCGGTCGCCGACATCGTGGGCCTGGGGCGCACCCCGTTCCGCGACCGCTGGCGCGGGCCCGACGCCACCGACCGGGCCGTGGTCGCCGCCGCGCTGGAGCGCGTAGGGCTCACCGCGCTCGCCGACCGGCCCTGGAAGGCCCTGTCGGGCGGGGAGCGGCAACGCACGCACCTTGCCCGCGCGCTGGCCCAGCAGCCGTCCGGGCTCCTGCTCGACGAGCCCACCAACCACCTCGACGTGAAACACCGACTCGAACTGATGGAGCTGCTGGCCGGCACCCGCCAGACGGTCCTGGTCGCCCTGCACGACCTCTCGCTCGCCGCCCGGTACTGCGACCGGCTGCTGCTCCTGCACCACGGCCGCCTGATCGCCTCCGGCCCGCCCGCCGCCGTACTGACGCCGCGGAGGCTCGCCGAGGTCTTCGAGGTGGACGCCGAACTCACCACCGACGCCCTCGGACACCCGCAGGTCAGCTACCGCGGCCCGCTCGCCGTGCGCACGCCGGCACCAACACCCACACCGGCGTCGGCGGCGGCGCCTGCACCGGCGCCGACACCCCACCCCGCTCTGTGAACAGGAACCCCATGACCCCGAGCACGCCCACCACCGCCCCCTCCGCCACCACCGCCCCCACCACCCCCGCGACCTCCGTCGACGCGCTCGTCGCGGCCGTCCTGGCCGGTGAGCACGGCCCGCTCCCCTCCTCGCTCGTCGCCACCAGCGTGTTCTGGATCCACCACGGCACCCGCCTGGCCGGCGGCGACACCACCTACCTCAACCAGTACGTCCTGGTCCGCCTCGGCGGATCCTTCGGCGGCTGCGCCTTCGAGGCCGGCGAGATCGACCCGGCCGTCTGCCGCGACTCCTCCGGCACCCCACTCGACGTCCTCCTGCGCGAGGCCCCCCGACCGCTGCGGATCGCCGCGCTCGACGCCTACCTCTCCGAGACCCGCCCGCACCGCGTGGCGGCCGGCGAGGGCGACGCGGAGCCCGTCACCCTCCCCGCCGGCACCCCCGAGGTCCGCGCCAGGGCCCGCGACGCGGCCATCGCCGGACTGCTGGACATCGAGGAGGGCGCCGAGGTGGCCCTTATCGGCGTGGTCAACCCGCTGGTGGCGGCGATCCGCGCGCGCGGCGGCCGGCCGCTGCCGTGCGACCTCAACCTCAAGGCAACCCAGTGGGGCGACCCGGTCACCGCCGACATGCACGAGGTACTGGAGCGGGCCCAGGCCGTCGTCGCCACCGGAATGACCCTGAGCAACGGCACCTTCGACACCATCCTGGAGCGCTGCCGCTCCCGGGGCATCCCGCTGGTCGTCTACGCGCAGACCGGCAGCGCCGTGGCCCGCGCCTTCCTCGGCTCCGGGGTGACCGCCCTGTCCGCGGAACCCTTCCCCTTCTCCCAGTTCAGCGCCGAGGAGACGGTCCTGTACCGCTACCGGACGGCGGGCGGCGCGTGATTCCCCGCGCTGCCGCCGGCACCGGCACCGGCACCGGGCAGGCCCCCTGCCACCACGGCGAGATCCTCCAGGGCGTCTTCCTCGACGGCGCCGGGCGCCGGTGCGCCGGGCTGGTCACCCTGCCCATGGCGGGCCCCGGCAGCAGCGCCGCGTACGTCCGCCGTCCCGGCGCGCCGCCCGAGGCGCTGACCGTCGTACCCGCCGACCGCACGAAGGCGGCGCGGGCCGCGGCCCTCGCGGCCCGGGAGTGCGCCCGGCGGACCGGACAGCCGCTCTGCGGCGGGGAGTTGCGGCTCGGCGGCGCGATCCCGGTGGGCCTGGGCATGGGCAGCTCCAGCAGCGACGTGATCGCGGCCGTACGCGCGGTCGCGGACGCGTACGGGCTGCGGCTGGACCCCTCGACGGTCGCCGCGCTGGCCGTACGCGCCGAGCAAGCCTCCGATCCGCTGATGCTGGGCGGCCGCCCGGTGCTGTTCGCCCAGCGGGAGGGCCGGGTCCTGGAGGTGCTCGGCCCGGCCCTGCCCCCGCTGGTCGTGGTGGGCTGCGCCCTCGGCGGGGGCGCGCCCGTCGACACCCTGTCGCTGCCGGTGGCCGCCGTGGCCGATGTGGACCGGAGCGACGTACGGGCCTACGAGCGACTCCGCGCGCTGCTGCGCCGGGCCGTGGCCACCGGCAGCGCGGAGCTGCTCGGCGCGGTCGCCACCGCCAGCGCACGGCGCGGCCAACGGGTACTCGGTCACCCGGAGTTCGACGCGCTGACCGCCCTCGCCCGCCGGGTCGGGGCGGTCGGCGTGCAGATCGCGCACAGCGGCGCGGTGGCGGGCGTGCTCTTCGATCCGGCCGCACCCGGGCTGCGCCACCGCGTCCACGGCTGCCTGCACGCCCTGGACGCCCACGGCATCCCCGCCACCCGCACCTTCACGACCGGCACCACCACCAGCCCCGAGGAGATCCCCCACCATGGACCAGCACAGCATGGACCAGCACCTCATGGACCAGCACATCGCGGAGTCGATCGGCCGGCCGGACCTGATACGCCTCGACGACCGGCTCGTCTGCCTGCGCTTTGAGACGATGAAGGTGGTCTCCGCCCTCGCGGCGGTGCGCCACCTCCTCGACACCGGAGCGGTGCGCCGCGGGGACACCCTGCTGGACAGCTCCAGCGGCATCTACGCGTACGCCCTGGCCCTGACCTGTCACCGGTACGGCCTGCGCTGCCACATCGTCGGCTCGGCCACGGTGGACCACACGCTGCGGACCCAACTGGCCGTCCTCGGGGCGACGCTGGAGCAGATGGAGCCGTGCAGTGACCTGAAACTCGACCAGAAGCGGCGCGTCGAGCGGATCCACGAGATCCTCGCCGACCACCCCGAGTACCACTGGATGCGCCAGTACCACGACGACGTCCACTACCTCGGCTACCGCGCGATCGCCGACCGGATCCGCGAGGCCACCGGCACGGCGGACGGGCTCACCGTCGTGGGCGGGGTCGGCTCGGGCGCCTCCACCGGCGCCCTCGCCCGCTACCTCCGCGAGGGCGCCGCCGACGCCGCGGACGCCTCCGACGTCGAACTCGTCGGCGTCCAGCCGTACGGCAGCGTCACCTTCGGCTCGGAACACGTCACCGACCCCGAGATGATCATCGCCGGGATCGGCAGCTCCATCCCCTTCGGGAACGTCTCCCACGCGCTGTACGACACCCTGCACTGGATCTCCTTCGACGCCGCCCTCGCCGGCAGCGTCGACCTGCTGCGCCGGCACGCGGTCTTCGCCGGCCTCTCGACGGGCGCCGCGTACCTCGCCGCGCGACACGAACACGCGAGCTCACCCCACCGCACGGTCCTCTTCATCGCGCCCGACACCGGCCACCGCTACGTGGACACCGTCTACGCGAGGCACCGCGAGGCCGCCCCGATCGCGACCCTCGCCCCGCGCGAGGTGACGGACCGGGGCGGCCTTGCCCTGCCGTGGTCCCGGATGCGCTGGAACCGCGCCGCTGCGTGAGCGCCGCGGTCCCCGCGCCCGCGGTGGTCAGAGGCCGTTGGTGAACAGCAGAGCGTTCGGGGAGGTCTTGCTGATGCTCTTCAGCACGTCCTTCGTGGACTCGTCCTGCAGGTACTCGACGATGCTCTCCGGCGTCGCGGCCGGGTTCGCCTGCTTGTAGAGGACGGCCACGCCGGTGACGTGCGGGGCGGCCATGGACGTACCGTTCTCGGCCACGGAGCCGCCGCCCAGCTTCGCGGAGACGATCGCCTCTCCGGGCGCGTACAGGCTCACGCACTCACCGTAGTTGGAGAAGCTGGTCTCCTCGTCGTACCGGTTGGTGGCCGCGACCGTGAACGCCTTCCCCGCCGATGCGGGGGAGACGAGGCAGGCGTCCTTCGAGGAGTTGCCCGCCGCGAAGACCGGCAGGACGCCCGCGTCCGTCACGGCGTCCGCCGCCGCGTTCAGGACCTCGGACTTGTCACCGCCCAGGGAGCCGTTGAGGACGGCGGGCTGCTTGGCGTTCTTGGCCACCCAGTCCAGGCCCGCGATGATCCCGGAGGAGTCGCCCGTACCCTCGCAGTTCAGGACGCGGACGCTGACCACGTTCGCCTTGCGCGCCACCCCGTACGTCTTGCCGGCCACCGTGCCCGCGACGTGCGTGCCGTGGCCGTTGCAGTCCTGGCCGTCGCGGCCGTCCTTGATCGCGTCGAAGCCGAAGGTCGCCCGGCCGCCGAACTCGTCGTGCTTGTAGTCGATGCCCGTGTCGAGGATGTACGCGGTCACCCCGGCGCCGTTGCCCTGGGTGGTGAAGGTGTTGTCGAGGGGCAGGTTCGTCTGGTCGATCCGGTCCAGACCCCAGGACGCCGACGGCCCGCGCAGGGCGGCGTCCTTCGTCACGGTGCTCGACGGGGCCGAGACCTTCGCGTCCGTCTCCACCGACTTCACGCCCAGGGCGACGCGGGCGATCTCCAGCTGGAGCTTCGTCATGGGGACGGCGAAGCCGTTCATGGCCTTGGTGTAGAGGAACTTCGGCTTGAGGCCCAGCCGCTCCGCCACCTTGGCCGGGTCGAAGCCCGGCTCCAGCGTCACGATGTACTGGCCGGGGATGGCGTTGGCCGAGACGGTCAGCGGCACGGGGGTCGGCTCGGGCAGGACGTCGGCGGACGCGGCTCCGGCGGCCACCGGGACGACCGCGAGCAGGGCTGCGGTGGCGGCGCGGGCGAGCAGGCGCATGGGCATCGAGGGGACTCCCGAAAGGTGGAGGGCTGCATGCGGAAGCCGCCTCCGTTCGATGGGAACAGCGGTGCGGAATCCGTCCCGGAGTGCGACCCTCCCCTTCATCGGCGGGCCGGTCGCGGGACTTGACCGGCCCGGACCGGCCGTACGGCGGCGCCGCGAGCTGATTCCCGTACCGACTGAGGAAAGGATTCCGCACCCTCATACGCGGCCTCCCGGCCTGCGCGGCCCCCGCTCCGGCCCGCGCGGCGCGGGCCGGCAGGTTCACCCGTACGGAAGGCACCCGCGCGCGCATCCGGCGAGGGGCGCACGCGCGGTTCCCGCGGTTCACCCCCGCCCGCGACCGCCGCGCCGCCGCGGGTCGTTGACCGGACCGGCCGTACGTGGTGGCCTCGCCGTCATGCGTACCCGTACGAGCTGGACCCTGCCGACGGCCCTCGCCGCCCTCGCCCTGGCGGCCTCGGCCGCCCTGCCCGCGCACGCCGCCCCCCTCGCCCCCACCACCGGCCCCGCGGCTCCCGCGTCCCGTACGGCCCCGGCCGAGTGGCCGGCGTACATCGTCACCGTGCACCGCGGCCTCGACCCGGCCGCCGTCGCCGACGCGTACGGAATCACCCCGGTCCACGTCTACCGCCACGCCCTCAACGGCTTCAGCGCCCGACTCTCCCCCGGCCAGGTCGACTCCCTGCGGTCGACGGCCGTCGTGACCTCGGTCGAGCCGGACGGCCCGGTCACGGTCGCCGGCCCGGCGTTCTAGCGGTCCTGCCCCGGATCAGTGCGGGAAGCTCCCCGTGTCGAGCGTCAGCGCGAAGGGCTCGGGGAGCCGCAGCCCGTCGCCGAAGGCGACCCGGTCGGCGTGCTTGTAGGCGCCGTTCTGCGGCTCGGTGAACAGGGTGGCCGTGGGGCCGTGCTCGTCGAAGCGGTCGATGAGGAGGTAGACCGGGACGGGGGCGTGGGCGTAGGCCCAGAGCTTCTTCTTCCGGTCGTCCTCGGCGTTGCTCTTGGAGGTGATCTCCACGACGAGCAGCGCCTCGGCGGCGTCGACGGGGTCGGAGACCTCGGCTGCGACGTCATCGACCAGGGCAGCGGGGGCGACCACGAGGTCGGGCACGTAGAGCTTGTCGAGTGCGGCGATGTGGATGCCGAGGGTCTGATAGACCTCCCACTCGGGCGGCAGGATCCCGTACAAGGCGCGCTGCACCCTGGCCGCGATTCCGTTGTGGTGGCGGTGGGGCGGCGGCACCAAGGTGATCTGTCCTCCGTCGATCTCGGCGCGCCAGCCCTCCGGCACGTCCAGGCCACGCCAGCTCTGTAGCAGGTACTCCCACGTGGGGCCGTCGGCGTTCCGGTCGGGCTCGACCATGGCTGCGGTCATCGCGGGTCCCCTCTCTTGTGGCATATGCCAGCGAGCGTAGACAGACGGGTTCACGGCATGCGGCCGCTTCGTTCAGCGTCCCACGATCGAGTGGCGGAAGCGCCCTCTACACCCGCTCCGGCGCCTGCGCCGACGGGACCGTCAACCGGACCGGGTCCCAGCACTGGACCCCGCGGAGGTCCGGCATGCGGTCCCGGGTGAAGACCGGCTCCAGGCCCGCCCGGCGCTGGGCGAGGTAGTCGTCCAGGAGCCGGAAGGCGATGGCCGACAGCGGGATGATCGCGGCGAGGTTGATCAGCGCCATGAGGCCCATGAACACGTCCGCCAGGTTCCAGACGACCGACACCGAGCCGAGCGAGCCCAGGACGACCGCCGACAGGACGAGCACCCGGTACCCCGGCAGGACCCACCGCTTGCGGGTGATGAACTGGATGTTGGTCTCGCCGTAGTGGTAGTTCCCGATCATGCTGCTGAAGGCGAGCATGAAGACCACCACGGTCAGGAAGTGGCCGGCCCACCCGCCCAGCGTGTCGCTCAGCGCGGTCTGCGTCAGGTCCGCGCCCTGGCGGCCCGACAGCTCCGGGTTGGTGACCAGGACGATGAAGGCCGTCATCGTGCACACGAGGAGGGTGTCGAAGAAGACGCCCAGGGACTGTACGAGGCCCTGCTTGACCGGGTGCGAGACCTCGGCGGCGGCGCCCGCGTTCGGGGCCGAGCCCAGGCCCGCCTCGTTGGAGAACATGCCGCGCCGGATGCCCTGCTGGATCGCCGCGCCGATGCCGCCGGCCGCCAGCTCGCGGAAGCCGAAGGCGCCGCCGACGATGTTGCCCGTCCCGACGCGCGCGGCGGCCGAGATCGTGAAGGCGCCGAAGGACGAGACCTGCTTGCGGCCGTCGGCGCGCGGCGGGGTCTTCTCCTTCACCACCCGGAACATCTCGGGAAGCAGGCGCAGCTGCACACCCCGGGAGCGGACCGTGAAGTGCAGGCCCGCACCGACCACCAGCGGAATCAGCAGGTAGGTCCAGAGATGATCGTTGATGTTGACGATCACCGAATCCAGAGTGTCCATGATGCGAAGTCTCCCCGGGGCGGAAGGCCCGCGGACAGGGACCTACGTCCGCCGCCGAAGGGTCCGAAGACCCGCGTCTCGCGCCCTTCGCCCCCTTCCCCTCCGCTCCGGGTCCCTTCGCCCCCTTCCCCTCCGCTCCGGGTCCCTCCGCTCCGGGTCCCTCCGCTCCGGGTCCGTCAGCCCCGGCCGGGCCCCGCCGCGCGGGCCGCCGTGATGAAGGCGCGGATGAGGTCCGGGGACTTCACGCCGCGCTCGCTCTCCACGCCGCTGGAGACGTCCACGCCCCAGGCGCCCGTGACCGCGAGGGCCCGCGCCACGTTGGCCGGGGTCAGCCCGCCCGCCAGCAGCCAGCGGCCCGCGGGGGCCGTGAACTCCGCCGAGCCCCAGTTCCACGGCTTGCCGGAGCCTGGGTCCGGGGCGTCGATCAGGAGCAGGTCCTCGCCGTACTCCCCGCAGCGCTCCACGTGGTGCGCCGTCGCCCGCAGCAGGGTGCGGCCCTCGGCGCGCAGCGTCGCGAAGTCCTCCGGGCCCTCCTCGCCGTGCAGCTGCACGCCCCGTACGCCGCTCTCCTCGGCGAACCGCCGCACCTCGGCGACGGACTGCCCCCGGAACACCCCCACGGTGAGCACCCCGTCCGGAACGCCGGCCGCCAGCTCCCGCGCGATGGCCGCGTCGACCGTACGCGGGCTCCCGGGCGCGAAGACGAAGCCGACGGCATCCGCCCCAGCGGCAACGGCCGCCTCGACGTCACGGGCGGTCTTCAGACCGCAGATCTTCACGAAGAGATCGCTCATGCCATCAGTCAACCAAAGCCCCCCGATCGGTGGTGCCCCGTCTCGGCACCCGGGCGCGACCGCCCACCCGCCGCTAGCCTGGAACCAGGCTCACGCCCAGTACACGGCACGCCACGCCACGCGGAGGACAACGGTGACGATCATGATCGACCGGGCCACACCCATAGAGACGACGTATCCACCGTCATTCGAGAGTCTCCTGCACACGGTCGCGGAGATGGACACACCAGTCGGCTTCAAGGCCGAGCTCATCCGGGGGAAGATCGTCGTGTCGCCGTTCTCCACGCTGCGCTACCTGCGCAGCATGCGTGCGCTTCGTGAGCAGCTCAAGGTCCATGCCCCCGAGGGGTACATCACCGAGACCTCACCCATTCTCTTCCGGTTCCCCGCCGCAGAGCGAGCCTACGCACCCGACCTGTTCGTCGCAGACGAGGCTGCCTTCGATGAGGAGGGCCGTCACGCGGACAGTGCGGCCCTGTCTCTGGTCGCCGAGTTCACTTCCGTGTCCACCAAGGACGCGGACTGGAACGAAAAACTGGAGGTGTACGGCCGACTGGTCCCCGTGTACCTGGTCGTCGACATGCAGGAGAAGGAGATCACCTGCTTCTCCGACCCCTCGCCGCACGGCTACCGCTTCCGTCAGACGGTGTCCTTCGGCGAGGACCTGCACGTCCCCGAGCCCTTCGACTGCACCGTCGACACCTCCGCGTTCTGAAACGCCCGAGGGCGGCACCCCCAGCTGGGGGTGCCGCCCTCGATACGTGATGCGAACAGCCGATCTACCTTCGGGCCGGAGCCCGGGGGTGGATCAGAAGTCCATGTCGCCGCCCGGCATGCCGCCGCCGGCAGCCGCGCCGGCCTTCTCGGGCTTGTCGGCGATGACGGCCTCGGTGGTGAGGAAGAGGGCCGCGATCGACGCCGCGTTCTGCAGCGCGGAGCGGGTGACCTTCGCCGGGTCGATGATGCCCTCGGCGATCATGTCCACGTACTCGCCGGTCGCGGCGTTCAGGCCCCAACCGATCTGCAGGTTGCGGACCTTCTCCACGACGACGCCACCCTCGAGACCACCGTTGACGGCGATCTGCTTGAGCGGGGCCTCCAGCGCGAGCTTGACGGCGTTGGCGCCGGTCGCCTCGTCGCCGGTGAGCTCCAGCTTGTCGAAGACCGAGGAGGCCTGCAGCAGGGCCACGCCGCCACCGGCGACGATGCCCTCTTCGACGGCCGCCTTCGCGTTGCGAACGGCGTCCTCGATGCGGTGCTTGCGCTCCTTGAGCTCCACCTCGGTCGCGGCGCCGGCCTTGATGACCGCGACACCGCCGGCGAGCTTCGCCAGGCGCTCCTGCAGCTTCTCGCGGTCGTAGTCCGAGTCGGAGTTCTCGATCTCGGCGCGGATCTGGTTGACGCGACCCTGGACCTGGTCGCTGTCACCGGAGCCGTCGACGATGGTGGTCTCGTCCTTGGTGATGACGACCTTGCGGGCGCGGCCGAGCAGGTCGAGACCGGCGTTCTCGAGCTTGAGGCCGACCTCCTCGGAGATGACCGTGCCGCCCGTGAGGATGGCGATGTCGCCGAGCATGGCCTTGCGACGGTCACCGAAGCCCGGAGCCTTGACGGCGACGGACTTGAAGGTGCCGCGGATCTTGTTGACGACGAGGGTGGAGAGCGCCTCGCCCTCGACGTCCTCGGCGATGATCAGCAGCGGCTTGCCGGACTGCATGACCTTCTCCAGGAGCGGCAGCAGGTCCTTGACCGAGCCGATCTTGGAGTTGACGATCAGGATGTACGGGTCGTCGAGGGACGACTCCATGCGCTCCATGTCGGTGGCGAAGTACGCCGAGATGTAGCCCTTGTCGAAGCGCATGCCCTCGGTGAGCTCGAGCTCCAGGCCGAAGGTCTGCGACTCCTCGACCGTGATGACGCCTTCCTTGCCGACCTTGTCCATGGCCTCGGCGATGAGCTCGCCGATCTGGGTGTCGGCGGCGGAGATGGAGGCCGTAGAAGCGATCTGCTCCTTGGTCTCGACGTCCTTGGCCTGCGCCAGCAGGGCGGCGGAGACGGCCTCGACGGCCTTCTCGATACCGCGCTTGAGGGCCATCGGGTTCGCACCGGCGGCCACGTTGCGCAGGCCCTCGCGGACGAGCGCCTGGGCGAGAACGGTGGCGGTGGTCGTACCGTCGCCGGCGACGTCGTCCGTCTTCTTGGCGACTTCCTTGACCAGCTCTGCGCCGATCTTCTCGTACGGGTCCTCGAGCTCGATCTCCTTGGCGATGGAGACACCATCGTTGGTGATCGTGGGGGCGCCCCACTTCTTCTCAAGGACGACGTTGCGACCCTTGGGGCCAAGGGTGACCTTGACGGCGTCGGCGAGCTGGTTCATGCCTCGCTCGAGACCGCGCCGGGCCTCCTCGTTGAACGCAATGATCTTGGCCATCTGAAGTGGTCCTCCCGGACAGCGGTGGATTGCTCCCGGACCGCGCCCGCGCCCGCGACGGACGGCCTGCGTGCCCGGCGGTTTCTTCCCGCCGGACCCTGCGGGCCTCACTGACCCGGTCCTCGTTTAGTAGCACTCTCACCCGGAGAGTGCTAACGCCAATGATTAGCACTCGACCACCCCGAGTGCAAGCGGCTTCGCGCAACCCGGGATGAACACCCGGACGCCGCAAGGGCTCCGGGACCGCCACGCACGAGGGGCCCGCATCCCGTGTCCAGGATGTGGGCCCCTCGTACATATGCCGTTGTGCCGTCGTGCGCGGCCGCTGTGCGTGACCGCGGACGTGTAGGTGGCCGATCGCGGTCGGACTAGCCGGCGGCGAGCTTGACCATGTCCGCCTGCGGACCCTTCTGGCCCTGCGAGATCTCGAACTCGACCCGCTGACCCTCTTCAAGGGTGCGGTACCCGTCCATCTGGATGGCGCTGTAGTGGACGAACACATCCGCACCACCGTCGACCGCGATGAAGCCGTAGCCCTTCTCCGCGTTGAACCACTTGACGGTGCCCTGAGCCATGCCTAACTCCCCTATTACTGGCCCTTGCGCAGGACCGCACTTCGCGGTCCCGGGTCAGAACTTGCGCCGGAACGCCTCGACCGGGGCTGAATGTATCCGCACCGCTGCTGTCTGCAACAGGTCATTCCGACGAGAAATCTGGACACGGCAAAAGATTGAAATAGGGTGAAAACCCGGAATATTCCAGGGCAACTCGGGCCGGACAAACCACGCCAAGGACCCATAGCGCACTTGCATGTTGACTCAATGTCAACCCTCACGCGACCCGTTCATATGCGGCGGGCAAGAACAGCGGAGGGGACTTCCCCAACTCTACCGCGCCCAATCCAGCAGAATTGCCCCCTCCGTTTCTTAACGGAGGGGGCAATTCAGTTTCTACGAGGTCCTGCCAGGCCCTACGAGGTGCCGCGAAGTGCCGCGAGGTGCCGCGAAGGCTCAGCAGCCGCCCGCGACGGCGGGGATGATCGAGATGCCGGCGCCGTCCGGCGTGGACGTCTGCAGCCCGCCCTCGAAGCGCACGTCGTCGTCGTTGACGTAGACGTTGACGAAGCGGCGCAGCTTGCCCTGGTCGTCCAGGACGCGCGCGGCGATGCCGGGGTGGCTCGCCTCCAGGGACTGGATGACCTCTTCGAGGGTCGCGCCCTCGGCGGAGACCTCGGCCTGGCCGCCGGTGTAGGTGCGCAGGATGGTGGGGATGCGGACGTTGACGCTCATGGCGCTACTGCCTTTCCGGTGTGCAGGGAGGAGGAATCAGGCGAGGTTGGCGGCGCGGAACGCGTCCAGGCTCGGGCGGATCGTGGCGGTCTGGCCACTGTCGGCGGCCACCGCCTCCAGGGTCTTGAGGCCGTCACCGGTGTTCAGGATCACGGTGGTCAGCGTGGGGTCGAGCTGCCCGTTCTCGACGAGCTTCTTCGTCACGCCGACGGTCACGCCGCCCGCGGTCTCGGCGAAGATGCCCTCGGTCTGCGCGAGGATCTTGATGGCCTCGACGACCTGCTCGTCGTTGACGTCCTCGACGAACCCGCCGGTGCGGCGCGCGATGTCCAGGACGTACGGGCCGTCCGCCGGGTTGCCGATGGCCAGCGACTTGGCGATGGTGTTCGGCTTCTGCGGGCGGACCACCTCGTGACCGGCCTTGAAGGCGGTCGAGACGGGGGAGCAGCCCTCGGCCTGGGCGCCGAAGATCTTGTACGGCTTGTCCTCGACGAGGCCGAGCTTGATCAGCTCCTGGAGACCCTTGTCGATCTTCGTGAGCTGCGAGCCGGACGCGATCGGGATGACGATCTGGTCGGGCAGCTGCCAGCCGAGCTGCTCGCAGATCTCGTACGCCAGGGTCTTGGAACCCTCGCCGTAGTACGGGCGCAGGTTGACGTTGACGAAGCCCCAGCCCTCGCCCAGCGGGTCGCCGATGAGCTCGGAGCAGAAGCGGTTGACGTCGTCATAGTTGCCCTCGATGCCGACCAGGTCGCCACCGTAGACACCGGCCATGACGACCTTGCCCTGCTCCAGGTCGTGCGGGATGAACACACAGGAGCGGAAGCCGGCGCGGGCGGCCGCGGCGCCGACGGCGCCGGCCAGGTTGCCGGTGGAGGAGCAGGAGAGGGTGGTGAAGCCGAAGGCGCGGGCGGCCTCGACGGCGATGGCCACGACGCGGTCCTTGAAGGAGTGCGTCGGGTTGCCGGAGTCGTCCTTGACGTACAGCTTGCCGGTGAAGCCGAGCTCCTTGGCCAGGTTGGCCGCGTCCACGAGCTTGGTGAAGCCGGGGTTCAGGCTCGGCTTGGAGGCCACGTCCGCCGGGACGGGCAGCAGCGGCGCGTAGCGCCAGATGTTGTTCGGGCCGGCCTCGATGGCGGCGCGCAGGGCTTCCGGGTCGCCCAGGGGCAGCTCGTAGGCGACTTCGAGCGGTCCGAAGCACTCGGCGCAGGCGAAGATCGGGCCGAGCTCGAAGCGGGTACCGCACTCACGACAGGAAAGGCCGGTGGCGGGACCGAGGTCGACGGAGGCACCGACGGTGCCGGCTTCGACGACAGTATTGCTTTCAACGGTTTCGGCAGAGGTTGCGACAGACTGTGCAGCCATGATGGCGAGGCCCTTTCTCCTCATCTTCCCCATGGCGCACTTCGCCATGAGACGGAATTGGCACCTTCCCTAGCCGGGGACCTCGCTGGCGGCGCTGGAATGCGCGATCGCGAGAACCGACTGGAGGGTTGCCGGGGCTTCAACGGGCCGTGTCCCTCTGCCCCTCTGGATGAGCGGTATGGCACCGGCAGACGCGCTCTGTGGCGCGCCGGTGCGTTTGTGCGCGGGGCCCCCGGCATGCGGTGGGCCATCGCGTTGTTCAAGACTGTAACCGAAGGCCCGGGGGGTTGAGACAGCCGTCCGAACCGCGAGATGGATCACATTTCGGTCCAAACCCGCGATGGACCCCATGATGAACGCCGTGACGAACCCAGTGACGGACCCAGTGATGAACCCAGTGATGAACAGGGAGTGCTGAAGGTGCTGGAAGAGGTGGAGCGCTGGTTGGCAGACCGCTCCTGGTCCGCCGCCGACCGACCGCTCGGCCAGCTGCTTTCCGCCAAGCGGGCAGCGGGGACCACGGTGAGCGTGGTGTTGCCGGCGCTGAACGAGGAGGCGACGGTCGGCGCGATCGTCGAGGTGATCCGGCGCGATCTGATCGAGGGGCTGCCGGTGCCCCTGGTGGACGAACTCGTCGTGATCGACTCGGGCTCCACCGACCGCACCGGGGAGGTCGCGGCCAAGGCCGGGGCCCGGGTGGTGCACCGCGACGAGGTCCTGCCGCGGATCCCGGCGCTGCCCGGCAAGGGCGAGGTGCTGTGGCGCTCGCTGCTGGCCACCACCGGGGACATCGTCTGCTTCGTGGACGCAGACCTGCGCGATTTCTCGTCCGCCTTCGTCTCGGGGATCGTCGGCCCGCTGCTGACCGAGCCGGACGTGCGGTTCGTCAAGGCGATGTACGACCGCCCCCTGGGCCCGGAGCTCGGCGGCCCGGAGCTCGGCGCCTCGGACTTCCGCGCCGCGGACTTCGGCGCCGCGGACTTCGGCGACCCGGCCTCCGCCAAGGCCCACGGCCAGGGCGGCCGGGTCACGGAGCTGGTGGCCCGGCCCCTGCTCAACCTGCACTGGCCGCAGCTGGCCGGTTTCGTCCAGCCGCTCGGCGGCGAGTACGCCGTACGCCGCGAGCTCCTCGAACGGCTGCCGTTCCCGGTGGGCTACGGGGTCGAGCTGGGCCTGCTGGTGGACGCGCTGCACACGGCCGGGCTGGACGCGCTGGCCCAGGTGGACGTGGGCGTACGGCTGCACAGGCACCAGGACGGCCAGGCCCTGGGCCGGATGGCCGCGGCGATCTACCGCACGGCGCAGGTCCGGCTTTCGCGCGGCCATCTCGTACGCCCCGAGCTGACGCAGTTCGAGCGGGGCCCGCAGGGGTTCGTACCGCACACCTACGCCGTGGACACCGAGGAGCGGCCGCCGATGCGGGACATCGAGGAGTACGCGCACCGTCGCGTGGCGTAACGCCCGATTCAGCCCTGGCTGATGAGCACGGCCGCCACGCTCACGGCACTCGGCGGTGTGGTCTTCCTCTCGGTCGGGCGCACACGCAGGCACTGACGTTTGACCGGAGGCGAGGCGGGCTAGGTTCGCCGCATGGCTTCCCAGGTGCTCGTCGCCGCGAATCGCGGCCCCCTCTCCTACGCCCTCGCCCCGGACCGCACGCTCAGTGCCCGCCGCGGCGGGGGCGGCCTCGTCTCCGGGCTCTCCGCCGCCCTCGCGGAGCAGCCGGACGCGCTGTGGATCTGCGCGGCGCTGTCGGACGCGGACCGGGAGGCGGTGCGGCGGGGGGTCTCCGAGCCGGGCGTACGGATGCTGCCGGTCGACCCGGCCGTCTACGACGGCGCGTACAACGGCATCGCGAACTCGGTGCTGTGGTTCCTCCACCACCACCTGTACGAGATCCCGCGCGAGCCGGTCTTCGACGCGGAGTTCCGGCGGCGCTGGGCCTCGTACGTCACGTACAACGAGGCCTTCGCGGCGGCCCTCGCGGAGGAGGCCGCCGAGGGCGCGACCGTCCTGATCCAGGACTACCACCTGGCCCTGGCCCCCGGAATGCTCCGGGAGCTCCGCCCGGACCTGCGGATCGGGCACTTCACGCACACGCCGTGGGCCTCGCCGGAGTTCCTGGGGATGCTCCCGGAGGACATCCGGAGCCAGTTGCTGTGGGGGATGCTCGGGGCCGACCGGCTGGGGTTCCACACCCGGGAGTGGGCGGACAACTTCATCAGCGGCGCGATGGCGGACGACGTGCGCGGGCTCGCGCAGGGATCGATTCCGACCGGTCCCGAGCGTGGCGTGCGGCACCGCAGGAGGACAACGGACGGGAACTGGCACGGGGAAGCCCGGTTCACGCACGTCACCCCGTACCCCCTCGGCGTGGACGGGGACGAGCTGCGCGCGCTCGCGCACCGGCCGGAGGTGGACGACAAGCTGGCGGCGCTGCGGGCGGAGGTCGGCGGGCTGAGGACGATCGTCCGGGTGGACCGGACCGAGCTGTCGAAGAACATCCTGCGGGGACTGCTGGCGTACCGGGAACTGCTGGTCACGCACCCCGAGTGGCGGGAACGGGTGGTACACCTGGCCTCCGCCTATCCGTCCCGGCAGGACCTGACCGTCTACCGGGAGTACACGGAGTCGGTGCGGGAGCTGGCGGCGGAGATCAACGCGGAGTTCGGCACGGCCGACTGGCGGCCGGTGCTGGTCTCCGTCGAGGACGACTTCGCGCGGTCCCTGGCGGCGTACCGGCTGGCGGACGTGGCGCTGGTCAATCCCGTACGGGACGGCATGAACCTCGTCGCGAAGGAGATCCCGGTGGTCTCGGAGGCGGGGTGCGTGCTGGTGCTGTCCACCGGGGCGGGGGCGTACGAGGAGCTGGGCGCGGACGCGCTGACGGTGAACCCGTACGACGTCACGGCGACGGCGCAGGCCCTGCACGCCGCCCTCTCCATGCCGGCGGCGGAGCGCGCGGACCGCACGAAGCGCCTGGCCGCGGCGGCGACGGCGCTCCCGCCTGCCCAGTGGTTCACGTCCCAGCTGGACGCCCTGCGCACCTGACCGCGCCGCTGTGCGGGGCGAAGTCCCTCCCAGCCCCGCCGGCGTGTGAGGCGCGGGTCTGGGCGGAGCCAAGGGAACGGTGGAAGGGTGGGTAGGGGACGGCCCCGCAGGGCACCGAGCCACACCCGCCCACCCACCCACCGGGCTGAGGTGTCAAAAGGATGCGCGGCGCGTCAAGAAGATGCCCGCACCGCCGCGGCCAAGCCCGCCAGGAAGGCGACGACCTCCGACGGCCCGGACAGCGTCAGGTCCGCGCGGGCGGCCAGTTCCGGGACCTCCGCCGAGCCGCTGCACACCAGGAGCCCCGGCATGCCCCCGGCCCGCAGTTTCTCCACCGCCGAGTACGCCGCGAGGTCCCCCAGGTCGTCCCCGGCGTAGAGCACGGCCTGCGCCCCCACCTCCGCGAGGTACTCCGTGAGCGCGACGCCCTTGTCCATCCCCGGCGGCCGCAGTTCCAGTACGGCCCGCCCCGGCTCGACCATCAGGCCGTGCCGGGCCGCCAGCCCCGCCAGGGGCTCGCGCAGGGCCGCGAAGGCCGCCTCCGGGTCCGCCGCACGGCGGGTGTGGACGGCCAGTGCCTGGCCCTTCTCCTCGATCCACGTCCCGCGCCACGCACCGATCGCGTCCAGGAACCCGGGCAGCTCGGCCCGGACCGCCGCGACCCCCGGATGCTCGGCCGGAGCGTGCACGATGCCGCTCACGGCGTCCCAGCGCTCGGCTCCGTAGTGCCCGAGCACGACCAGGTGTTCGAGTCCGGGCACCCCGGCGAAGCCCCCGTAGCGGACGGCGACCCCGGCGGGCCGGCCGGTGACGACCGCGATGGAGCCGACCTCGGGGGCGAGCGCGGCGAGCGCGGGGACGGCTCCCGGGTGGGCCCGTGCCTGGTCGGGGTCGGGAACGATGTCGGCGAGGGTGCCGTCGAAGTCGAGGGCGACGACGGAGCGGCGCGGTGCGCGGAGTAGGGCCTCGAGTCCCTCGCGTCCGGCGGTGGTCACGGGCATCGGCAGATCGTGCGGATGGCTCCCCATACGCACGACCCTAACGGCCCTGCCGGGCCAAGGCTACGGGGCGGGCCAAGGCCAAGGCGCGGGCCGTGCCCGGACCGCGGCCGCTACCGCCGCGCCCGCTGGGCCTCCCGGATGCGCCGCAGGCGGTTCACGGTGCCGGGTGCGTGCCGCAGCGCCCTGGGGTCGTCCATCAGCGCGTTGAGCAGCTGGTAGTACCGGACCGGGGGCATCCCCAGTCCTTCCCTTATGGCCCGCTCCTTGGCGCCCGGGCCGGGCCAGGTGCGGGCCTCGTAGGCCAGTACGGCCGCTTCGTCGGGGCTCAGCCCGGCGGGCGGCCTCTCGTCCGCGTCCGTCATACGGCCAGGTTAACTCCGGCCTCCGACAGCACCCGCCCGACCGGGATCGGCCCCGCGCGGCTCAGCCCGGATCAGCGCGCGCGGCTCAGCCCGGATCAGCGCGGCTCAGCCCGGATCAGCGCGGATCCGCCTTGCGCCCGGCCTCCGCGATGTCCGCGAGGATCTTCCCGGGCTGCCCGCCCGGCTGCACCGCCTTGCCGATGTTCTTCTTGACGTCCTCGCTCACGGTCGCCCAGGACTTCTTGCCCACCGGGTAGAGCCGCGCGTTGGGCAGGGCGCGCAGGAAGGTCTTCAGCTCCGCCGAGGAGGACCCGGTGGAGGCTTCCATCGCGCGGGAGCCGCTGGTGGTCACCGGGAGCAGGTCGTACTTCTCGGTGAAGGCCGTCACGTTCTCGGCCTCGTACAGGAAGTCCAGGAACTTCCCGGACTGCGTCTGGTGGCCGGTCTTGAAGGCCATCACCCAGTCGGCGACGCCCATCGTGGGGTGGCTGACCCCGTCGGAGGTCGGCATGGGGATCATGCCGTACTTCACGCCCTTGGCGGCGGCCTGCTTGAGCAGCGTCGGGTGCCCGTTGAGCATGCCGACCTCGCCGCGCGAGAAGGAGTCGAAGGCGGCCTGGCGGTTCAGCTTGCCCGGCTCCACGGGGCCGGTCAGGCCGGCGCCGACGAGGTTGTCGCGGAGGAACTCCAGGGTCTCGACGTTGTTCGGGGAGTCGATCGAGTACTGGTCTTCGTTGTCGGCGTAGCCTCCGCCGCCCGCGAGCAGCCACTGCATCGTCTCGGCCTGTGCCTCCTCGCGGCCCAGGGGCAGCGCGATGGGCGTCGGGACGCCGTCCGCCTTGAGCTTCTTGGCGGCGGACTCCAGATCGGCCCAGCTCTTGGGGCGCCAGGCGGTCTTGCCGTCCTTGGGGATGATGCCGGCGTCGGCGAAGAGCTTCTCGTTGTAGAACATCAGCCGGGTGCTGGCCACGAAGGGCATGCCGTACTGATCGCGCCGGACCTTGCCCGCTTCGGCGAGCGGATCGAGGAAGTCGGCCTGGGTGTTCACGGAGAGCAGCTCGTCGGCGGTGTACAGCTTGCCGTCGGCGGCGTAGTCGGCGTAGGCGCCGATCTGGGCGATGTCGGGGGCCTCGCCGGCCTTGACCATCTCGGCGACCTTGGCGTCGACGTCCTCCCAGGAGTAGACGTCGACCTGGACCTTGATGCCGGGGTTGCGCTTCTCGAAGGCCGCGGCGAGGTCCTTCCAGTAGGGCTTGGAGGAGTTTTCCGGTTTGTCCCCGTAGTCGGCCGCCACGACCTTCAGGGTGACCTCGTTGTCCCCGGTGACGCCCGACACGGCGCCGCAGCCGGTCAGCGTCACCGTGGTCAGGCACAGTGCGAGGCCGGAAGCGGCGAGGTTCAGCCTTCTGGCCTGGACAGTTCGGGCCTTCACAGTTCTCGTTCCACCCCAGGTTGTTCCGTACGATTCGCGTAAAGGTCTACACCACTTTTGAGCCTGGTCAACATCCGGTGCCAAACGTGCACACGGCCTGCACGCGTACACACGCACGGACGTGCCCGCACACCCGCGCGCGGACCCTCGCGCGGGCCCGCTCGCCGACTCGCCCGCCGGCCCGCCCGGCGACGAAGGTCCCGAATTTGTATGGCCACTCAACAATCCCTCTCAGTGGACTAGACCTTTGCCCTCCGATCACGCGAGACTGTCACCCGTGAAACCCGTGAAACACGTCATCGCCCTCGATGTGGGCGGCACTGGGATGAAGGCCGCCCTCGTCGCCGCCGACGGCACCCTGCTCCACGAAGCGCGCCGCGCGACCGGCCGTGAGCGGGGCGCCGAAGCCGTCGTCGAGACGATCCAGGACTTCGCCGCCGAGCTCCTCGAGCTCGGCCGCGAACGCTTCCACACCACCGCCTCCGCGGCCGGCGTGGCCGTCCCCGGCATCGTCGACGCCGAGAACGGGATCGCCGTCTACGCGGCGAACCTGGGCTGGCGCGACGTCCCGATGCGCGAACTGCTCGGCAGACGCCTCGGCGGCATCCCGGTCGCCCTCGGCCACGACGTCCGCACGGGCGGACTCGCCGAGGGCCGCATCGGCGCGGGCCGCGGCGCCGACCGCTTCCTGTTCGTCCCCCTCGGCACCGGCATCGCCGGAGCCATCGGCATCGCCGGCCGCATCGAGGCCGGCGCGCACGGGTACGCGGGCGAGATCGGCCACATCGTGGTCCGCCCCGGCGGCCCCGCCTGCGGCTGCGGCCAGCACGGCTGCCTGGAGACCCTCGCCTCCGCCTCCGCCGTCAGCCGCGCCTGGGCGGCCGCCTCCGGCGACCCCGAGGCGGACGCCGCGGACTGCGCCAAGGCCGTCGAATCCGGCGACGAGCGCGCCCGGGAGGTCTGGCTCGCCGCCATCGGCGCCCTGGCCGACGGGCTGGTCACCGCGATCACCCTGCTGGACCCGAGCACGCTGATCATCGGTGGCGGACTGGCCGAGGCCGGGGAAACCTTGTTCACACCACTACGGACGGCCGTCGAGGAACGCGTGACGTTCCAGCGGCTGCCCCACATCGTTCCGGCGGCCCTAGGGGACACCGCCGGATGCCTGGGTGCAGGCCTGCTCGCCTGGGATCTACTCGCCACGGAGGTACCTGCCTGATGTCCGGAAGCGCACATGTGGGCCGCAGCACCGTTCTCTCCGGCGCCGACGTGGTGCTGCCCACGGGCATCGTCAAGGGCGGGCGCCTCATCGTCGACGGCGAGCGCATCGCCGGCAGCGCGGACGAGAACGCGGCCGTCGTCGACCTCACCGGGTGCCTGATCGTCCCCGGCTTCGTCGACATGCACAACCACGGCGGCGGCGGTGCCTCCTTCACCTCCGGCACCGCCGAGGAGGTGCTGCAGGGCGTACGGACCCACCGCGAGCACGGCACGACCACCCTGGTCGCCTCCACCGTCACCGGCGACCTGGACGAGCTCGCCCGCCGCGCCGGACTGCTCGCCGAGCTGACCCAGCAGGGCGACATCGCGGGCATCCACTTCGAGGGCCCCTTCATCAACCCCTGCCGCAAGGGCGCGCACAAGGAAGACCTGCTGCGCGACCCCGACCCGGCCGAGGTCCGCAAGCTGATCGACGCCTCGCACGGCGCCGCCCGCATGTTCACCCTCGCCACCGAACTGCCCGGCGGCCTGGACTCCGTACGGCTGCTCGCCGAGCACGGGGTCATCGCGGCGATCGGCCACACGGACTCCACCTACGAGCAGACCCTCGAAGCCATCGACGCGGGCGCGACCGTGGCCACCCACCTCTACAACGCGATGCCGGGCCTGGAGCACCGCGCCCCCGGCCCCATCGCGGCCCTGCTGGAGGACGAGCGGGTCACGGTCGAGCTGATCAACGACGGCACCCACCTGCACCCGGCCATGCTGGAGCTGGCCTTCCACCACGCGGGCGCGCACCGGGTGGCGCTGATCACCGACGCGATGGACGCGGCCGGCTTCGGCGACGGGATCTACCACCTCGGCCCGCTGGAGGTCGAGGTCAAGGAGGGCGTCGCCCGCCTCGTCGAGGGCGGCTCCATCGCCGGCTCCACCCTCACCCTGGACACCGCCTTCAAGCGGTCGGTCACCCTCGACAAGCTCCCCGTCGAGTCCGTGGTCCAGGCGATCTCCGCCAACCCGGCCAAGCTGATCGGCGTCTACGACCAGGTCGGCTCGCTGGAGCCCGGCAAGTACGCGGACCTCGTCGTCCTCGACTCCGCCTTCGACGTCCGGGGCGTCATGCGGCGCGGCGAGTGGATCGTGAACCCGCTCGCGGCGGGCAACTGACCGGCGCACCTCCACGGAAGCGGTCGGCCCGGGGTACTGGGCCGACCGCTCCTGCATTTGGCATGCTGTGGCCCCGCAAGAGGCGGCACACACCAACACCGGGACCCGTCATGATCCTGACCGTGACGCTCAACACCGCGCTCGACGTCACCTACCGCGTGCCGCGCCTGCTCGCGCACGCCTCCCACCGCGTCACCGAGGTCACCGAACGCCCCGGCGGCAAGGGCCTGAACGTGGCCCGCGTGCTCGCCGCGATCGGCCACGAGGTCACCGCGACCGGCTTCGCGGGCGGCCCCACGGGAGCCCTCGTACGCGAGCTGCTCGCCGGCTCCCCCGGCGTCCGCGACGAGCTGGTCCCCTGCGCGGGCACCACCCGGCGCACCCTGGCCGTCGTCGACGAGGCCTCCGGGGACACCACGCAGTTCAACGAACCGGGCCCGCTGATCACCGCCGCCGAGTGGTCCGGGTTCCTCTCCCGCTACGAGGCCCTGCTGACGGGCGGCGCCCGCGCGGTGGCCCTGTGCGGCAGCCTGCCCCCGGGCGTGCCCGTGGGGGCGTACGCCGCCCTCGTACGGGCGGCCCGCACGGCCGGCGTGCCCGTCCTCCTCGACACCAGCGGCGAAGCCCTGCGCCGCGGGGTCGCGGCCCGCCCCGACGTGATCAAACCGAACGCCGCCGAGCTCGCCGAGCTGACCGGGTCCCGCGACCCGCTCCCCGCCACCCGGGACGCCCGCCGCCGCGGGGCCCGCGCGGTGGTCACCTCGCTCGGCCCGGAAGGACTGCTCGCCGCCACCGCCATGGGCACCTGGCGGGCGGCCCCGCCCCGCACCCTGGCGGGCAACCCCACGGGCGCCGGCGACTCCGCGGTCGCGGGCCTGCTCTCGGCCCTCACCGAAGGCCTGGACTGGCCGGACCGCCTGACCCGCGCGGTGGCCCTCTCGGCCGCCACGGTCGCGGCCCCCACGGCGGGAGACTTCGACCCCCGCACCTACGAGGAGGTACGGGGGTCGGTGAAGGTCACGGAGGGTTAGGGCGCCTTCTCGCTGCCGCTCAGCCCTTCTGGAGCCACAGCTTGTCGATGTTGACCTGGCACTTGTTGCCGGACTCGCACGACAGCTTGACGGTGTTGGTGCCCTCCTTCAGGGTCACCTGGCCCCAAGTGGTCTGCCAGCCCTTCTCCCAGTCACCCTGGGGGGACTTCGCGAAGTTCCGCATGTTCAGCGGCGAGGTGTTGGGCTTGCCGTTCACCGCGAGGGTGGCGTTGGCGTCCTCACCCGGGATGCCGTAGCGCACGTAGAGGCGGTAGGTGCCCCCCTTGGGGAGGTCCAGCGTCCAGGTGACCGCCGCGCCCGGCTGATTGAAGTTGCCCACGTACTGGCCGTTCGCGCTCTCCGCACCCTTCACCGCGCTCTCGAGCTGCGCGTCGCCGCTGATCACCATGCCGGAGCCGCCCGCGTCGCCCTTGGGCAGCGGGGCGTCCGCGGGCGCGGAGCCGCTCGGCTGGTTCGAGGGGGTGTTCTGGGCGGGTGCCGACGGGCTCTGGCCCGTGTTCGCCGTGTTGGTCTTGCCCTTGTCGGCGTCGTCGTCCTTGCCGAAGATCACGGCCGCGCCGATGCCGATCGCCACCGCGGCGACCACCGCGACGGCAGCGATGAGCATGCCCTTGCGGCTGGACCCGCCGCCCCCGTGGCCGCCGCCGGAGCCCGGCAGCGGTACGGACTGGGTGTACTGCGGGGGCTGCTGCTGCGGCGGAACGCCGTAGCCGCCCGCCTGGAGCGCTTCGGGGGCCTGGTACTGGGCCTGGTAGGCCTGCTGCTGCGGGCCGCCCTGCTGATAGGGAACGGGCCCGCGCTGGCCGCCGTAGGGCCGGTCACCGACGGTGCGGACCTGGTTGTACGAGGTCCTGGGCACGCCCGGCTGAGCGCCGGCCCCGGGTCCCGGGTAGCCGTATCCGCCGCCCTGCCCGGGCGGGGTGGCCCCCGCGGCCTGGCCGTCCTCGTAGAGGTAGCCGAACGGGTCGTCATCCTCGGGCTGGTTCGCCCCGTTGTTCGGGCCGTGGTTCGCGGGCGTCGTCATCGCAGGTCACTCCTTTCGACCCCGGGGAGCCTACCCCGAACAGGTGCGCCCACGGGCGGCCCGAGAGCTTACCCGGCCCTGCGGTGCGCCTTCGAACGGGAGCGCTTCTCGATGTACATGCGCTGGTCGGCCGAGCGCAGCACCTCGTCGGCCGACATGCCGCAGCTCGCCCAGCCGATGCCGAAACTGGCTCCCACGCGGACCGCCCGGCCGTCCACCCGGATCGGCGGGATGATCGCGTTGCGCAGCCGCACGGCGAGATCGGCGGCGTCGGCGGCGCCCAGCCCGTCGGCGAGGACGACGAACTCGTCACCGCCCAGCCGGGCCACCGTGTCACCGTCCCGGACCCCGGTCGTCAGCCGCCGGGCCACCTCGATGAGGACCGCGTCGCCGGTGTGGTGCCCGAACCGGTCGTTGATCGACTTGAACCCGTCGAGGTCGCAGAAGAGCACCGCGAGCCCCTTCGTACCGTCGTCGATGTCGGTCGCCGGCGCGACCGTGTGCACGTGGTGGTCGTACGGGCCCCCCGCGGCCGGGCCGCCGCCCAGGCCACCGGTAGGGCCCATGCCGCCAGGGAACTCGAAGGGCTCGGGAAAGCCGTCGGGCCGGAACCCGTGCTCGCCCGGTGCGCCCTCCACCGAGGGCCGGGTCTCGAAGGCCGCGTCCAGCGCCTCCACGGCGGTGGCGCGCACCGACTGCGGGCGGCGGCAGAGCCGGGCCCCGAGCCGGGAGCGCAGCTCGGCGCTGTTGGGCAGGCCGGTCAGCGAGTCGTGGCTGGCGCGGTGGGCGAGCTGCAGCTCGTGCCGCTTGCGCTCCTCGATGTCCTCGACGTGGGTGAGCAGGAAGCGCGGCCCGTCGGCGGCGTCGGCGACGACGGAGTTGCGCAGGGAGACCCAGACGTACGTACCGTCGCGCCGGCCGAGTCTGAGCTCGGCGCGGCCGCCCTCGGCGGAGGTGCGCAGCAGGGTGCCGATGTCCTCGGGGTGCACGAGGTCGGAGAAGGAGTACCGGCGCAGCACGGAGGCGGGCCGCCCCAGCAGCCGGCACAGGGCGTCGTTGGTGCGCAGCAGGCGGCCGTGCTGGTCGCCGCCCATCTCGGCGATGGCCATGCCGCTCGGTGCGTACTCGAAGGCCTGGCGGAACGACTCTTCACTGGCGCGCAGGGCCTGCTGCTCGCGCTCGAGGCGGACCAGGGCCCGCTGCATGTTCGCGCGGAGCCGGGCGTTGCTGATGGCAATCGCGGCCTGGAAGGCGTACATCTGGAGCGCTTCGCGGCCCCAGGCGCCGGGCCGGCGGCCGTTGCGCGGGCGGTCCACGGAGACCACGCCGAGCAGTTCGCCGCCGGAGGCGTACATGGGTGCGTAGAGCCGGTCCTCGGGGTGCCACTCGTCCTCGAACCGCGGGTCGGGGCCCTCGGTGTGCCACTGCGGGACGTCGTCCTCGACGAGGACCCAGCCCTCGGTGTGCGGGATGAAGCGCAGGCCGTCCCAGTTCTCGCCCATCGTCAGACGGCGTTCCCAGGAGGCGCGCGAGCCGACGCGGCCGGTGATCAGGGCTTCGGCGGCGGGGTCGCCCGCGAAGGCGGCGACGACCAGATCACCGTCGGGGCGAACGAGGTTGACACAGGCGAGTTCGTAGCCGAGACCCAGGACGATGCCGTCGACGACGGTCTGCAGGGTGTCCGCCAGGCTCCGGGCCGTATTGAGCTCGGCCACCACCCGGTGCAGCTGCCGCAGGGTCGCAAGACGGACGTACGGCTCCGACTCGGTCTCCATTGCTCGCTCTCCCCGAGACCTCGACAGCAACTCCAGGTTTGTCATCGGCGCTTCGTTGCGGTGTCCCGTCCACTGAATCACAGTGAGCTGTGCGGCAGGTACACAGGGTCAACAAATCTTGCTCTCTGTGACTCAAGTCACATGAGATGAATAAGGGTGGCCGCCGCGCCGCCCTTCCGGACCCGTTCCGGCGGGTTCACCCGACCCGTTCCCGGAAGCAAACGATACGCCCGGCCGTAGGGAGGCTTAGGTCGACGGGCCGGGGAGCGGCTCCGCCCTGCGCCCGATGCGCCGCGCGAGGGGTGACAGTAGCGTCCCGACCGTGCCCCCTACGACCCCCGTGACACCACTTTCCGTACCCGCACCCCATGCTGTGGGGGTGAGCAACGACGAGTTCCGGGCCGCGATGTCCCGACTGACCGCCGGCGTGTGCCTGATCACCGCACAGGAGGCGCCCCTGTCGGCCGACGGCCGGCGCGGCGAGGACGTCGGCATGACGGCGACCGCCTTCATGTCCGTGTCCCTGGAACCACCGCTGGTCCTCGTCAGCGTGCGCGAGGGCTCCCGCATGGACGATCTGCTGGCCGAGCAGCCGCTGTGGTCGGTCTCCGTGCTCGCCGACCACCAGCTCCAGATCGCCAGCCGGTTCTCGATGAAGAACCGCATCAGCGACCGGCTGCTCTTCGCGGACCTCCCCTACACCCGCGGCGGCGTCTCCGGCGCCCCGCTGCTGTCGGGGGCCCTGGCCACCCTGGAGTGCCGTACGGAGAACCGCGTCGAGGCCGGCGACCACACCCTGGTCATCGGCCACGTCCTCACCGCCGCCCAGCCCGCGCCGGACTCCCCGCCGCTGACCTACTTCCGGGGGCGTTACCGGCACCTGGCGCCCTGAGGCCGGGGCGGTCCACCCGCCACCTGGCGCCCTGAGGCCGGGGCGGTCCACCCGCCACCCGGCGCCCTGAGGCCGGGGCGGTCCACCCGCCACCCGGCGCCCTGAGGCCGGGCGGTCCCCCGGCACCCGGCCCGGCGTCACCAGTCGCGCGCGCCCCGCCCCCGCTTGGTCTCGCCGCGGGCCTTCTTCTCGCGCAGCCGCCGTTCGTTGATGCCCCGGGGGATCTTCGTGGCCCGGCGCGCCTTCGGCGGCGGCGCCGTGGCCTCGGCCAGCAGTGCGGTCAGCCGGACCAGCGCCATCTCCCGGTTGCGGAACTGTGAGCGGTGCTCGGAGGCCCGTACCGTCACCACCCCGTCGACCAGCCGGGACGCGAGGCGCTCCAGCGCCCGCTCCTTCCACACGTCGGGCAGCGACTTCGTCGCCGCGACGTCGAAGAGGAGCTCCACGCGCGAGTCCGAGGTGTTCACGTGCTGGCCGCCCGGCCCGGAGGACCGCGAAAAGCGCCAGGCGAGCTCGCCCTCGGGGAGCACGACCGAACCGCGGATGACATAGGGACCAGGCATGCCTCCTATGATCCGTGCCCGCCGGGGCCCCGTCACCCGCATTTCCGCCTACATCGCGGACAATTCTCCGAATGCGGAACCTCGCGCCCCTCTCCCCGCGTTATGGAGGTCAGCGGTAACTTGGGCAGCCTCACGGTCGATACGACAAGTGAGACCAAGTGAGACTAGGAAGGGACACCAGTCACCATGGCAGTAAGCCTCTCCAAGGGCGGAAACGTCTCGCTCAGCAAGGAGGCCCCGGGCCTCGCGGCCGTCACGGTCGGCCTCGGCTGGGACACCCGCACGACCACCGGTGTCGACTTCGACCTGGACGCCTCCGCGATCGCGGTCAACCCGCAGGGCAAGGTCGTCTCCGACGGCCACTTCGTCTTCTTCAACAACAAGTCCACCCCGGACCAGACCATCGTGCACACCGGTGACAACCGCACCGGCGAGGGCGCGGGCGACGACGAGGCCATCAACGTCAACCTCGCCGGCCTGCCGGCCGACGTGGACAAGATCGTCTTCCCGGTCTCCATCTACGACGCCGAGACCCGCAGCCAGAACTTCGGCCAGGTCCGCAACGCGTACATCCGCGTCGTGAACCAGGCCGGTGGCGTCGAGATCGCCCGCTACGACCTCTCCGAGGACGCGGCGACCGAGACCGCCATGGTCTTCGGCGAGCTCTACCGCAACGGCGCCGAGTGGAAGTTCCGCGCCGTGGGCCAGGGTTACGCCTCCGGCCTGACCGGCATCGCCCAGGACTTCGGCGTCAACGTCTGATCCTGAGCCCCCGCGTCCGAGGACGCGACTCGGCTGAAGCCCCCTCCCGGCCGTCCGGGGAGGGGGCTTCGCTACCGTTCGGTACGTGATCCTCCTGCCGCTCGCCCCCGTCGAGGACGGCGCCCTGCCGGGCCCGGTCCTCACCGAAATCGCCACGCTCTACGCGACCAACCACGCGTTCTTCGAGCTCAGCGGAGATTTCCCCGACCCCGGCCGCATCACGGTCGAACAGGTCGCCGCCGCCCTCGCCGACGAGCTCGCGCGCGAAGGCGCCGAGGTCCTCCTCGCCCGCTCCGCCGGACGCCTCGTAGGCCTGGCCGCCACCCTCGCCGGGCACCCCGATCCGGAGTCCGAGGACCCCGACCCGTGGATCGGCCTGCTGCTCATCGACGCCACCGCGCACCGCGAGGGATACGGCCGCGCCGTGGTCGCCCTGGTCGAGGACCGCTTCCGCGACGCGGGACGGTCGGGCGTACGGATCGCCGTGCTCGACGCCAACGAGAAGGCCCTCGCCTTCTGGCGGTCCCAGGGGTACGTCACCCTGCGCCGGGCCGCCGACCGCGAGGCGGGCCGCCCCTGCACGGTCCTGCGCAAGGCGCTGTAGGCGGGCGGCGCGGCTAGGGAGCCTCCGGAGCTGCCTTCGAGGCCTCCGGCGGCGCCTTCGTCGGTGCCTTGGCCGGCGCCTTCGTCGGTGCCTTAGTCGGTGCCTTAGTCGGTGCCTTCGGGCGGTCCTTCCCGTACAGCCACACGTCCCAGACCTCCGTCAGGTCACGGCCCGTCTTCTCCTGCGCGTAGGCGGTGAAATCGGCCGTGCTCGCGTTCGCGTGCCGGTGGTCGGCGGCCCAGCCGCGCACGAGGGCGAAGAACTTCTCGTCGCCGACCTCCTGCCGGACCCGTTGCAGGACCATCGCCCCGCGCCCGTACACCGGGGACCCGGAGATCTCCTTCGGGCTCCGCGGTGCGGCCGGCGGGAAGGCCCCCCAGTCCGAGCCCGCCGCGCCGTCGACGCGCGTGTCCCCGGCGAGGTAGGCGTCGAAGTGCTGCTGTGCGCTCGGACCGCCGTGGTCCTCGGACCACAGCCACTCGGCGTAGGTCGCGAAACCCTCGTTGAGCCACATGTCCTTCCAGGACTTCGGCGACACCGAGTTCCCGAACCACTGGTGCGCCAGCTCGTGCAGCACCAGTTCCTCGCTGTCGGGCGCCCCCGGGAACACCGGCCGGGTCTGCGTCTCCAGCGCGTAGCCGAGGCTGTGCGCGGGAAGCACGATCGCGCCCGTCGTGGAGAAGGGGTACGGGCCGAACCGCCCGATGCCCCACTCCACCATCTCGGGCAGCCGCGATAGCGCGCCCTCGCCCGCCCCCGCCTCCCCGGGCGCGACCGCCGTGTAGACGGGGATCCCGGAGGCGGTCCGCCCGGTCGTCACCTCGAACTTCCCGACGGCCACGGTCGCCAGGTAGCTCGCCATCGGCTCCGCCGAGCGCCAGGCGAACACGGTCCGCCCGTCGCCCTCCTCCGTCGCCTCCGTCTCCTCCGTACGGGAGCGCAGTTCGCCGTTGGAGACGGCCTCGTACCCGCGGGGGACGGTCACCGTGATGTCGTACGTGGCCTTGTCGCTCGGGTGGTGGTTCCCCGGGAACCAGGCCATCGACCCGACGGGTTCGCCGACGCCGACCGCGCCGGCGGCGCCCGGGGTGACGATCCACCCCTCGCGGGAACCGTCGGGGTCGGTGACGGTCCTGGGCCGGCCGGAGTAGTCGACCTCCGTACGGAAGACCTCCCCGCGCTCCAGGTCCTCGGCGGGGCGCACCGTCAGCTCGTTGCCGGAGCGGTTGAAGCGGGCCCCGGCGCCCTGCACGCTCACCGCCTCCACCTGGAGCCCGCTGAGATCGAGGTTGAAGGAGCTGAGCCCCTGCTCGGCGCGGGCGGTGATGACGGCGGTGGCGTGCAGCCGCCCGTCGGCCGGGTCGTAGTCGAGGTCCAGGGAGTAGTGCTCGACCTGGTAACCGCCGTTGCCGGCCTTGGGGAAGAACGGGTCGCGCACCCCCGACGCACCCGGCCGCCCCTGCACGGTGTCCCCCGTGCAGCCCGTGGTGAGGGCGAGCAGGGCGGCGACGGCGGGGACGGCCAGGCGGGAGAGAGCGCGATGATCCACGCGTTCGAGACTACGTCCCGCGACGCGCTCCTCGGCGCTGCTACTTGTTGAGGGCGTCCACGCCGGCCTTGGCGAACTTCTCGTCCAGGTCACCGCTCGGGGCGCCGGCCACGCCGACACCCGCGACCGGGGCGCCGTCGGCCTGGACGGGGGTGCCGCCGCCGAGGAAGAGGGTGCCGGGGATGTCCTTCAGGTTCGGGGTCTGCGCGAGGCGGCCGGCGAGCACCGAGGTCGGGGCGTTCCAGGACACGGCGGTGTAGGCCTTGCGCTGCGCCGACTCGTAGGACTGCGGGCCCGCGCCGTCGCCGCGCAGCGTGACGATGGTGTTGCCGTTGCGGTCGACGACGGCGACGGTCACCTTCTGGTTCTCGCTCTCGGCGGCGTCCAGCGCGGCCTGGGCGGCGCGGGTGGCGGCGTCGATGGTGAGGTGCGTGGAGGTGGTGAAGTTCTTCTTGTCGCCGTCCTTCTTCGCGACGGCGGCGGTGGCGGCGGCCGGAGCGGAAGCCGGGGCGGCGCTGGCGCTGACCGCGCCGAAGGCTCCGGCACCGAGGGCGACGGCGACGGCGGTACCGGTGAGAACGCGGGTGCGGGTCTTCATGTCTGCTGCTCCTGTGAACGTCGGCACGGCGGGCTGTCCTGCCGTTGCTCCAACCCTCTCCCGCCCACCCCCACCACCCCGTCCCCGTACCGGCTCGGAACCCGCCCCCCACCGGTTGATGCAGGCATCAACCGATCGGCTGATGCGGCGACCCCCCACGGGACGCTTACCTGGCCCTTCCCGCAGCCCCTTCCCGCTGCCCGGGGCTATCCAGCCGTCCGGCGTTTGAGGACCGGGGTCTGGGGCGGAGCCCCAGAGGGTCCGGGCAGCGGCCGGGCCCTTCCCTCTCAGCCCGTCCGGCGCTTGAGGACCGGGGTCCGGGCAGCGCCCGGGGAACGGTGGAAGGGCGGGTAGGGGACTTCGCCCGCGCAGCGCCCCCACCCGCACCACCCACCCAACCGGCACCATGGACATACGCACCAGCCCCCCAGGAGCACCCCGTGACCAGCGCGCCCCCACCGAGCCCGGCGGCCCCGCCCCCGGCGGCCCCGGCAGCCCCCGCGCCCCCACCGAGCCCGGTGACCCCCACCCGCCCCACCCCCCAAAAAGACACCCGCGCCCTCGCCACGGTCATGCACACCGCGTTCTTCCTCCTCCTCGGCGCCTCCGTGGCCCGCTTCCTCCTCCGCCACCCCGACGAACCCCGCACCCCGTGGATCATCGCCCTCGGCATCACCCTGGCCCTGCTCTACGTACTCGGCCCCGCCCTCGGCGCCGCCCCCACCCTGCGCCGCCTCCTCTGGCTCGGCGTGGTCGTCACCGTCTGGGTGGTCCTCGTCGTCCTCGCGCCGAGCTTCGCCTGGTGCGCCGTACCGCTCTTCTACACGGCCCTGCGCACCCTCCAGCCCCGCGCGGCCGTCGTCCTCGTGGCGCTGCTCACCGTGTTCGTCGTCGCGGCCCAGCTCCGCCTCGCGCACACCTCCGGCTCGGGCGAGCCCTTCGATCCCAACCTCCTCCTCGCCCCGCCCGCCGTCGCCGCCCTCGCCACCGCCGTCTTCGTCCACATGGAGCGGCAGGCCGCAGCCCAGCGCACCCTGATCGACGACCTGATCCGCACCCGCCGGGAACTGGCCGCCACCGAACGCCGCGCCGGCACCCTCGCCGAACGCCAGCGGCTCTCCATGGAGATCCACGACACCCTGGCCCAGCACCTGTCCAGCCAGCAGATGCTCCTCCAAGCGGCCGACCGCACCTGGGACACCGATCCCGGCACCGCCCGCGCGCACGTCCGTACCGCCACCGACATCACCGCGCGCGGCCTCGCCGAGGCCCGCCGACTGGTGCACGACCTCGCGCCGCCCGAACTCGCCGGCGGCGCCGGCCTCCCGGACGCCCTGCGCGCACTGGACGCGGGCCCCGAGATCGAGGTCCGCTTCCACCTGGAGGGCGCCCCGGCCCCCCTCCCCGACCGCGCGGAGCAGGCGCTGCTGCGCATCGCGCAGGGTGCGCTGGCGAACGTACGGGAGCACTCGGGGGCCCGTACCGCGGCCCTCACGCTGAGCTTCCTGGGCGACCAGGTCGTCCTGGACGTCGCCGACGACGGCCACGGCTTCACCCAGACCCGCTCCACCGCGGGGGAACGCGGCCACGGCCTCCCCGCGATGCGCGCCCGCGTCCGCCAGCTCGGCGGCACCCTGACCATCGAATCCACCGCGGGCGAGGGCACGGTCCTGTCGGCGTCGATCCCCCTGGAGTCCACCCCGTGACCACGAACGAGAACCCGGCCGCCACGACCCCCGACCCCGAGGAGGCGGCCCACAACGAGACCGCCCCCGCCGCCAAGGCGGCGACCACGATCCTCCTCTGCGACGACCACGTCGTCGTCCGCGCCGGCCTGCTGGCCCTCCTCGGCAGCGAGCCGGACATCGAGGTGCTCGGCGAGGCCGGCAGCGGCGAGGAGGCGGTCGCCCTCGCGGCCAAGCTCCGCCCCGACGTCGTCCTGATGGACCTCCAGCTCGGCGAGGGCATCGACGGCGTGGAGGCCACCCGCCGCATCACCGCCGCCCCGAAGCCCCCGCACGTCCTGGTCCTGACCACGTACGACACCGACGCGGACATCACCCGGGCCATCGGCGCGGGCGCCACGGGCTACCTCCTCAAGGCGGAACGCCCCGAGGAGCTGTTCGCCGCGATCCACTCCGCCGCCCAGGGCCGCACCACGCTCTCCGCCCCCGTGGCCAGCCGCGTGATGGCCCACATGCGCGGCGGCAACCGCCCCACCCTGACCGACCGGGAGCTCGACATCCTCGGCCAGCTGGCCCGCGGCCTCGGCAACCGCGACATCGCCCGCGCCCTGTTCATCAGCGAGGCCACGGTCAAGACCCACCTGGGCCGC
Organism: Streptomyces sp. NPDC099050; assembly: GCF_044759865.1. NCBI lineage: Bacteria > Bacillati > Actinomycetota > Actinomycetes > Kitasatosporales > Streptomycetaceae > Streptomyces > Streptomyces sp. NPDC099050. The sequence continues at coordinate 91,525 of NZ_JBIWAE010000020.1, read as the reverse complement.
ATCTACGACAAGCTCGGCGTCGACACCCGCGCGGGCGCGGTCTCGGTGGCCAAGGAGCAACGCCTCCTTCCCTGAGCACCGCACGACGGCACGGGGCGGCGCGGGCCCGGCCCGGCACCACCCGGCACGGCCCGGCACCGCCCGGCATCGTCCATCCGTACGAGATCGCGCTCGTACGCCGCGCCGATCCCCCGCGGGCGGCGACACGACAGGCTCGTCAGTGCCCGGACCGCCCCGAGCAGGCCCGGGTGCCACCAGCCGTGTCGAGAGGAACCCGCCATGCCGACCACCGATTTCGCCCCGGAACGCCGCCGCATGCTCACCATGCTGGGCACCGGCGCCGCCGTAGCCGGACTCGGCGCCCTCGCTTCCGCGACACCCGCCACCGCTGCGCACGCCACCGCATCCGCGTCCGAGGAGCTGTCGACCGCCTCCTACGGTTCCGGTTCCGGTGCCGGCTCCGGCCCGGCCGGTTCCGCGGAGGACGAGCTGGCGATCCACCGCCTGCTGGAGACCTACCTCTTCGCCGTCGACACCAAGGACAAGACGGTCTTCCGGACCCTCTTCACCGACGACGCCACCCTCACCGTCATGGCCCACCCCGACGGCACCGCCGGCATCGTCAAGTCCGGCATCGAGGCGGTCGTCGCCAACCTCGACGGCGCGGCGGCCTGGGGCTACTCCACCCACGTCACGGCCAACGCCCACGTCCGCGTCACCGGCCGGTACACCGCGACGGGCGACAGCCACGCCACCGCCCAACTCGTGTACCCGGCCACCGCCACCGCCCCGGAGACCGTCGTCGTACGCGGCATCCGCTACCGCGACGAGTACGTGAAGTCCGCGGGCGTCTGGAAGATCCGCAAGCGCGTCTTCTCCCCGCTCTGGCAGTACAACGGCACCGCGGTCCAGATCGCGTACCCGAACTGACTCCTCCCCCGCCCCCGGGTTCACCCCAGCCCGATGAGCCCCCGGTCGACGGCCGCGCGCACGGCCGCCGTGCGGTTCTCCACCCCGAGCTTCTCGTAGACGTGCACGAGGTGCGTCTTGACCGTCGTCCCGCTGATGAACAGGGCCGATCCGATCTCCCGGTTGGAGCGGCCCGTCGCGATCAGCTCCAGGATCTCGGTCTCCCGTGCCGTCAGCGCCGCACTCGGCGCCCGGTACCGGCTCATCAGCCGCGAGACCACCGAGGGCGACAGCGCCGACTCCCCCGCCGCCACCGTCCGCAGCGCCTGGAACAACAGGTCGGGCGGGGACCCCTTCAGCAGGTACCCCGCCACACCCGCCTCCACGGCCCGTACGACGTACGCATCGGACTCGTAGCCGCTGAGCACGACCACCCGGGGCGGCGCGGGCAGCCGCCCGATCCGCCGCGTGGTCTCCACCCCGCACATGCCCGGGCCCATCCGGATGTCCATCAGCACCAGGTCGGGACCCAGCTCGCGCACCATCCGCAGGGCGGCGCCCCCGTCCGCGGCCTCACCGCACACCTCGAACTCGGGACACCCGCCGAGCAGCGCCCGCAGCCCCGCACGCACAACGGGATGATCGTCCACCAACAGGATCCGCACCGGGGTCACGCCGACCACGCCCCCGGTCTCAAGCCCTGCCCGTCCCCGTGCCCCTGCCCGGGCACAGGCACAGGAACGGGCACAAGTACAGGCACAGGCACAGGTACAGGCACGGGCACGCAGACCGACACCACCGTCCCTCCCCCACCCGGACTGCTCTCCACGGTCGCCGTACCCCCCAGATACGCGATCCGACGCCGCAGCAGCCGCAGCCCGTCCCCACCCGGGCCCGCGGCTGCGTCGCCGTCCCCGTCCCCGTCGCCGTCCCCATCGCCGTCCGGATCGAACCCGACGCCGTCGTCCCACACGTCCAGGGCGAGCACGTACCGCTGATAGGTCAGCGTCACCACGACGACGGAGGCCCGCGCGTGCCGGCGTACGTTGCCCAGGGCGCCCTGGGCCGCCCGCAGCACCGCGGCCTCGACCCTGCCCGGCACCGGCCGGGGTTCCCCCTCCAGCCGGAACCGGGCCCCCTCCGTCCCGGCGCACAGCTCGCGCAGGACATCGGCCAGGGCCGCCCCCCGTTCCAGCTCCACCGGAGCCAGGTCGTGGATGATGCGCCGGACCTCGGCGAGGTTCTCGCGCGCCGCGGCGGCGGCCTGCCGCACCAGCTGCCGGGCCCGGCGCGGCTCACGGGTCCACTCCCGGTCGGCGGCGTCGAGCAGCAGGTGCATGCTGGTCAGCCCCTGTGCCACGGTGTCGTGCAGCTCGGCCGCGAGCCGGTGCCGCTCCCGCAGCACCCCGGCCACCACGGCCTCCCCCTGCCCCCCGGCTCCCCCCACGCCCGTCCCCTCTCGCCACGACCCCCCGGACGCGCCGAGCTTAATCCGGCGAACCCGACACCCCGGGGGAGCATCAGCAACTCTGATCCGCGGGCCCGCACCCCCCGCGGAACCGCCCCACGGCCCCCTTCGCCCCCCTCCGCCCCCCTCGGCCCCCTCCGCTCCCGGACGGGCGGGACACCCCCCACCCCACCCATGACACCATCGGGTACGTGCTCGACATCGGCTACTCCCTCTCCCGGCGCTTCCCCGACCCCCCGCAGACCGACTACCGCTCGGCGGACGTCCACTCGCTGCGCCACGACCTGTTCTGCGGGGACGTCTACCTCGCCGACACCGACGCGGACCGGGAAGTGTCCACAGCCTGGGGATGGGTGCCCGTACTGGACTTCGCCTGGGCGCTGTGCGACATCGTCGAGCAGCTCGACCAGGACCCGCGCGGCAGCCGCGCGGCCAACCGGCAGTACGCCGAGATCGACTTCACCGAGTCCTCGGACCGCATGCTCTTCGAGCGCCGCTTCGGGTGGGTCGACGTCGAGGCCGACTGGATGCCCTCGGAAGAGGCCCCCCTCACCTTCAGCCACCGCCTGCTGCGCCGCGAAGCACGGGACTTCCTCCACGACGTGATCGCGGACCTCGTCGACATGCACGACGGCCTGGCCGACAACCCGGTCATCTGGACCCTCCAGTCCCGCTTCCCCCGCGTCCCGGCGTAAGCCGTCCGACGTGTGAGCACCGGGGCCCGGGGCACAGCCCCAGGCAGGTCCGGGGCACAGCCCGGTTTCCCCCTCAGCCCGTCCGGCGTTCGAGGACCCGGTCAGGGCAGAGCCCTGGGAACGGTGGAAGGGCGGGTAGGGGACAGACAGCCCCGCAGGGCCGCCCGGCCGGCCGGGCGGCCCTGCGGGGCCACCCCAGCCGACCGCCAGGGCCGGCCGCCCCCGAGCGGACTAGGGAACCACCCTCAACCCGAGCTGCGCGGCCATCGCCGGAGCCAGCTCGAACAGCTGCCCCGCACTGATCACCGCCCCGGCCAGCGCGTCCACCCCCCGCGCGATCTCCAGCGCCCGTGCCCCCCGAAGGTCCACGTCCGTCATCCGCGCCCCCGTGAAGTCCACCGCCCGCACCTCGCAGTCACGGAACTCCACCCGTTCCAGCACCGCGCCCCCGAAGTCCGGCTCCACCAGCACGCACCCCTCGAAGACCACGTCCTTGAGCCGCGCCGTCCGCAGGTTCAGGTAATCGATCTTGCCCCCGCGCACGAGCACCCGCTCCAGCACCGCCCCGTGCAACTGCACCCCGCCCAGCCGGGCGTCCAGCAGTTCCACGTCGCGCAGCGAGGCCTCCGACAGGTCCGTCCCCACTCCCCGGACGCCGTCCAGCACCGAGTCCAGGATCCGTACCTTCGCCAGTCCGGTCTCGTCCAGCACGCAGCGCCGTAGCGCGCAGTCCATGAACCGGGCCCCCCGCCCGTCCCCGCCCGTCAGGTCCACCTCGACGAGCTCCAGCCCGTCGTAGTCCCCGTCCGGCTCCAGCCCCAGCTCCGCGTCCTCCCACCGGCCCAGCTCCGGCAGCCGCACCTCGGGCCGCCTCGCCGCCTTCACCGTCCGCTGCTGCGTCTGCTGCGCCTGCTGCGTCCGCTGCTTCTGCTGCTTCTGCTGCGTCTTCCGACCGTCCCGCGCCATTGCCGCCATCCCCCCATCCTGGCCCACCCCTTGACCTCAACCCCACTTGAGGTCCGAGGCTTCACCCATGACGACACCCACCCGGCCCACCCCGCAGACCACACCCACCGCACCCACCCCGCCCCCCATGCGCGCCATCCGCCTCCACGCCTTCGGCCCCGCCGAGAACCTCACCTACGAGTCCGTCCCCCGCCCCGTCCCCGCCCCCGGCCAGGTCCGCATCGCCGTGGCCGCCGCCGGCGTGCACCTCCTCGACACCGCCCTGCGCCGCGGCGTCCAGGGCCCGCCCGCGCCCCTGCCCGAACTGCCGACCGTCCCCGGCCGCGAGGTCGCCGGCACCGTCGACGCGCTCGGCGCCGGCACGGACACCGGATGGCTCGGGAAGACCGTCGTCGTCCACCTCGGATTCACCCCCGGCGGCTACGCCGAGTACGCCGTCGCCGACGCCGCCCGACTGCACCCCGTCCCGCCCGGCCTCGACCCCGCCACCGCCGTCGCCATGATCGGCACCGGCCGCACCACCCTCGGCATCCTCCAGTTCGCCGACCTCGGCCCCGGCTCCGTCGCCCTGGTCCCCGCCGCCGCGGGCGGCATCGGCACCCTGCTGGTCCAGTACGCCAAGCACGCCGGAGCCACCGTCGTCGCCCTCGCCGGCGGCCCCGCCAAAACCGCCCGCGCCGCCGCCAACGGCGCCGACCTCGCCCTCGACTACACCGCCCCGGACTGGGCCGACACCCTGCGCGCCCACCACCCCGACGGCGCCACCGTCCTCTTCGACTCCGTCGGCGGAACCGTCGCCCGCACCGCCCTCGGCCTGCTCCGCGAAGACGCCCTCCACCTCGTCTTCGGCTGGTCCGGCGGCCCCCTCGCCCTCACCGACACCGAGCAGGCCGCCCTGGACGCCCGCGGCATCACCACGCAGCACGTCCTCGGCCCCGCCATGCTCCGCCGCGCCGGCGGCGAAGACCCCCTGCGCCTCCTCGAAACCCGCGCCCTCGCCGAAGCCGCCACCGGCCGCCTGCGCCCCGCCCTCCAGCGCTACCCCCTGGCCGAAGCCGCCGCGGCCCACCACGACCTGGAAACCCGCGCCACCACCGGCAAGGTCGTCCTGGAACCCTGAGCCCCGGCCTGCCCCCCGGGCCTGCCCCCCGGGCCGGCGCCCCGGGCCGGCGCCCCGGCTACTCGCCCCCGAGCTCCGCCAGCGCCCCGTCGGTCAGCCGGTACACCGACCACTCGTCCTGCGGCCGCGCACCCAAGGCCTCGTAGAAGGCGATCGTCGGCTCGTTCCACTTCAGGACCGACCACTCCAGCCGCTCGTACCCGCGCTCCACACAGATCCGCGCCAACTCCCGCAGCAGCGCCTTCCCGTGGCCGCCGCCGCGCACGCCCGGACGGACGTACAGGTCCTCCAGGTAGATCCCGTGCACCCCGCGCCACGTCGAGAAGCTGAGGAACCACAGTGAGAACCCGACCGCCTCGCCCTCCGCCGTCACCGCCAGGTGCGCGAACGCCGCCGGGCGCTCCCCGAAGAGCGCCTCCCGCAACTGCTCCTCGGTGGCGCGCGCCTCGTGCGGCACCTTCTCGTACTCCGCGAGCTCGCGGATCATGGCCTGGATGACGGGTACGTCGCTGACGACGGCGTTACGGATCATGCCTGCACCCTACGAGCCACCGCGCGAGCCCCGCCCCGGCCCACCCCGCCCCAGCAGCGACTCCGCGATCCTCAACTGCACCCCGGCCGGCCGGTCCCCGTCCTCCACGTCCCACAGACAGTTCTGCAGCACCCGCCCCAGCGTCCACGCCCGCGCCCGCTCCCGGTCCGCCCCGACCGCCTCCGCGAGCGACTCGAAGCGCCACCGCACCTCCCGCGCACGGAAGTTGTTGCCCAGCGCCGGCAGCAACTCGAACCCCGGGTCGCCGGCCAGCGGCTTCGGATCGATGGCCAGCCACGGCTCGCGCCCGCCCGCCAGGACGTTGGCGTAGTGCAGGTCCCAGTGCAGCAGCCGGTCCCCCGGCTCCCCGGCCACCTCCGCCAGCGCCGCCGCGCAGTCCGCGACCAGCCCCCGCTCCCGGCCCTCCCCCAGCCGCGCCAGCGCCCCCGGCACCGCCTCCAGCATCGCCGCCGCCACGTCCCCGAGCCGCCGCAGCCCGGCCGGCGCCGGGACCGCCGTCAGCCGGGCCAGCAACCCGCCGAGCACCTCCACCGCACGCCCGGAGTCCCGTACGGCCAGCGCCGACAGCGGCCGGCCCTCGTCCAGGCGCTCCAGCAGCAGCGTGCCGGTCTCCGCGTCGTCCGCCAGCAGCCGTACGCAGCCCTCCCCGGCCCACGCGCGCAACGCGAGCGCCTCGTCCGCGTTCTCCTCGTCCAGCGCCGGCAGCTTCAGCGCCGCCGCCGTCCCGTCGGCCCGCACCACCGGCAGCACCAGGGCCGTCACCCCGTACATCCCGGGCCCGGTCACCCGTAGCTCCCACCGCTCCAGGAAGGAAGCCACCCGCGCGGGCAGCGCGTCGACGAACTCCCGCCCGGCCGCCCCGTTGTCCCGCACCTGCGCCCGCGCGAACGGCGCCGGAACCCCGCCGAACCCGCTCCCACCCGAGCCGTCCGAGCCGTCCGAACCACCCGCCGTCGCACCGTCCATGACCCGACCCTAAGGCGGACCGACCGGTCCCGGGCAGACGGTTTCGGGCATACGGAAGGGGGTGTCACCCGCATGCGGGTGACACCCCCTCGTCGCGCGCCCTACGACATGTTGGAGTCGTCGAACGGGTTGAGCATCACCTTCGAGTCGTGGCAGCTCGCGATCGCGCCGGTGCTGGCCTTGATCTTGCACACCTGGAAGTAGGCGTGGTCGATCCAGCCGGCGTCCAGGTACGTGCGCCACTCGTAACGCGTCTGGCCGGTGGGCACGGTCCGCATCGCCCAGGTCCTGTTGCCGATCTCGCCGCCGGTGACGAGGCGGATGCCGATGCGGTAGCCGTCGGTCGCGCGGTCCTCGGCGATGATCACGATCGGGTCGAGACGGTAGGGGTTGATCCTCCACTGCCAGGCCATGCGCCCGTAGTACGCGTTGGTCGAGATGCTTTCATCGCTGACCAAATTGCCCGCGGCCGCGGGGCTGGCGATGAGCGGAGTGAGGAGCGTGGCCAGAGCCGCGGCAGTGGCGACGAGTCCGGTCTTGAAGCGCAAGGATCCCCCAGGGAAAGCATGTTGGCTGGAAATGCCTACTCTAGCTCGAATCCGATCACGCCTGACCGCGCATCAACTCACCCCGCCCCGAGCCGCCTTCAGCCCTCCAGGGTGAACCCCTGCCGACGCCGGCACGCGGCATCGAACCAAGCCCGCAGCTCTCCGGGCCGGCAGCCGCCTGCGTCGACACCGGGCGCCGGGACGACCGGGGCCGGATGCCCGCACGACCCCGGCGGCCGCACTGGCCACAGCCCCCAGACGGCAGCCGCTCACCGGGCATGCCCGACGACCGCCCCGCCCAACAGCGCCACGGACGCCACCGCCGCGACCAGCCGTCCTGCCCTCACCACCCTCGTCATGCGAACCAGTACCTCTCACACAAAAACCCGACAAAATCCCCGCCCCACCCTAAGAAGGATCCACCCCGCCCACATCAGCCATTCGGCCACCCCTCAGCCCCCGAAACCCGACATCGCGCCCCTGGACACCCCTCCACCACCCCGTGTAGCAACTCCCCCATGACGATCAACGGCGGAATTTCCTTCTGGTACGCGACGGACGAAACCGCCCACGCCCACCCACCCCGCGCCCCTCTCACCGGCAACACCACCGCCGACGTCGTCATCGTCGGCGGCGGCTACACCGGCTTGTGGACCGCGTACTACCTCAAGACCGCCGCCCCCGACCTGCGCGTCACCGTCCTGGAGCAGAAGTTCTGCGGCTACGGGGCCTCCGGCCGCAACGGCGGCTGGCTCTACAACGGCATCGCCGGCCGCGACCGCTACGCCACCCTCCACGGCCGCCCCGCCGCCCAGCGACTCCAGCACGCCATGAACGAGACCGTCACCGAGGTCATCGACACCGCGGCCAAGGAGGGCATCGACGCCGACATCCACCGCGGCGGAGTCCTCGAAGTCGCCCGCACCCCCGCCCAGCTCTCCCGCCTCAAGGCCTTCCACGCCGCCGAACTCGCCTTCGGCGAAACGGACCGCGAGCTCTACGACGCCACCGACACCCGCGCCCGCATCGACGTCGCGGACGCGGTCGGCTCCTCCTGGACCCCGCACGGAGCCCGCATCCACCCCCTGCAGCTGGTCAAGGGCCTGGCCGCCGCCTGCGAACGCCTCGGCGTCGTCATCCACGAGTCCACCCCCGTCACGGAGATCGCCCCGCGCCGCGCCCTGACCCCGTACGGCACGGTCCGCGCCCCGTACGTCCTGCGCTGCACCGAGGGCTTCACCGCGGCCCTCAAGGGCCAGAAGCGCTCCTGGCTCCCGATGAACTCCTCGATGATCGCCACGGCCCCCCTCCCCCCGGAGACGTGGGCCCAGATCGGCTGGTCCGACGCCTCGACCCTCGGCGACATGGCCCACGCCTACATGTACGCCCAGCGCACCGCCGACGACCGCATCGCCATCGGCGGCCGCGGCGTCCCCTACCGCTACGGCTCCCGCACGGACAACGACGGCCGCACGCAGCCCGCCACCATCGCGTCCCTCACGCACCTCCTCGAATCCTTCTTCCCGGCCCTCACGGGAGTCGAGATCACCCACGCCTGGTCGGGCGTCCTGGGCGTCCCCCGCGACTGGTGCGCCACGGTCACCCTGGACGCCGCTTCAGGCCTCGGCTGGGCCGGCGGCTACGTGGGCTCCGGCGTGGCCACGGCCAACCTGGCGGCCCGCACCCTCCGCGACCTGGTCCTGAACGACAAGACGGAACTCACCACCCTCCCCTGGGTCAACCACCGCGTCCGCCGCTGGGAACCGGAACCCTTCCGCTGGCTCGGCGTCCAGGCCCTCTACGCCGCCTACCGCGAGGCAGACCGCCGGGAATCCACCACCCACACCCCCACGACAACCCCCCTGGCCCGCCTGGCAGACCGCATCTCAGGCCGCCACTGAGGCATGCGAAAAGGCCCCGGGCGATCACCCGGGGCCTTCCGCCTCTGCACGAATCCCTTTGATCAGCAAGCCTCTGACCTGGGATGGGGCCCCCTGTCGGATTCGAACCGACGACCTACGCATTACAAGTGCGTTGCTCTGGCCGGGCTGAGCTAAGGGGGCACATATGACACTGCGCAGCGCACAGAATCGCCTTCACTCTACACATCGCCCCGACCCCTCAGCGAAGAACTTTCCGGCGCCCCGGGCCGCCGACGGCGGCCCCCCTCACACCCCCGGATACCCAGCCCGCACCACCCACGGCTCCACCGCCGCCAACGGCAGCCCCGGGTTCAGGGCGTCCACGACCGCCTGGGTGAGCGGGCGCAGCTCCCACACGTGGCGGATCGCTTCGAGGGGGAGGTCCGTCTCGTAGTAGTCCTCGGCGAAGTCGCGGTAGGCCTCCGGGGTGCCCGCCACGAGCAGCTCGAAGAGGTAGTCCGCGCCGTCCGGGTCGGACTTGCCCTCCGGGAACTCCACCTTGCCCGCGCGCCACCGCGCGTCGGCGCTCTCGCGCCAGAAGACGGCGGTGGCGTTGAGCACGCCGTCCACGCAGAACGCCGGCTCGGTCAGGTACGGCCGGAAGGCCTCGGGTATGCCGTCGGTCAGGCCCGGCCACAGCGTGGTCCCGTCGGCGCCCCACGGGCCCATCACCGACTCGTGGTCGAAGCCGTGCCCGAAGACCCCGTCGGCCGTGAACACGATCGCGTAGTCGTCGCCGGAGCCGTTGTCCATCAGTGCCGCTTCCTCGCCCGGGCCCCACTGCGGGTCGTAGGAGAAGTAGCCGTCGTCCTCTTCGCCGCTGATCACCAGTTCCAGCGCCGCCATCGCCCGGCAGCGGTCGCGCAGGGTCTCGATGTCCGGCAGCTCGCGGGTCACGTCGTGGATGGTCATGGTCGTGATCAAAGCAGCCGCCTCTGACAGCCGGCCCCGGCGTGTGGAAACGTCCTGGAATTCGCTCGCGTCCAGGTGCTGACAGGAGCGGCTCGGGCGGGTAGCGTCGGGCCGAGTCCAGTCCACTGGACTAGACCTTCCACTCGGATCGTCCGGCACGTTCCTGCCGGTAGAAGGGATTCATCACCATGGCTTCTGTCACTTTCGACAAGGCGACCCGTCTGTACCCCGGCGGCGACAAGCCCGCCGTCGACCAGCTGGAGCTGGAGATCGCGGACGGCGAGTTCCTCGTCCTCGTCGGCCCCTCCGGCTGCGGCAAGTCCACCTCGCTGCGCATGCTGGCCGGCCTGGAGGACGTCAACGGCGGTGCCATCCGCATCGGTGACCGCGACGTCACGCACCTGCCGCCCAAGGACCGGGACATCGCGATGGTGTTCCAGAACTACGCGCTGTACCCGCACATGTCCGTCGCCGACAACATGGGCTTCGCGCTCAAGATCGCCGGCGAGGACAAGGCCACCATCCGCAGGAAGGTGGAGGACGCGGCGAAGATGCTGGACCTGACCCAGTACCTGGACCGCAAGCCGAAGGCGCTCTCCGGCGGTCAGCGCCAGCGCGTCGCGATGGGCCGCGCGATCGTGCGCAAGCCGCAGGTGTTCCTCATGGACGAGCCGCTGTCGAACCTCGACGCCAAGCTCCGCGTGTCCACCCGTACGCAGATCGCGGCCCTCCAGCGCGACCTCGGCATCACCACCGTCTACGTCACCCACGACCAGGTCGAGGCCATGACGATGGGCGACCGCGTGGCCGTGCTGAAGGACGGTCTGCTGCAGCAGGTCGACACCCCGCGCAACATGTACGACCGCCCGGCGAACCTCTTCGTCGCCGGCTTCATCGGCTCGCCGGCCATGAACCTCGTCGAGGTCCCGATCACCGACGGCGGCGTGAAGTTCGGCGACAGCGTCGTTCCGGTCTCGCGCGAGGCCCTGTCCGCCGCCGCCGACGCGGGCGACCGCACGGTCACCGTGGGCGTGCGTCCCGAGCACTTCGACATCGGCGAGACGGGCGGCCTGGAAATCACCGTGAACGTCGTCGAGGAGCTGGGCGCCGACGGGTACGTCTACGGGTCGACCTCGCACTCCGAGGGCTCGCAGGACATCGTGGTGCGCGTGAACGGCCGCCAGGTGCCCGAGAAGGGCTCCACGCTGCACGTGGTGCCGCGCGGCAACGAGATCCACGTCTTCTCGACGTCTTCGGGTGCCCGCCTCTCCGGCTGACCCGAGCCGTACGCGCACAGCCGCCGAAGGGGCGTCCCGTCAAGGGGCGCCCCTTCGGCGCGAGTTCCGGTCGGAGCACCGGTCGGAGCACCGGTTGGAGATCACGTCCGAGATCGCGTCCGAGTCCGGCAGATCGGGCCATTCGGCCCCCAGCGTCAACCCTTAATTCGAAAAGCCACGTCGAACCATCCCCCGACCGGGTGACTAAATGTCGCCATATCTTCACCGAGCGCTACTCTCGCCCTCGTGACCCACACTGCCCGCCGTATCGGCCGATCCCTCGCCCTGGTCCTGCCCGTCGTCCTGGTCCTGTCCGGGACCCTCGCGGTCACCATGGTCCCCTGGGCGGACAACACCCCCTCCCAGATCCTGACCGCGTCCGCCGAGGACGTCTCCGTTCCCGCGAAGCCCCGCGCCGCCCAGGACGTGCTGCGCGAAAAGCTGTTGAGCGAGATCCAGCAGGGCGAGCAGCCGGGTGACGTCCTCACCCACCTCCAGCAGGAGGTCGACCGGCGGCCGTCCCTCGCCGAGCACTGCGTGGGGATCGCGCGCGCCCTCGGGCGGGCCGCCGTGGAGGCCTACGGGCCCACGAAGGCCCAGTCGTTCGCGCGGCCGGTGTGCGACACGGCGTACGCGTCCGGTGTCGCCTCCATGGGCTGACGGCCGCCGCCGCACGCCTCTCCGCACCCGGACACGACGACAACGACAACGACATGACCGATTCCGAGCGTTCCGACAGCTCCGAGCGTTCCGAGCGTTCCGAGCGTTCCGACCGATCCCACGCGGCCGCGTTCCCGGCTTCCCCGACCCAGGCGGTTGTCCTGGCGGGGGGCCAGGGTTCGCGGCTGCGGCCGTATACGGACGACCGTCCCAAGCCGATGGTGGAGATCCCCGGTACGGGGGTGCCGATCATCGGGCACCAGCTCGCGTGGCTGGCCTCCGAGGGGGTGACGGACGCGGTGGTCTCCTGCGGACACCTCGCCGGGGTGCTCCAGAAGTGGCTGGCCGAGGCGCAGTTGCCGCTGCGGGTGACCACCGTCGTGGAGGACGAGCCGTTGGGCCGGGGCGGCGGTCTGAAGTACGCCGCCCGGCACCTGCCGCATCCCGACCGGTCCTGGTACGCGACCAACGGCGACGTGTGGACCCGTTTCTCGCTGCGCGAGATGGCCGCTTTCCATGCCGAGCGCGGCGCCACGGCCACGCTCGCGCTCGCCCGGCCGCGCATTCCGTGGGGGGTGGTGGAGATCAACGAGTACGGGCACGTACTGGACTTCATCGAGGCGCCGCAGTCCCCGTACCCGGTCAATGCCGGCGTGTACGTCTTCGGGCCCGAATTCGCCGCCCTGCTGCCGGATTTGGGGGACCACGAGCGGACGACGTTCCCGCGCCTGGCCCGTGAGCGGCGGCTCGCGGGCTTCCCGCTGCCCCAGGGGGCCTACTGGCGGGCGATCGACACGGCGAAGGACCTGACCGAGGCGGCGCGGGAGTTGGCCGCGCAGAACGCCACCTAGCGCTTCCGCTGCCTACGGCCCCGCGTACGGTCTGCGGCCCCGCGCATGACGAAGGGCCCGGCACGCTCTCGCCGGGCCCTTCGCCGTGTCGTCGCTCGCGGGCGGCGGTGTCCGTCAGCCGCCGAGCAGTCCGCCCAGCAGGTCGGGCTGCTTCGGCGCGGTGCTGCCCGCCCCTCCTGTGGTGGAGCCGCCGCCGCCGCGGGTTCCCGTGGAGCTGGCCGGGGGCTTCTGCGGGGTGGACTGGCGGGGGGTGCTGCGCGGGGTCTTGGTGCCGCTGGTGGCGCCGCGGGTGGCGCTGGGCGAGCCGGAGCCGGCCTTCGGGGAGCTCGAACCGGCGGCTCCGCGCCCGGTCTTGGCGGCCGGGGAGGAGGGTCCGGCGGAGGGCTTCGCGGCCTGCTTCGGGGAGGTGGGGCGCGCGGGCTGCTGCTGCTTGGAGGTGCTCGGCAGGGGCCGCCCGGGCAGGTAGTTGCTCGGGGCCTCGCCCGGTCCGGGCACGGTGACGACGGTGGTGGAGCGGACGGCGCCGCCGAGGAGCGAGCCGATGAGCAGGGTGAGCCCGCAGATGACGCCGGCCATGACCGCCCCGCGGCGCAGGACCCGGCGGCGCAGCCGCCAGACTTCGGAGCGGGGGCCCAGGGTGCGCCAGGCCTCGCTCGCGAGGCGGCCGTCGAGGGAGTAGACGGGGGCGCCCGCGATGATCAGCGGGCTCCAGGCGGCGAGGTAGATGATGTCGGGGGCGTCGTAAGCGGGGACGGTCTTCCAGCTCACCGTCATCAGCAGCGCGGCGGAGAGCAGTGCGCCGAAGCAGGCGGCGAACCGCTGCCACAGGCCGAAGACCGTGAGCACGCCCACGATGACCTGGAGGAAGGCCACGCTGAGACCGGCGCCGACGGGGTGGGCCAGCGCGAAGTCGCGGAGCGGTTCGGCGAGGGCCCACGGCTGCAGGGTGTGCAGCCAGGTGACCATGGAGCCGCGTTCGCCGCCGTCGAAGTAGACGGGGTCGCACAGTTTGCCCATGCCGGCGTAGATGGAGATGAAGCCGAGGAAGACGCGCAGTGGGAGCAGCACGACGCCGAGGTTCATGCGGCGGCCGGGGTAGTACGAGGCCTGCGCGCGGGCGTCGCCCTGGGCCCGGCGGGAGTCCGCGGATCCGGTGCCCTCGGAGTGGGCCGCGTCGTAGGCCTCGTGGGGGTGGGAGAGGCCTCCCACCACGGGCTGCAGCCGGGTGTCGTCAGCGTCGCCGTACGCGCGCTGGCCGATGACGGTCGGGGTGGCGAGGGTGTCGTCCGCGAGGTCGTGGGCGAGGTCGACGCGCGGGATGGTCTGGGTGGCGCCGCCGTCGTACTCCGCGTGGCCGTCGTGGGCGCGCCCGTGATCGCGTACGGCCTGGAGCAGGCCGCCCATGGCGGCGCTGGCGGCGGCGTCGCCGGGGGCGGACTTGCCGCTCCAGACGACGGGGCGGCGGCGGGCGGCACCGGCTCCGGCGGCCGCGAGGGCTCCGCCGAGTGCCGGGGCGAGCCCCGGGGCTCCGGAGGGCCTGGGACGCGCGCTGGGGCTCGGTGCGAGCCGCACGCGGAAGCTGGCGTGGTTGACGATGACCTGTGCGGGGTCGCACGGCACCTTGACCATGCTCAGCGCGGGCTGGTCGTCGAACCCTGGCGTTCTGGTGTCCACACTCATCTAACCGAGTGATGAGTGTTTAGGACACTGCCTTGACATCAGGGATGTGTCCGAGACCCGTCAAATCAAGCCACCCCGCCCGCAGGGGGCGGGGTGGCACGCTCACGGGTCACGTCCGGTGCGCCAAGTGGATCAAGCGGCGGCCGCGGTGGTGCTCAGGCGGCGGCCGCGTGGTGCTGCCGGTGATGCTCCCGGTGGTGCTCAGACCCGGCCGCGGGTGGCGCGGCGGCGGGCCGCTTCGTAGAGGACGACGCCCGCGGCGACACCGGCGTTGAGCGACTCGGCGCCGCCCGGCATCGGGATGCGCACGAGGTAGTCGCAGTTCTCGCCGACGAGCCGGCCGAGGCCCTTGCCCTCGGAGCCGACGACGATGACGACGGGGCCGGCGAGCGCTTCGAGCTCGTGGACCTCGTGGGTGCCCTCGGCGGCGAGGCCGACGACGGTGATGCCGGCCTTCTTGTACTCCTGGATGGCGCGGGTCAGGTTGGTGACCCGGGAGACCGGGGTACGGGCGGCGGTGCCGGCCGAGGACTTCCAGGCACCGGCGGTCATGCCGGCGGCGCGGCGCTCGGGGATGACCACGCCGTGGCCGCCGAAGGCGGAGACGGAGCGGACGATCGCGCCGAGGTTGCGGGGGTCGGTGACGCCGTCGAGGGCGACGATGAGGGGGTCCTCGCCGTTGTCGTAGGCGGCGGCGGTGAGGTCCTCCGGGTGCGCGTACTCGTAGGGCGGGACCTGGAGGACCAGGCCCTGGTGGTTGAGCCCGTTGGTGAGGCGGTCGAGCTCGGGGCGCGGGGCTTCCATCAGGTTGATGTTGCCGCGCTCGGCCGCGAGCTGGAGGGCCTCGCGGACGCGCTCGTCGTTGTCGATGAACTGCTGTACGTACAGGGTGACGGCCGGTACGCCGTCGCGCAGCGCCTCGAAGACCGGGTTGCGGCCGACGACCATCTCGCTGGTGCCCTTGGGGCCGCCGCGGCGGGGGGCCGGGCGGCGCTTGGCGGCCTGGCGGGCCATGGCGTTGCTGATGCGGTTGGCCTTGTGCTTCTTGCGGTCCTCGGCCTTGGGCGTGGGGCCCTTGCCTTCGAGGCCCTTGCGCCGCTGGCCACCGCTGCCGACCGTCGCGCCCTTCTTGTTGGACGTGCGGCGGTTCCTGCGCTGGCTGTTCCCGGCCATGACCTCTACCTGATTTCGTTGGTGCTGCGATATGTACGTATGAAGAGTGTGCCGCCCGGATCGCCGGGCGGCCCAATCCGAGTCCGCCAGTCGGACTGCTCCGGAAGACCTCTCGGGTCGCGCGCCTAGCGCGGGCCGAGCGTCCACCGGGGTCCGGCGGGGCTGTCCTCGATGACCAGGCCCGACTGCTGGAGCTGGTCGCGGATGGCGTCGGCGGTGGCCCAGTCCTTGCGGGCGCGCGCCGATTCGCGCTGCTCCAGGACCAGGCGCACGAGGGTGTCCACGGCTCCGTGGAGGTCCTCCCCGCGGTCCGTCTCGCCGGCCCAGTGCGGGTCGAGGGGATCGAGTCCGAGGACGCCCAGCATGGCCCGTACCTCCGACAGGCGCGCGATGGCCGCGTCCTTGTCGTCGGCGGCGAGCGCGCTGTTGCCCTGGCGGACGGTGGTGTGGATGATCGCGAGCGCCTGCGGGACGCCCAGGTCGTCGTCCATGGCCTCGGCGAAGGCGGGCGGGACCTCGGCGGCGGGCTCGACGGAGCCGCCGGCCTTCTCGATGACGCGCTGGATGAAGCCCTCGATGCGCGCGAAGCCGGACTCGGCCTCGCGCAGGGACTCCACGCTGTATTCGATCATCGAGCGGTAGTGCGGGGTGCCGAGGTAGTAGCGCAGCACGATCGGGCGCCACACCTTGAGCATCTCGGAGACGAGGACGGAGTTGCCCAGCGACTTGGACATCTTCTCGCCGGACAGGGTGACCCAGGCGTTGTGCATCCAGTACTTCGCGAACTCGTCGCCGTAGGCCTTGGCCTGGACGATCTCGTTCTCGTGGTGCGGGAAGATCAGGTCGAGCCCGCCGCCGTGGATGTCGAAGGCGCTGCCGAGGTACTTGTGCGCCATCGCGGAGCACTCCAGGTGCCAGCCGGGGCGGCCGCGGCCCCACGGGGTCTCCCAGTCGGGCTCGCCCGGCTTGGAGGCCTTCCACATGGCGAAGTCGCGCGGGTCGCGCTTGCCCGTGATGCCCGACTCGTTGGGCTGGCGCAGGTCGTCGATGTCCTGGTTGGAGAGCTCCAGGTAGCCGGGGAAGGAGCGCACGTCGAAGTAGACGCTGCCGTCGGCGACGTAGGCGTGGCCGCGCTCGATGAGCCCGCGCATCATCTCGATCATCTCGGGCACGTGGCCCGTGGCGCGCGGCTCGTAGGTGGGCGGGAGGCATCCGAGCGCGTTGTAGCCGTCGTTGAAGGCGCGCTCGTTCTCGTACCCGATGGACCACCAGGGGCGGCCCTGGGCCTCGCCCTTCGCGATGATCTTGTCGTCGATGTCGGTGACGTTGCGGATGAAGGTGACGTCGAGACCGCGGTAGGTGAACCAGCGGCGCGCGATGTCGAAGTTCAGGTACGAGCGGACGTGCCCGATGTGCGGAGCCGCCTGCACGGTGGCGCCACAGAGGTAGATCGAGACGCAGCCCGGGACGAGCGGGGTGAAGTCACGGATCTGCCGGGCGCTGGTGTCGTACAGGCGAATAGTCACGGCATCCAGGGTAGTGCGCCTGTAGCAGTGCCCCGCGACCCTTTCGGCACGCGGGGCCCGCTTTGTTGTCGAAGAGCCGCGGGGGCGGTGTGGGCGTACGGGGTACTAGGCCCGGTTCGTCCGGTAGACGAGGGCCGTGGCGAGGGCCGCGAGGCCTTCGGCGCGGCCGGTGAGGCCCAGTCCGTCGGTGGTGGTGCCCGACACGGAGACGGGGGCGCCCGCCGCGGCGGCGAGCGCCTTCTGTGCCTCTTCGCGCCGCTTGCCGATCTTCGGGCGTACGCCGATCACCTGGATGGCGATGTTGCCGATCTCGAAGCCCTCGGCACGGACGATCCGGGCGGCTTCCGCCAGAAGGGTGACTCCGGCGGCGCCGGACCACTCGGGGCGGGAGGTGCCGAAGTGCGCGCCGAGGTCTCCGACGCCGGCGGCGGAGAAGAGGGCGTCGCAGGCGGCGTGCGCGGCGACGTCCCCGTCGGAGTGCCCGGCGAGGCCGTCCTCGCCCTCCCAGAGCAGGCCGGCGCACCACAGTTCGCGGCCGGTCTCGAAGGCGTGCACGTCGGTGCCGATGCCGACGAGCGGGATCAGCGGGGCCGCGGGGGCGGAGTCGGCGGAGTCGGCGGAGTCGGCGCGGGGACTAGTAGGCATCGGTGGCCCTCCGGCGGGCGAGTACGGCCTCGGCGAGGACCAGGTCGAGCGGGCGGGTGACCTTGAAGGCCTCTTCGTGGCCGGGGACCACCACGACGGTGACGCCGAGCTGCTCCACCATGCCGGCGTCGTCCGTGGCGCCCTCGCCGTCGAGGGCGATCTTCTCGTGCGCGAGGCGCAGCGTGGCGAGGTCGAACCCCTGCGGGGTCTGTACGGCGCGCAGCCGCGCCCGTACGGGGGTGGCGACGACCGGCTCGGGCTCGCCGGGCCTGCCGGGCTCGACCTCCTTGACGGTGTCGGCCAGCGGCAGCGCGGGGACCACGGCGGGTGCGCCGTCGCGGACGGCCTCGACGACGGAGTCGACGGTGTCCACGGGGACCAGGGGGCGAGCCGCGTCGTGGATGAGGACGGCCGTGAAGTCGGCCGGGATGGCGTCCAGGCCGGCGCGTACGGATTCCTGCCGGGTCTCCCCGCCGGGGACGACCAGGATCTCGGTGCGCTCGGGCAGGGCGTGCTCGTCGATCAGCCGGCGCACCTCGGCGGCGCCGTCGGCCGGGGCCACGACGACGACGAGGGTGATCGCGCGGGAGCGCGCCATAGCGCGGACGGCGTGGATGAGCATGGGGGTGCCGCCGAGGGTCCGCAGGGCCTTGGGGGCGCCGGGACCGAGACGGATCCCGCGGCCGGCGGCCGGGATCACCGCGGCGGTGCGGTGGGGTCGCGATTCGTCAGACATCAGTAGCTCCGAGCCAGGTTTGTGACTTCGGCCGACATGGGTATGGCCTGAAGGGTGCCGGGTGCGACGCCCTCGCCCCTTCCGTGACGACCGGTCGAGTGGCTGCCCGGACCCGGCACGCCAGTGAGTACAGGCTTCAGTGAGTACAGGTATGGGTCCAGACATGCCGCAGCGCCCGGCAACAAGTCTCCTTGTCAGCGGGCACCGCGGCACAACTGTGTACGACAAAGCGCACGAATGATCGCGTCAGGACGCGAGCACTTCGTCGAGGAGGGCCTCGGCCTTGTCCTCGTTGGTGTTCTCGGCGAGCGCGAGCTCGCTCACCAGGATCTGACGCGCCTTCGCGAGCATGCGCTTCTCCCCTGCGGAGAGCCCACGCTCACGCTCACGACGCCACAGGTCACGCACAACTTCGGCGACCTTGATGACATCGCCAGAAGCGAGCTTTTCCAGATTTGCCTTGTAGCGCCGGGACCAGTTCGTCGGCTCTTCTGCGTAAGGTGCGCGGAGCACCTCGAAGACCCGGTCCAGCCCGTCCTGGCCGACTACGTCGCGAACGCCTACGAACTCCGCATTGTCCGCAGGGACGCGAACGGTCAGGTCACCCTGGGCGACCTTGAGCACCAAGTAGGTCTTGTCCACGCCTTTGATCTGGCGAGTTTCGATGGCCTCGATCAGCGCGGCCCCGTGATGGGGATAGACCACGGTGTCGCCAACCTTGAACGTCATGTGACAGGTACCCCTTCCGTGGCTATCCAGGGTAACACGAGAATCGACCGTTATGAATGGCGTTTTCGCAGGTCAGGGCCCATCTCAGGGCTTGACAACAGCGACAGGAACGTGCTGGGAGAGGCCCGCGGAAGAGGGTATTCGCAGGTCGGAGGCGCTGCGCGGACCAGGCGAAACGGCTACGTTACACCTGCCCGGGAGCCCCGACGATGTGGCCTACGTCCCGTTTTGACGGTTTCGGGGGCGGGAAACCGAACTACTCCGTTCGACTGGCGGCCACCCGTACGGGTCCGTTCCGGCCCAATCCCGTAAATTGATCACCGGGCGGTGCTCGATGAAATCCGGAAATTGATCACCGGAGCCGCGCCCGCCTTTGTGAGCGGGCCTTTTGCGAATGAAAGATCACCCGGCCCGGCGGCACGGTGGCGGGAGCGGCGGGTGCGGGGGCGGGAGCCCGCTCAGGGCCCGGTCCCGCGCTGCGGAGGGTCGGGTGCGGGGGCGGGGCGGCGGCTCGGTAACCTAAGCGCGCTGACACATCCTTAGAGCGGCTTTACTTCGCCGCTCCGAGGCGTCCACCCTTCCGTTCCGTACGTCCAAGGAGTTGCCTCCCCCGTGAGCCGCAGCCTTCGACGCGGCGCCCTCGCCGCCACCGCCGTCGCCTTCTCGCTCGTCTCGCTGGGCGCCTGCGCCGCCGGCCACGACGCGCCGACTCTCCAGGTCAAGCCGGACAACGCCGCCGTCACCAAGGGCGACATCCAGGTCCAGAACGCTCTGGTGATCACCCAGGAGAAGGACAAGAAGGGCCCGTCGGCGGTCTCCGCGACGGTGTTCAACAACGGCGCCAAGGAGCAGACGCTCGACGCCATCACCCTTCCGGGTGGCAAGGGCACCGTGACGCTGAAGCCCGCGGGCAGCGGCGCCAAGGTGGTCATCCCGGCCGGCGGCTCCGTCCTCCTGGGCGGCAAGGGCAACGCCTCCGCCGTGATCACGGGCGGCGACTCCGTCGTGGACGGGAACCTCCAGAAGATCGTCTTCCAGCTGAGCACCACGGGCGACGTCGAGCTGGACGCCTTCGTCGTACCGGCCACCGGCATGTACGCGGGCTACGGCCCGACCGCCGCGGCGGCCGTCCCGGGCGCCACGGCGTCGGGCAGCCCCTCCGGCTCTCCCTCGGGCGCGCCGTCCGGTTCCCCCTCGGGCTCGCCGGCGAGCAGCCCGTCCGGATCCCCCTCCGGGTCCGCGTCGGCCTCCGCGTCCGCCTCCGCCGGTCACTGAGGCGCGAAGCACCGTACTCCACGGTCAACGCTCAACGGGAACGGCCCCCGTCCGCTCGATGCGGACGGGGGCCGTTCCCGTGTTCGTTCCCGTGTTCGTTCGCCTGCTCCGGGCCGGTTTACGGCTCGAACTTGTAGCCGAGGCCTCGCACCGTGACCAGGTAGCGGGGAGCACCCGGGTCGGGCTCGATCTTGGCGCGCAGGCGCTTCACGTGGACGTCGAGGGTCTTGGTGTCGCCGACGTAGTCGGCGCCCCAGACCCGGTCGATGAGCTGCATGCGGGTCAGTACGCGGCCCGCGTTGCGCAGCAGCATCTCCAGCAGGTCGAACTCCTTGAGCGGGAGGTCCACCTTGGCTCCGGCGACGGTGACCACGTGGCGGTCGACGTCCATCCGGACGGGTCCCGCTTCCAGGGCGGCCGGGGTGACCTCTTCCGGCTCGCCGCGGCGGCGCAGGACCGCGCGGATGCGGGCGACCAGCTCCCGCGAGGAGAAGGGCTTCGTGACGTAGTCGTCGGCTCCTATCTCCAGCCCGACGACCTTGTCGATCTCGCTGTCCTTGGCGGTCACCATGATCACGGGCACGTTGGAGCGGCCGCGCAGCTGCCGGCAGACCTCCGTGCCGGGCAGGCCGGGGAGCATCAGGTCGAGGAGGACGAGGTCGGCGCCGTTGCGCTCGAACTCGTCGAGCCCGTCGGGCCCGGTCGCGGCGATCGCGACCTCGAAGCCCTCCTTGCGGAGCATGTAGGACAGGGCGTCGCTGAAGGATTCCTCATCCTCGACGACGAGCACTCGGGTCACGGAAGGACCTCCGGGGCAGGAATGGCTGGTGCGGTGTGAGGTTCGAGCTGGGGGTGGGCGGGTGCGGAGGCCGTCGCCGGGGCCGGCGCGGCTGCTTCGGGGAGTCGCAGGGTGAACGTGGAACCCTGGCCCTCCGAGCTCCATACCGACACCTCCCCGCCGTGCGAAGCCGCTACGTGCTTCACGATCGCAAGGCCCAGGCCGGTTCCTCCCGTGGCGCGGGAGCGGGCCGGGTCCACACGGTAGAAGCGTTCGAAGATGCGCTCGCGGTCCTTTTCCGGGATGCCGATGCCCTGGTCGGTCACGGCTATCTCGATCAAGTCTCCACCCGGCGCGGTCACCCGGCGCGCGGCGATGCCGACGCGGGTGCGGGCGGGGCTGTAGTTGACGGCGTTCTCGACCAGGTTTCCGAGGGCGGCCGCGAGCTGCCCCCGGTTGCCCCATACCCGCAGGTCGGCGGTGCCGCCGGCGGCCATGGTGATCTGTTTCGCGGAGGCCGTGTGGCGGCAGCGGTCGATGGCCTCGGCCACGAGCGTGTCCACGCGGACGGGCTCCGCGTCCTCCAGGGGGTCGTCGTTCTGTACCCGGGAGAGGTCGATGAGTTCTTGTACGAGGTTGATCAGGCGGGTGGCCTCGATCTGCATGCGGCCGGCGAAGCGGTGTACGGCCTCGGGGTCGTCCGAGGCGTCCATGACGGCCTCGGAGAGCAGGGAGATGGCGCCGACCGGGGTCTTGAGCTCGTGCGACACGTTCGCGACGAAGTCGCGGCGTACGGCCTCGATGCGGCGGGCCTCGGTGAGGTCCTCCACGAGGAGGAGCACCAGGCGGGAGCCGAGCGGGGCGACGCGCGCCGAGACGGCGAGCGCCTCGCCGCGGCCGGTGCCGCGCCGGGGCAGGTCGAGCTCGACCTGGCGTATCTCCCCGTCGCGGCGGGTGTCGCGGGCCATGTGGAGCATGGGCTCCACGGCGAGCTTGCCGCCGCGGACCAGGCCGAGGGCATATGCCGCCGAGCTGGCCTTGACGACCGCGTCCCCCTCGTCGAGCACGACGGCGGAGGAGCGGAGTACGGAGAGGACGGTGTCCACTCCGGGTGGGAGCACCGCGTTGATGTCGGGGCGCATGGAGCTCCGGGTGGGGCGGGCTTGGTCGCGCTCGCTCCAGCGGAACGCCAGCATCGCGATCACACCGGTGCAAAGACCGGCGATCGCTGCAGCTGCGGCGACCGCCGCGTTCACGTCCATGACTCCAGGTTAAGCAGGTGCGAGGACACTTCCACAGCCGTTCGGGTGGCACCTCGAACACTCGTCGCCCAGAGTTCACCCTGACGACCGTGCTGATTCACTTGTGATGCCGGAGTCGGTCGCGTTCGGGGTTCACCGTGGCAACGTGGGGCCGATGGCCCGCACCGGCCCGCCCCGGGCAGCAGTACGGCAGTAGTAGGCAGTAGTAGGTCGAGAGAGGGACACGAGACATGCGTGACGCGTACCACGAGGAACTGGACTCGATCGGTGAAGGCCTGGTCGAGATGGCCCGGCTGGTCGGCTCCGCCATCGGGCGGGCCACGACCTCCATGCTCGACGCCGACCTGAAGCTCGCGGAGAGCGTCATCGCCGCCGACCAGAAGGTGGACGACCTCCAGCACGACCTGGAGGCCCGTGCCATCGCGCTGCTCGCGCGCCAGCAGCCGGTCGCCACCGATCTGCGCATCGTGGTCACCTCGCTGCGCATGAGCGCCGACCTGGAGCGCTCCGGCGACCTGGCGCAGCACGTGGCCAAGCTCGCCCGGCTCCGCTTCCCGGACACGGCGGTCCCGCGGGACCTGCACGCGACCATCCTGGAGATGGGGCAGCTCGCGCAGCGGCTGATGGCGAAGGCGGCCGAGGTCATCATCACGAAGG
The DNA here is from genome assembly GCF_044759865.1 of Streptomyces sp. NPDC099050. NCBI lineage: Bacteria > Bacillati > Actinomycetota > Actinomycetes > Kitasatosporales > Streptomycetaceae > Streptomyces > Streptomyces sp. NPDC099050. The sequence goes on along the minus strand of NZ_JBIWAE010000020.1, from coordinate 68,217 downwards.
ACGTCGACCTGGCGCTCCAGCTGGAGCAGGACGACGACGAGATGGACCAGCTGCACCGCACGCTGTTCCAGCACCTGATGGACGACCGCTGGAAGCACGGCATCGAGACGGCGGTCGACGTGACCCTGCTGGGCCGCTACTACGAGCGCTTCGCGGACCACGCGGTGTCGGTCGCCAAGCGCGTGGTCTACCTGGTGACGGGCGAGCACGCGGACGAGCTCCAGGCGCCCACGCAGGTCGAGGGCGCCTGACCCGGAGGGCAGCCGCAAGCCGGACCGGCAAGGGCTGGATCAACAACGAGCCCCCAATGCGCCGTTGACGCGGGGGTCCGGCTGGGCATGAATGAGGGCGAAGGCCAAACGCCTACGAGGAGGATCCATGCCCGATTCCCCCGTCCCCATCACCCCGGAGCAGGAAGCGCAGCCCCCGGAGGGCCTGCGCCTGAGCTTGCCCCTGCTCGCGGCCTGCGGCTGCGGCTCGGGCTGCGGCTGCGGCTGCCAGTCCGGCGCCCCCTGCCAGTGCGGCGGCTGAGGCCGCCCGCCCGGCCACCCGTACGCGAAGGGCCCCGACCGACATCCCGTCGGGCGGGGCCCTTCGCATCGGCCCCATCGAGAAGGAGACGGAGACGACCGTGCGCCACGGCCGCCCCAGCCAGGAACAGTTGCGGCGCAACTTCGAGAGCGTCCTGACGGCCGTGCTGTCGGGGCGCGGCGTCCGCACCGAGACAGGGCTCGACACCCCGACGGAGAACGCCCTGTGGGCCATCGCACGCGCCCGCCCGAACGCCCCGGACGCGCTCGTGGCCGCGGCGTACCGCGCCTTCGCGGGCCAGATCGACGGCAGCAACGCGGCCGCGGGGCGCGCGGAGATGGACCGCAAGATCGCCGAACGTGCGACGCGACCCCGCCCGCCGGGCCCGCCGGCGGACCGGCGGCCGCTCCCCCGCCCCGCACCGTGACGGCCGCCGGACACGGTGCCGCAACGCTTCAGCCTCCCCTGCCGCGGCAACGCCGCCGCCTGCGTCCGAATGCCTGCTCCGAAGTGCCCGGCCCTCCCGTCCTGCTTAGCGTCGTCATGCCGTGCCGCGCAGCCCGCGGCACCCGAAGTGACTGGGAGAACCGCCGTGGCAATCGCGATGAACCTTGCGTGGCCCGAGCTCACACCCGAGCTGTACGACGCCGCCCGTGCCCGCGTGGGCTGGGAGGAGGACGTTCCGGACGGGCTGGTGCTGCACACCAGCTGGTTCGCCGACGACGGTTTCCACGCACACGACATCTGGGAGTCGCAGGACCAGTTCACCCGATTCATCGCCGACCGGATCACACCCGTGATCAAGGGGGAACTGGGCGTCCAGGGCGACCCTCAGGTGGCCATCTCCCCCCTGCACAGGCGCTTCGTCGTCCCCGGCGTGACCGGCGGCGCCTGAGCCGGGCAACGAGAAGCCCCCCGTCCGCCGAGGACCGGCAGGCTGGGGGGCTTCCCGGAGACCGGGCTCGGTCGGGTGCTCGGCGACCGGTCAGCGGGCCAGTACGCCGGACAAGGGGCCGGTCGTGACCTGCGCGTCGGTCGAACACGAAAGCCCCCGGTCCGCGCGGTGTTCGCGGGCCGGGGGCATGATCGCTTCGGCTACTTCTTCTTGCCCTGGTTCTTGACGGCCTCGATGGCGGCCGCGGCGGCGTCCGGGTCGAGGTAGGTGCCGCCCGGGTTGAGGGGCTTGAAGTCGGCGTCCAGCTCGTAGGAGAGCGGGATGCCGGTCGGGATGTTCAGGCCCGCGATGTCGGCGTCGGAGACCCCGTCGAGGTGCTTGACCAGCGCGCGCAGGGAGTTGCCGTGCGCGGCGACCAGGACGGTGTGGCCGTCCAGCAGGTCCGGGACGATCGAGTCGTACCAGTACGGGAGCATGCGGACGACGACGTCCTTGAGGCACTCGGTACGCGGGCGCAGCTCCGGCGGGATGGAGGCGTAGCGCGGGTCCCCGGACTGCGAGAACTCCGTACCGTCTTCGAGCGCCGGCGGCGGGGTGTCGTACGAGCGGCGCCACAGCATGAACTGCTCCTCGCCGAACTCGGCGAGGGTCTGGGCCTTGTCCTTGCCCTGGAGGGCGCCGTAGTGGCGCTCGTTGAGGCGCCAGGAGCGGTGGACCGGGATCCAGTGGCGATCGGCGGCCTCCAGCGCCATCTGCGCGGTGCGGATCGCGCGCTTCTGGAGGGACGTGTGAACCACGTCGGGGAGAAGTCCGGCGTCCTTCAGGAGTTCGCCACCGCGGACTGCCTCCTTCTCGCCCTTCTCGTTGAGATTGACGTCCACCCAGCCGGTGAACAGGTTCTTCGCGTTCCATTCGCTCTCGCCGTGGCGGAGGAGGATCAGCTTGTACGGTGCGTCGGCCATGCGTACGAGCCTAATGGACGCGCCCGTCCGCTCGCGCGCGATGTGTACGGCACGTGGACGGTCCCCGATTGACGGCAGCCGTCAATCCAGTGGCTCTGGAGGGCCCCGGTCCGTAGGGTCCGAACGAGTAGAGGGACGCTTACATCTCCGGGGGGATTCCATATGTCCGTTGCCAGTGTGAGGCGGGCCGCCCGCGAGAGCGTGGCCGGGCTGCCCCGGGAGTTCTGGTGGCTCTGGACGAGCACACTGGTCAACAGGCTCGGGGCCTTCGTCGCCACGTTCATGACCTTGTACCTGACCCTGGAACGGGGCTATTCGGCCTCCTTCGTGGGACTTGTGGTGGCCTTGCACGGGCTCGGCGGTGTGGTGTCCTCGCTCGTCGCCGGCGTGCTCACCGACCGGCTGGGCCGGCGGCCCACGCTGATGGCGGCGCAGACGTCGACCGCGTTCTCGGTGGCGCTGCTCGGGTTCATGGAGCATCCGGCGGCGATCGCCGCGGTGGCACTGCTGGTCGGCATGACGTCCAACGCCTCGCGGCCCGCGGTGCAGGCGATGATGGCGGACATCGTCCGCCCGGAGGACCGGGTACGGGCCTTCGCGCTGAACTACTGGGCCATCAACCTCGGCTTCGCCGTCAGCGCGACCGTGGCGGGCTTCGTCGCGGAGTACAGCTACCTGGCCGGGTTCCTCGGCGAGGCGGCCCTGACGCTGGTCTGCGCGGTGCTCGTCTACCTCAAGCTCCCGGAGTCCCGGCCGGAGAAGACGGCGGCGGAGAAGGCGGCCGCCGAGCCGGAGATCGGCCTGGGGACGGTGCTGCGCGACGGGCGGTTCATGGGGGTGGTCGGGCTGTCGTTCCTGATCTCGCTGATCTTCATGCAGGGCTCGTTCGGGCTGCCGCTGGCGATGGGCGCGGCCGGGTTCTCCACGGCGGACTACGGCCTGGTCATCGGCGTGAACGGCGTGCTGATCGTGGTGCTGCAGATCCCCGTCACCCGGTTCATCGAGCACCGCGATCCGCAGAAGCTGCTGGTCATCTCGGCGCTGCTGGCCGGGTACGGGTTCGGGCTGACGGCCTTCGGCAGCTCGGTGTGGAGCCTGGCGCTGACCGTCTGCGTGTGGACGCTGGCCGAGATCATCAACTCCCCGACCCAGATGGGCCTGGTCGCGCGGCTCTCCCCGACGCACGGGCGCGGCCGCTACCAGGGCATGTACACGCTGTCGTGGGCGATGGCCTCGCTGATCGCGCCGCTGATGGCCGGCTTCGCGATCGAGCACTTCGGCGCGGCCTGGCTGTGGGGCGCGACGGCGGCCCTGGGGACCATCGCCGCGGCGGGCTACTGGCTGCTGATGAGGGGGCTTTCGCAGGCCGAGGCGAGCCCGGCGGAGGCGGTCGTGCAGCCGCCCGTGGAGGCGGTCGTGGAGGTCGCCGCTCCGGCGAAGGCGACCGATCCGGTGGCTCCGGCCGCCTGACCCCTACCCCTGCCCCTACTGCGGCTTCGCCGCCGCCCCCGACGGCTGCGTCAGGTTCTTGAAGGCGTCCAGGTTGCGCGTGGACTCGCCCCGCGAGACCCGCCACTCGTACTCCCGCCGGATCGCGCTCGCGAAGCCCAGCTCCAGCAGGGTGTTGAAGGCCCCGTCCGCCGCCTCCAGGACCGTGCCGAGCAGCCGGTCCAGGTCGTCGGGGGTGATCACCGACAGGGGGAGGCGGGCCGTCAGGTAGACGTCGCCGAGCGCGTCGACCGCGTAGGCCATGCCGTAGAGCTTGAGGTTGCGCTCCAGCAGCCACCGGTGGACGCCGGCCTCGTTCTCGTCCGGGTGGCGGATCACGAAGGCGTTGACCGACAGGGAGTGCTTCCCGGCCTTGAGCGCGCAGGTGGTGCTCAGCTTGCGGGTGCCGGGGAGCTGGACCACGTACGAGCCCGGTGCGGGGCTCTCCCAGCTCAGTTCCGCGCCGGTCAGCGTCGCTTCGATGATCTCGCGGATGTCAGCGTCAGCCATGGTGGGAGCGTACGTGACGGCGGTGATCGTGCATCGCCCCCGTGTACACGTCGGCCGTACCGCTCGCGGCGGTGTCCCAGCCGAAGAACTGCGCGTGCCGCGCCGCCGCCGCGCCCATCCGTTCCGCGAGCCCCGGCTCGTCCACGAAGCGCCTGAGCTGACGGGCGTAGTCCACCGGATCGTGGCCGGGTACGAGGATCCCCGTCACCCCGTCGTTGACGGCGACCGGCAGCCCGCCGACGGCCGCGGCCAGCACCGGCGTGCCGGTGGCCTGCGCCTCTATGGCGACCAGCCCGAAGGACTCGTTGTACGAGGGCATGACCAGCACGGACGCCGCCCGGAACCAGTCCGCGAGGGCGTCCTGCGCCACCGGCGGGTGGAAGTGCACGAGGTCCGCGATGCCGAGCGTCGCGGCGAGCTTCTGCAGCCCCTCCGGCTTCGCGAGCCCGCTGCCGCTCGGCCCGCCGACGACGGGCACGAACAGCCGGGCCCGCAGCGCCGGCTCCCGGTCCACCAGCTCCGCGACGGCCCGCAGCAGGATGTCGGGGGCCTTCAGCGGCTGGATGCGGCCCGCGAAGAGCGGGATGACGGCGTCCTGCGGCAGCCCGAGGCGGGCCCGGGCGGCGGCGCGGCCGTCGGCGACGGTGAAGCGTTCGAGGTTCACGCCGGGGTGGACGACGGCGACCTTGCCGGGGTCGGCCGCGTAGTGGCGGACGAGTTCGTCGGCTTCCTCGGCGGTGTTCGCGATGAGCCGGTCGGCGGCGTCGACGATCTGCGTCTCGCCGATGACGCGGGCGGCGGGCTCGGGGGTGTCGCCCTCGGCGAGCGCCGCGTTCTTGACCTTGGCCATGGTGTGCATGGCGTGCACGAGCGGGACGCCCCAGCGCTCGGCGGCGAGCCAGCCGACGTGGCCGGAGAGCCAGTAGTGGGAGTGGACCAGGTCGTAATAGCCGGGGCGGTGGCGGGCCCAGGCCTGCATGACGCCGTGGGTGAAGGCGCACAGCTGGGCCGGCAGCTCTTCCTTGGCGAGGCCCTCGTACGGTCCCGCGTCCACGTGCCGTACGAGGACTCCGGGCGCGAGCTCGACCACGGGCGGCAGGCCGCCGGTGGTGGCCCGGGTGAAGATCTCGACCTCGATGTTGATCGCCGCGAGGCGCCGGGCCAGCTCGACGATGTAGACGTTCATGCCGCCGGCGTCGCCGGTGCCGGGCTGGTGCAGCGGTGAGGTGTGCACGCTGAGCATGGCCACGCGGCGCGGCTTGCGGTGGCCGCCGACGGCGGCGGGCAGGCGCAGCCGGGGCGGCTCGTGCCGGGTCGCGGAACGGGCCGCGGCGAACCGGCCGCCGATGCTGCCGCCGATGCGGGACACGTACTGGCTCAAGGGAGCAGTTCCTCTCGCTCGGACGGCATGACGCGGAGAGCGCTGTCGGCGCTCTTCTAGGAGTGCAACCCGGACGGCCGTCCCCCGCATTCCGGGACGGGCGGTTTTCCTGCTCCCGTGCCGGATTTTTATCGCGCGGGAACCCTCCGCTTACTCTCTGCACATGGCCTCCCGCTCCACCCCTCCCCCTCGTCGCCCGGTCGGCACGGTGACCCGCGGGACGACGAACCCGAACCGCCTGCGCCGCATGGACCGCTGGATCGCGGCGACGCACGGGGCGGCGCTGCGGCGCGCGGACGACCCGGTCGCGGTGGACCTCGGCTACGGGGCCGCGCCCTGGACCGCGGTGGAGCTGCTGGCCCGGCTGCGGGAGGCGGCCCCGCGGGTGCGGGTGGTCGGCATCGAGATCGAGCCGGCCCGGGTCGCGGGCGCGAAGCCGTACGAGCGGGAGGGCCTGAGCTTTCGGCACGGGGGCTTCGAGGTGCCGCTGGAGGGCGGGGTGCGGCCGGCGCTGATCCGGGCGGCGAACGTACTGCGCCAGTACGACGAGGAGCAGGTCGAGGCGGTGTGGGAGCGGTTGTGTGCCCGACTGGCTCCCGACGGGCTGCTGGTGGAGGGGACCTGCGACGAGATCGGGCGGCGGCACGTGTGGGTCGCGCTGGGGCCCGAAGGCGCGCGCACGGTGACCTTCGCGACCCGGCTGGGCTCCCTGGAGCGCCCTTCGGACCTGGCGGAGCGGCTGCCGAAGGCGCTGATCCACCGCAACGTGCCGGGCGAGCCGGTGCACGCGTTCCTGCGCGACTTCGACCGGGCCTGGGCGGCGGCGGCCCCGTACGCCTCCTACGGGGCGCGGCAGCGCTGGATCCGGACGGCGCGGGCCCTGGCCGGGGACTGGCCGCTGGCGGACGGGCCGGTGCGGTGGCGTCAGGGGGAACTGACGGTGCGGTGGGAAGCGTTGAGGCCTTCGGGGTGACGCCGAGCGCCGGGGCCAGGGGGGCTGCCGGTGCTGGGGGCCGTTCGGGACGCATCGGATGGATATCCACAAGGGTGTTGGAATTCACCGACTCGTGGCACCATCCCGAAGGCAATCACAAGTTACTGACGATTAATCAATCCGGTGTCTGGGGGGACCATGAGGAAACGACGACGGGGTTCGATCGCCCTCACTCTGCTCTGCGCGATGGCGCTGCTGTCCGCGCCCGGCGCACTCGCCGGCACCGCGTTCGCGGCGCCGGAGCCCCCGCCGGGCAAGTCCCTGGAGAAGGTCCGCAAGGAAATAGAGGGCCTCTACCGCGAGGCCGGCACCGCCACGGACGCCTTCAACCTCGCGGAGAGCGAGGCCAAGGCGCAGTCCGACAGGATCGTGGAGATCGCCAACCTGGTCCTCGCCGGGCAGAACCGCATCACGGCCCTGAAGAGCCGCGCGGGCGCCGCGGCCCGCGCCCAGTACCGCGCGGGCGGCCTGCCGCCCGGCGTGCGCCTCGCCCTGAGCGACGACCCGACCCAGTTCCTCGACGGCCACGACCGGCTGCGCCAGGGCGAAAAGGCCACCTCGGACCTGATCTCCGAACTCAACGGGACCCAGACCGACTTGGAGCAGTACGCGAAGGACGCGAGCACGCACTGGGAGACCCTGGAAGCCAACCGGGTCAAGCAGGAGGCCGCGAAGAAGCAGGTCGAGGACAAGATCAAGGCGGCGGAGGACCTCGAGAGCAAGCTGGAGGCCGAGCAGAAGGCCCGGCTGCTGCAGTTGGAGGCGGAAGCCCAGAGCAAGGCGCAGACCGACTGGCTTTCCACGGGCGCGATGACCGGCTCCACGGGCGCGGCGGCCACCGACGCCGGCAAGCGCGCGGTGCAGTTCGCGACCGCCCAGATAGGGAAGCCGTACGTGTGGGGCGCCGAGGGACCCGGTTCGTACGACTGCTCCGGGCTGACCTCGCAGGCCTGGCTCGCGGCGGGCAAGGGCATCCCGCGCACCTCGCAGGAGCAGCTGCGGCTGCCGAAGGTCGCGATCAAGGACATGCGGCCGGGCGACCTGATCATCTACTTCGACGACGCGAGCCACGTCGGGATGTACGTCGGCGGCGGCGCGATGGTCCACGCCCCCCGTCCCGGCCGCGACGTCACCATGGCGGGCGCGGGCTCCATGCCGATCAAGGCCGTGGTCCGGCCGGACGCGTAACGGCCGGAGGCGTATCGGCCGGAGGCGTAACGGCCTGAGGCGTAACGCCGGGCGGCACGCCTCCGGCGGAGCGCGGAGAGATGCCCCGATGGGATGTCCCAGTCGGATGTCACAGTCGGATGCCCCAGTCAGCTGTCTCGGCGGGATGTCTCGGTATGTCTCGGTGGGATGTCTCGGTGGGCGGGACGCCGTACCCCCGTTCCGTGACGTTGGTCATTCGTCGACGCGGACTTTCCCACCCGATAACGGCATATGCCGGAGCCCCGCACCGGACCCGCCATTCCGCTTCCCTCGTCCCGCGGCTAGGGTCGCCGGACGAGCGAACCCCCGAGGGGGCGGGAAGGAACCGGAGAATGCCCGTACCCGTACCGCGGCAGAGGGACATCCCGGCCACCGAGAGCGGCCCGGGCGGCGCGTCATCGCTCACCCTGCTGGTGATCGAGGACGACCCCGCCGGCGGCCTCACCGTCCCCGAGATCCTCGACGCCGACGGCCACCGCATCCGGCTGCGCAGCGCCCGCAACCTCACGGAGGCGGCCCGGCTGCTCACCCCCGACGTGAACTGCGTCCTGCTCGACCTCGCGCTCCCGCACGGCGGCGCGGGCCCCGGCTCCGGCGACGCCGCCGATCCCTTCGGCGCGCTGCGCCAGGTGCTCCGCATCGCCCCGCGGCACGCCGTCCTCGTGCTCACCTCCGAGCAGGACGCGGAGCGCGCCGCGGAGGCCGTACAGGTGGGGGCCCAGGACTTCCTGTTCCGCGACGAGCTCGACGGGCGGCTGCTCAGCCGGGCCATCCGCTACGCGGTGGAGAGAAAGCGGGCGGACATCGCCCAGTACAAGCTCGCAGAATCGAAACTGCGGGCCCAGGAGAACGCCCGGCTGGAACGCGGACTGCTCCCGCACCCGCTCCTGGAGGGTTCCGACCTCCGCTTCGCCGCCCGCTACCGTCCCGGCCGCAGCCGCGCGCTCCTCGGCGGGGACTTCTACGACACCGTCCGTACCCCCGACGGCACCGTCCACGCGATGATCGGCGACGTCTGCGGCCACGGCCCGGACGAGGCCGCCCTCGGCGTCGAGCTGCGCATCGCCTGGCGGGCGCTGACCCTGGCCGGCCTGTGCGGCGACGACCTGCTCGCCACCCTCCAGGAGGTCCTCGAAGTCGAGCGGCCCTGCGAGGAGATCTTCGCGACGCTCTGCACGGTGGACATCGCCCCGGACGGCCGGCGCGCGGGCCTGTGCCTCGCCGGCCATCCGGCGCCGCTGATCTCCCGGCCGGGCCGCCCCGCGCGCCTGCTCCCGTACGAGAACAGCGGCCCGGCGCTCGGCCTGCTGCCCCGGGCCCGCTGGCCGCGCCGCCAGGTGGAGCTGGGCGGCACGTGGAGCCTGATGCTCTACACCGACGGCCTGATCGAGGGAAAGATCGGTCAGGGCAAGGAGCGGCTCGGGCAGGACGGCATGGTCGAGATGATCAACCGGCACCTGGCCGACGGGCTGAGCGGCGAGGGCCTGCTCGAAGCCTCCGTGACCGAAGCCCGCCGCCTCAACGGCGGGGAGCTGACGGACGACGTCGCCGTCGTCCTGCTCTCCCGCGCCGAGGGCTGACGGGCCCGGACCGCGGACCACGGACCACGGACCGCGGACCGCGGACCGCCCGCAGCCACCCGGCGGCGGTCCTACGCCCTACGCGCCTCTACCGTCCGCCGTTGTAGGGCCCGTACGGCCCGTCGCTGCTGCTGCCGCCGCTGCGCCGGCCGCCGCCGGAGACCTGCTTGAGCGCGGGACGCACGTCGACGAAGAACACGATGGTGGCGACGAGACCGGCGATCATGAGGAAGAGCATGCCGCCGAGCCACCCCGACCAGACGAGATAGTCGATGACGACGGTCACGCCGAGGAGGACCGACCAGAAGGTCTTCGTCTTCTTGTCGGCCGCACGGTACGCGTCCTCGCGCGCCATCAGCGCGAACACGAAGGCAAGAACCGCGAGCCCGAGCACGGCCAGCCCGAGCAGCGGAAGCACTCCCGTATCGAACCCGTCCTTCAACATCGCCTGACCGCCTTCTCACGCTTCGCTCGCCGGATGCCACCTGTCTCCACGCTACCGGCAGAGCCCCGTTCCCAAACCACAACGGACCGGACGCCCCGCGGGTGCCCGGTCCGTCGCGCCTCGCTCAGCTCTCGTCGGCCGTCTCGACCGCGGCCTTCTTGGCCGCCGCCTTGCGCGCCGGAGCCTTCTTCGCCGCGGGCTCCGCGGCGGGCTCCTCCGCCACCGGCCCGGCAGCCTCCGGCTCCACGACCACGGCGATGTCGACGATCTCCTCGGAGACCTCGCCGCGCCAGGCCCGTACGGTCTGCTCACCGTGCTCGGCGACCTTGTCGTAGGCCTCCTTGGCCTTGACCGCGTACTCGGCGGCCACGCCGACCCCGCGCAGCGCCAGGTCCTGGGCGGTCTCCCCGAGCTTCTTCGCGTCGATCGCGCCGAGCACCTCGGTGACGGTGGCGGTGACCGCCTCCTGCGCCTCCTTGGCCTTCCCCTTGGCCTTCTCCTGCACGGCCTTCGGGTCGGTGTTCTTCACGGCCTCGATGCGCGCGGGGGCCTCGGCCCGCAGCTGCTCGATCAGCCCGGGCACCTTCTTGGCCTGCTGCACGGCGAGGTCGGCGGTGCCGGCGGCGAAGTAGAGGGGGGTCGGGTCGGTGAGGGTCTTCTTCAGGTCATCGGCGATGGCCATGTGGTGGTCCTCCCGGATCACGGTCTCGGTTCGTGCTCAGTGCGGTTCGTGCTCAGTGCTGTGCGCGTTCAATGCTGTGCGCGCTCAGTGCTGTGCGCGCTCAGTTCGTACGGCGCGTCTCGGCATCGCCGCCGCCGGCAGCGGCTTCCGCCGCCTCCGCCGCCGCCTGCGCCGCGGCCTCGGCCTCCGCCTCCGCCTCGGCCTCCGCGACGTTCTCCTTGCGGAAGGAGGCGTAGATCTGGAGCAGCACCTGCTTCTGCTGCTCGCTGATCGACGGATCGGCGAGGATCACGGCCCTCGTCTCCACGGCGTCGCGGTCCCGCTCGTCCAGGATTCCGGCCTGCACGTAGAGCGTCTCGGCGGAGATCCGCAGCGCCTTGGCCAGCTGCTGCAGGATGTCCGCGCTCGGCTTGCGCAGCCCGCGTTCGATCTGACTGAGGTACGGATTCGACACCCCCGCCGCATCGGCCAGCTGCCGCAGCGAAAGCTGCGCCTGCCGCCGCTGCTCGCGCAGGTACTCGCCGAGATTCCCGACGTTGAGCGATGCCATGCCCCGATCCTGCCGCACCGTGCTAACTATTGCAAGCAGCTGCTTGCAATAACTCCCACCCTCAGTTGCCGTCGTGGAGCCCGGGGCGGGTCCAGAGGGTGAGGTCGCTGCTGGTGGCCACCGCCAGGGTGAGGCCGGAGGGAGAGAAGCCGACGGCGCGCAGTTCCGAGTACCGGGAGTGGAAGACGTGCCACCACGTCCCTCCCGCCGGTCCCTCGTGCACCCCGCCGTCCGCGGAGAGGATCACGCGGTCGTGGGGCCACTCGGGGCTGACCACGTCCAGGGTCCACCCGTCCGGTGTGGTGCTGTGCAGGCCGCCGCCGAAGAGCCCCGCGACGTGCACCCGGGCGCCTTCGACCGGGCCGAACCCGGGGCAGGTGAGGTCCGGCGAGGCGTCGGGGGTGCTGGTGTCGGGGTCGGGATCCCGGTCGCGGGCGATCTTCTCGCCGGTGACCGCGTCGAAGAGTCCGTGGCCGTCGTTCGACACGACCATGACGAGGTCGTGCCCGCTGTCGGGATGCACGGCGAAGCCGATCCCGAGCAGACCACCGACGGGAGTCCGGCGGTCCAGCACCGGCTGCCAGGGATCCGGGGCCCGCATGACACAGGCGGCGATGTAGCGCTCGCGCAGCTTCTGCTGGTACTCCGTGATCAACTCGTCTCCTCCCGTCAATCGTCGTCGCAGGACCCGGCTTACGGCGCCGTCGCGATGATCACCGTCGCGTAGTACTCCTCCGAAGTCACCGCGCGCGCCGACAGGCCCGCCGCCGTCAGGGCCGAGGCCGTGACCGGGGCCTGGCGGGCGCTCGTCTCGATCAGCAGGCTGCCGCCCGGCGCGAGCCAGGGCGGGGCGCCGGCGGCGACCCGGCGGTGCACGTCCAGGCCGTCCGCCCCGCCGTCCAGGGAGACGGGCGGCTCGTGGTCGCGGGCCTCCGCCGGCAGCAGGGCGATCTCCCCGGTCGGGACGTACGGGGCGTTGACCACCAGCACGTCCACCCGGCCCCGGAGCCCGGCGGGCAAGGCCGCGTAGAGGTCGCCCTCCCACACGCTGCCGCCGTACGGGGTCACGTTGCGCCGGGCATAGGCGAGCGCGGCGGGATCGATGTCCGCCGCGTGCAGCTCGGCCCCCGGCACCCGCGCGGCCACGGCGGCGCCCAGCGCGCCCACCCCGCAGCACAGGTCCACGACCACGGCGCCGGGCCGGGCCGCCCCGGCCGCCTCCCGCGCGAGGAACTCGCTGCGCCGACGCGGCACGAAAGCCCCCTCGCCGACGGCCATCCGCAGCCCGCAGAACTCCGCCCAGCCGACGACGTGTTCCAGTGGTTCGCCCGCCACCCGCCGGGCCAGCAGCCCCTCCAGGTGCCCCGCGTCCTCGGCGGCGGCGAACAGCAGCTCCGCCTCCTCCTCCGCGAAGACGCAGCCGGCCGCGCGCAGGGCTTCCACCAGTGTTGCCAACTACCTCAGTCCTCCACGCCTCAGAAGATGTCCGGACACCACGGGCGGCGCGCCGTGCGGAACACCGCGTCCGCGAGCGCGAGCGCCCCGGGGCGCTCCTCCGTGATCGCGCCGAGCGCCGCCAGACGCACCGCCGACCCGTCACCCAGGTACAGCGACCCCAGTGTGCCCACGTCCAGGCGCAGGTCGGCCGGCTCCTCCGTGCGTACGCAGTCCCCCGCGCCCGCGTCGAGCCGGTAGCGCCCGCCCGCCGGGCCGGTCTTGTCGACGACCTCCAGGACGAGGACCCCGGGCACGGCGTACGTCCGCGCGCCGAGGGCCCGTACGACGTCCAGCAGCCGCACCCACAGCCAGTCGGCCGAGGTCACCGTCCGCGCGGCGCGCGGGTCGGGCAGCAGCCCGGCGACGAGGTCGTCGGGGGCGCGGTAGCCGGTGCGGACCTTCACCACCCAGTCGATGGAGCACAGGAACCGCCACAGCGCCCGCTCCACCTCGGGGGTGAGGGCGAGCAACTGCCGCACCTGCACGGTGTTCTGCGGAACCTTGGCATCAGTCCAGTTGTCGTCGGCGGTGTACCGGACCAGGCCGGCCACCTCGCCCCGCGCGGTCCGGTACACCGCGTGGAAGGACGGCGTGTACGGGTTGTGCGACATGGCTTCCGCACCCGTCATCACCCGCCACCACCGGGCGTCGCGGCTCACCGCACCCGGGGTCGCCGCCCGCAGCCGCTCGTGCAGGGCCGGGCCCAGCTCCCGCACCTCGGCCTCGTCCACGAGGTCGATCCGCCCGCCGTCTCGGGGAACGGCGGCGCGCGGGTCGAGTCCCGTGCGCGGTACGTCGATCTCCCACTCCGCGGCGAAGGTGGCGGGCCCGTACCCGTAGCGCCCGTAGATCGGGTACTCGGCGGCGATCAGCGTGGACAGCACGTCACCGCGCGCGTGGGCGGCGGACAGCTCGGCGGCCATCATCCGGGTCAGCAGGCCCTGCCTGCGGTGCGTGGGGGCCACGGTCACGTTGGTGACGGCGCTCGACGGGACGAACCCCCCGCCGGGCACGGTCAGTTCCTGCGGGAAGGAACGGAAGGTCGCCACGCAGCGTCCGGTGTCCGCGTCGAAACCGCCCTGCGTCCGGGCGAAGTCGAGGATCTCGGCCAGCTGGGCGGCGTCCGCGGCCGTGGGGTGCGCGGCGTTCAGGAAACCGGTCTGCTGGGCACGCAGCCACGCGGGAAGCTCGGATACGGCGATCGGCCGGACGTCAGCGCTCATAGCCACCCACGCTAATCGGCCCGGCCCGCCCCCGTCGCGCGGATTTCCCGCGCGCACCACCCGCGGCCGGCCGGCCCGCTCAGGCCAGCAGGTCGTCCACCTGGGCCTCGCCCTCGCGATAGCGCCGGGTGATCTCCCCGCTGCAGTCGTCGGCCGTGCGCTGGAGCTGCTGGCGGCGCCGCGAGACCTGCTGCTCGTAGCGCACCAACTTGCCCATGCCCTCGTGGAGTTCCTCGTCCGTGCGCGCTCCCAGGTCCGACAGCTCCACGTCGGAGAGCATCTCGGCCGCCAGCAGCCGGTATTCCTCCCCGTGCGGGGTGCCGAGCGTGACGTGCCGGGCGGAGGCGCTGCGGCTGGAGGGGGCGTCCGCGAGGATCTCCGAGAGCCGGTCCACCACCGGCGCCTCGGGGTCCGTACGCCGCGCGAGCTCGGCGCGCAGGATGTCGATGCGGCCCTGGAGCAGCCGGCGTACGTAGCTCAGGTCGGCCTCGTCGCGCTGCGCGTCGCGGCGCAGTCCGCGCAGCTCCGGCAGTCCGAGCGCGGTGGTCGCCGTCGTCGGCGCGTCCGAGGCCCCGGTCCGCTGCGCGGGCGGCCGCGGCGCCGAGGTCTCGGCGGTCACCGCGGGTGCGACGGTCGCGCCGGATCCCACGGGTCCGATGGGTCCGATGGTTCCGATGGGTCCGATGGGCGCAGGAGCAGATGCAGGTGCGGAGGTACCAGAAGTATTCATGCGTTCGTGTCCGTCCCCTCGACCGGTGCTGGGGGCACCGCCTGCGTGCATCGTGCCACTCCGCACGGTGCCGACGCAGTCCCACTCCACCCGATCGGCCCCGGACGGGTGCAAGCCTGGTACACAGGTGTTATGCGAGCAGTGGTGCAGAGGGTGGACGGCGCGAGCGTCGTGGTGGCCGGCGAGACCGTCGGGGAGATCGTCGGGGAGGGGCTGTGCGTCCTGGTGGGGGTGACCCATGACGACACCCCGGAGAAGGCGGAGCTGCTGGCGCGCAAGCTCTGGTCGGTGCGGATCCTGGAGGCCGAGAAGTCCTGCAGCGACGTGAACGCGCCGCTGCTGGTGATCTCCCAGTTCACCCTCTACGGAGACGCCCGCAAGGGCCGGCGCCCCACCTGGAACGCGGCCGCGGGCGGCGCTTTCGCCGAGCCGCTCGTGGACGAGGTCGTGGCGCAACTGCGGGCGCTGGGCGCGACGGTGGAGACGGGCCGGTTCGGGGCCGACATGCGGGTCTCGCTGACCAACCACGGCCCGTTCACCATCGTCATCGACATCTAGCGCGCCGGTCAAGGCGCCGTCACGGCGCCACGACGACCTCTTGGGCGGCGGCCGTCCCGCCCACCAGCAGCGGGGCGTCCACCGGGACGTTCCGCTTGACCAGCGCGAGCGCGATGGGGCCGAGCTCGTGGTGGCGGACCGAGGTGGTCACGAAGCCCAGCTGGCGGCCCTCCTCGCCGTCCGCGGCCAGCCGTACGGGCGCGCCGTGCGCGGGGAGCAGCACCTCGGAGCCGTCCAGGTGCAGGAAGACCAGCCGGCGCGGCGGCTTCCCCAGGTTGTGGACGCGGGCCACCGTCTCCTGGCCGCGGTAGCAGCCCTTCTGCAGGTGCACGGCGGTGCCGATCCAGCCGAGCTCGTGCGGGATGGTGCGGTGGTCGGTCTCCAGGCCGAGCCGCGGCCGGTGCGCCTCGACGCGCAGGGCCTCGTACGCGAGCAGGCCGGCGACCGGGCCGTGCGAGGCGGCGAAGGCCTCCAGGCCGGCGCGGGGCAGGAACACGTCGCGGCCGTACGGGGTCTCCCGTACGGCAAGTTCCTTGGCGACCTCGGCGATGGAGCCGGCCGGCAGGTGCACGACGGCGAACTCGGCGGTCCGGTCGGCGACTTCCACGCGGTAGAAGAAGATCATCGACTCCAGGTAGGCGATCAGCGCCTCCTGGGTGCCGGGCTCGACGTGCATCCACATCGTCTCGCCGTCGTCGACGAGGTAGAGCGCGTGCTCGATGTGGCCGTTCGCGGAGAGGATCAGCGCCTCGGTGGCCTCGCCTGCCGGGAGCGCGGTGACGTGCTGAGTGATCAGCAGGTGCAGCCAGCTCAGCCGGTCCGGGCCGGTGACGGTGACCACCCCGCGGTGGGAGAGGTCCACGAAGCCGCGGCCGTCGGCGAGTGCGCGCTGTTCTCCGTAGAGCTCGCCGTAGTGGGCGGCGACGCCCTCGTCGCGGCCTTCGGCCTGCACGGCGCCGGGGAGATGGAGCAAGGGGCTGCTGGTCATGCCACCAGCCTACGACCCTGCCCCGGGGTGACCTAGGGCACGCCCCGGCCGGGTGCTAGTGGTGCTTGGCGGCGCAGTTCTTGCAGCGGCCGAAGATGGCGAAGTGCTTCATGTCGGTCTCGAAGCCGAAGGTGTCGCGGAGCTTGGAGATGAACTCGGCGGCGATGTCCACGTCCGCCTCGATGACCTCGGTGCAGTCGCGGCAGACCAGGTGGATGTGGTGGTGCCGGTCGGCGAGGTGGTAGGTGGGAGCCCCGTGCCCGAGGTGGGCGTGGGAGACCAGCTTCAGCTCCTCCAGGAGCTCCAGCGTGCGGTAGACCGTGGAGATGTTGACCCCGGAGGCCGTCTTGCGCACCTCGGCGAGGATTTCGTCCGGGGTGGCGTGCTCCAGGGCGTCCACCGCTTCCAGCACGAGCTGGCGCTGCGGGGTCAGGCGGTATCCGCGCTGGCGCAGGTCGCTCTTCCAGTCGCCGCCTTCTGCGGCGGCGAGGCTCTCGGTGCTTTCGGTGCTGTCGGTGGTCACCACCCGGCCAGTGTAGGCCTCGGGCCCGCGGGAGGGGGAGCGGGGAGGTGCCGCGCATGCGGGGAGGCGCCGCGCATGCGGGAGCCCCCGGCGGCCGGGGCGGCCGGGGCTCCTGTGAACGCTCGCGTACCGGCCGACTCGCGCGGGCGGCGGCCTGGCGGCGGCCTGGCGCGGTCTGGCGGCGGTCTAGCGGAAGAAGGCGATGCCGTCGTCCGGCATGTCCGGAAGGTTGCGCGCCATCTCCGCGACCTCCTCGGGCGTCACGACCTTCTTCAGCTGGGCCGACATGTAGGGGCGCAGCTCCACCTCGGGGGTGGCCTTCTCGCCGACCCACATCAGGTCGCTCTTCACGTAGCCGTAGAGCCGCTTGCCACCGCTGTACGGGCCGGAGGCCGCGGTGCGGGCGACCGCGTCGGTGACCACGTCGATCTGCGGCTTCTTGTCGGCGAGCTCGCCGTACCAGACCTCGACGACGCCCTGGTCGCGGACCATGACGATCTCGACCTTGCGGTCCTTGTCGATGCGCCAGTAGCCCGACTCGGACTCCAGCGGCCGCACCTTGTTGCCCTCGGCGTCGAGCACCCAGGTGTGGGAGGTGTACTCCAGGAAGTCCCGGCCGTCGTGGCTGAAGACGACTTCCTGGCCGAAGTTGCACTTCTCCTCACCGGGGAAGTCGAAGACGCCTGCGCCCTCCCAGTTGCCGAGGAGGAAGGCGAGGGGGACGAGACCCGGGTTCAGGTCGGACGGGATCTGGATCATGGGTGGCTGCTCAGCTCAGGCGATCTGTGGGAGGGGTTCCGGTATCCGGGGCGGTCGGCTGCAGATCCGGAGGGATCAGCGCTGGCCCTGGTACAGCTTCTTCACGGCCAGGACGGAGAAGGCGAGGACGCCGACGCAGACCAGGACCAGCAGGGAGGTGAAGACTGCCTCAAGCACGGGGTGCTCCTCGGAGTGTTAAGGGTGGCGTTACGGGGCCGGTCCCCAAGCCTACTGGCCTGGGGACCGGGGCACGGTGTGAGGTGGCCCGTACGGGGCTCCCGCGGCGGCCGTGCGCTAGCCGAGCAGCTGGTGCTGGAGGATCACCGTCTGGTGGAAGGGCACGCTCGCCACCTCGCCCTTGCGGGTCTGCAGGACGAGGGCCTGGATGTCGCCGGACTGGATGCACGCGAGCTTGGTCTGGTCGTCGCCCGTGGGCTTGGCCTCCTGGTAGAGGGTGACCGCGCTGGTGCTGCCCTGCGTGATCGGACCGTTCCCGTGGGACTGCAGTTCGCTGCGCTGGGAGGACCTGACCCCCCTCCAGACCGGGTCGGCCTCCAGCACGAGGGCTCCGTTCAGGCCCATGGAGACCTCGCAGCCCTTGAAGGCGCTCACGAACTCGGGCGAATGGAAGCGCAGCAGGTAGACACGGGTGCGCGTGCCGTCCGGGGTGGTCCAGCCGCGGGCGACGATCTGGCGCAGACCCTCGTTCGCGAGCTCCGCCTTCATCTTCCCGCGGAAGGTGTCGACGTACTCCGCCAGGAAGGTGTCGACCGTCACCACCTCGTCCTTCTCCAGCTTCAGCGTGGAGTCGGGCTTGGAGCCGGTGGGCGGCGGCAGGAGCAGCTGGGTGAGCCCCGCGTAGTGGATGCCGAGCGGGTTGTCCTCGGCGAACGGCAGCGCGGCGCCGGCCGGCAGCGCCGGCCTCTCCAGCGCCGGGTAGTCCAAGCGACCGTCGGCCTTGGTGGACAGGCCCGGGATGTCCGTGCGCTCGGGCTGGGTGACCTGGTACGCGACACCCGTGCCGACGGCTGCGAAGACGAGTACGGCGGCGGTCCAGCGCAGCGCGGCGAACAGCTTGCGGCGGTCCTTGGGCGCGGCCGGGACCTCCGGGGCCTGCGGGGCGGCGAAGGGGTTGGCCGCGAGCGGGTCCGCGGCGAACGCGGCGGCCCGGGCGGCCCCCTGCTCGTCCACGGCCGGCTGCGGGACGGCGTCCTCGGCGGGCTGCGGGACAGCGTCCACGGCCGGCCGCGGTACGGCGTCCTCGGCGGGCCGCGGTGCGGCGTCCTCGGGGAGCGCCGACACGGGTCCGGTGGTGTGCTGCTCGGTCACGCGGACTCCCCGGGGGACTTCAGGTGGTTCATCTGGTTCTGGAAGAGCGCGACGGCGTTGGCGGTGGCGAAGGGCTTGGGCCCGTACGCGCGGAAGGTGACCATCACGTCGCCCTCGACGGCCACGCAGTCGATCGAGTCGATCTTTTCCTTCTTCTTCTCGCCGACCGCTTCCAGCGAGCACTTGGCGTCCGGGAACCCGTCCACCTTCGGCGCCTTGCGGCCGTCACCCGTGAAGTCGAGGAACTTCTTGCCGACCGCCGAGAACGCGCCCAGGGCCTTCGGGTCGGCCTGCATGATGCGGACCTCGGCGTACCAGCTGGTCCGCTCGTTCACGTAGCTGCGCCCGGCCAGCCCCTTGAGCTTCAGCCCGGCCAGCATCTTGTCGCGGTCCTTGCGCTCCGAGCTGGTGAGGCCGGCGCGGGTCTCCTTGAGGCCCTCGATCGCCTTCTCGCCGGAGACGAAGAAGTTGTTGCCGTCCTCCTCCAGGTCCGGACCCAGCAGGAACCCGGGCGGAAGCGGCAGCAGTTTGCCCGAGAGGGCGTGCGTCGGCACGGAGCCGGGCGCCTCGCGCTTCGCGGGCTCCGCACCGATGGGGATCCAGTAGGCGGTGGGCGCGTCCCGGTCGGCGTCCGCGATCGCGGAGGACGCCCAGACGCCACCGCCCACGAGCACCGCGGCGGCCACGCCGCCGGCGATCAGGGCGACCGTCTTGCGGCTGACCTTGCGCGCGGGCTTCGCGGGCGGGGCCTGGGTCGCGCCGGGCTCCGCGCCGGGCTCCGCGCCGGGCTCCGCGCCGGACGTCGGATCCGCGGCCACGGGCTCCGCAGCGGCCGGAAGCTCCGCCGCGGCCGGAGTCACGTCGTTCTGCGGCTCGGTCACAGTCGCTCCAGCTGTCGCTTGGCCAGGTCCACGACATCGCTTTCGCTGACCTTGCCGCGGTTGTTCACGTAGTTGATGTCGAGCACGATGTCGCCCCGGCGGGCGAGGGCGCGGGCGTCGCGCATCGGCAGGTACCCCGCCTTCTCCTCGGCCTCGGAGTCCACCCAGACGTGCCCGAGCTCCGAGGGGAGACCCGGGATCGCCACGCCGTCGTTGCCCGCGTACTCCTTCGTGGGCATGTACCTCGACTGATTGATCTGGTAGCTGTCGGCCCCGGAGCGGTCGTTGAACTGGATCAGCCGCACGTTGACGAAGGTCGTGTCGTTCACCGCCCAGCTCACCGACGCGATCCGCCGGATGTTCTGCTCGGCGAGGTAGCGCAGCTGGCCGTCGGGCTCCTTGAAGAAGGTCGCGAAGTACTCGATGGGCTCGTAGCCCGAACCCTCCTGCTTCGACCCGGCCGGCGCCTCGATCAGCAGCTTCGCGAGGTCGTCGTCCGTCTTGTGCCAGCGCTGCGCGTTGATCGTCTTGTGCGTGGTCGCGTCGTCGGGCGCGAGCGCCTTCGGGTGCACCAGGTCCGCCTGCGCCAGCGGGGCCAGCGGGGTCGGTTCGCGGTCGTACTGGATCGCGTAACCGGTGACCGTGCCCGCCAGGACGCCGAGGACGACGGCGCCCGCGATCAGGAGGAGCGTACGGCTGCGGCGGCGGGGGGAGGAGGTCGTGATTGCGCCCGCAATCACGTCCGGAGTGCCCGATTCCGGGACGGTCTCCCCCTCTTTCCGCTGCTCAGGGATGGTCTGTTCGTGTTCCAAAAGAGGTCCCCCCACAGGACTGGAGTCGCGGATCGTTCGCCCGCGTACACAGAAAACACCCTCGCGTGGGGAGATGCCGCGATCATGCTTATTACATTTTTATCTCAACGAGTTTCAATCCTCATGGCGCCGCTTTCCGTCCAGTTCGTCCCACCACTCGTCGGACTTCGCGTCACCCGAGGGGTCGTCCCACCAGCGGTCGTCCGGACCGCGCCGGTTCGCGACCATCGCGGCGACCGGGGGAATGACCATGGCGACCACGCACAGCGCCACGGCGGCCTCGACCGACCACAGGCGCACGAAGGACCAGGCGGAGACGAAGAGGAACAGGCATCCGCCCATGAGCAGGAAATAGGCGCGCCGGCGCCGGGCGTACATGCCTCCAGGGTAGGGCCGCCCCGCGCTCCCGGGGAGGCCCGCTACGGTCCGGACCGGCCCGTAGCGGCCCGAGCGGCCCGGAACGACACGAAGGGCCGCACCCGAACCAGTGGCGTCCAACCCCCGGGGGTGCGGCCCTTCGGCCGGTCATGCGGTCACACAAGTGCGGTGCTCAGACCGCGATCGCCACGTCCGTGACGCCGCCGGACTCGACGACGACCACGGCGCGGTCCGCCTGTGCGCCGCCGGGCACGAGGGCGCGCAGCGTCCAGGAGCCCTCGGCCGCGTAGAAGCGGAACTGGCCGGTGGCCGAGGTCGGAACCTCGGCGGTGAACTCGCCGGTCGAGTCCAGCAGGCGGACGTAACCGCTGATGGGCTCGCCGTCCTTGGTGACCTGGCCCTGGATGGCCGTCTCACCGGGCTTGAGCGTCGAGAGGTCGGGCCCGCCGATCTGTGCTCCACACATGTTCTCTGTCCTGTCCTAGAGAGGTATGACTACGGGCGTCGCATGCCCGGAACGAACGCTGGGTGTCTGGAACTACTTGTTGGCGCCGAGCTCGATCGGCACGCCGACCAGCGAGCCGTACTCGGTCCACGAACCGTCGTAGTTCTTGACGTTCTCCTGGCCCAGGAGCTCGTGCAGCACGAACCAGGTGAGCGCGGAGCGCTCACCGATGCGGCAGTAGGCGATGGTGTCCTTCGCCAGGTCGACCTGCTCGGCCTGGTAGAGGGCGGTGAGCTCCTCGTCGGACTTGAAGGTTCCGTCGTCGTTGGCGTTCTTCGACCACGGGATGTTGCGGGCGCTCGGGATGTGACCCGGACGCTGCGACTGCTCCTGCGGGAGGTGCGCCGGCGCGAGCAGCTTGCCCGAGAACTCGTCGGGCGAGCGGACGTCGACCAGGTTCTTGGTGCCGATCGCGGCGACCGCGTCGTCACGGAAGGCGCGGATCGAGGTGTCCTGGGCCTTGGCCTTGTACTCGGTGGCCGGGCGGCTGGGGACCTCGGTGCCGTCGACCAGGTCGCGGGAGTCGAGCTCCCACTTCTTGCGGCCGCCGTCGAGCAGGCGGACGTCCTGGTGGCCGTAGAGCTTGAAGTACCAGTAGGCGTAGGACGCGAACCAGTTGTTGTTGCCGCCGTAGAGGACGACGGTGTCGTCGTTGGAGATGCCCTTGGCGGAGAGGAGCTTCTCGAAGCCCTCCTGGTCCACGAAGTCACGGCGGACCGGGTCCTGGAGGTCGCTCTTCCAGTCGATCCGGACGGCGTTGGTGATGTGGTTCTTGTCGTACGCGGACGTGTCCTCGTCCACCTCGACGATGACGACGTTCGCGTCGTTCAGGTGGGCCTCGACCCAGTCGGCGTCTACGAGGACGTCGCTGCGGCTCATGGTGTTCTCCTCCGGGGCAGTGTGCGGCGGGGTGGTGCTGGTGGTGCGGGGTGCGTGCGTCCGGGTGCGCCCAGCGGTCCTGATGCGGGGAGGCTTCAGGAGGGCGGGAGGCAGAGGTGGTCACACGGGAAAGCGGAAGGCCGTCGTCCGGCTATGGAGCGGGATGCGCTCACACGTCACATGGATCGACAGAGCATGGCGGCGACGCGACACAGGTCTACTGCCCGTCGCTTCGTGAGATCCGCCTGCTGATGCTTCATAGCCATGGATCGTAGGGACGAATCGGCCGCCCTGTCACCGCCGTGTCATATTTCGAGACAGGATCGTCCGAATACTGGGATGAGAGACCTTCCCGATCTTCCGGAACGGGCCGCGCGGGGCTCCGTACGGCCCTCCCATCTGCGCATCGGACCCACTCGTCTCACTATCCGGCCAGTGCCAGATTCGTACCGCCTAGGGTGAGCACCACACCGGCCTCGTCCGCGGTCAGCGTCGTCAGCCGGACCCCCGACGGCAGACCCCCGTCGATCCGCCGGTCGAAGTCGGTCTTCCTGCGCACCACGGCCTCGATGCCGGGGAGGCCCTCGCCCGGCACCTCGTCGGCGCGGACCCGGACGGTGCTCCCGTCCTTCCCCTCGCCGCCGCCGACCAGGGAGACCGTCGAGACCACGCTGCGGCTGAGGGTGCGGCCGAGGAACTCCACGCTCGCGGTGACCTTCAGCTTGCCGGGCGCCCCGCCGTAGGCGACCGTCACCCCGGGCTGGGCGGCCGCGGTCAGGTCGGCGTACGTGACGAGGGCCGAGCCCGTGGCGGAGCGGGCGGTGCCGCCGCTGTAGTCGCCGTTCAGCTCCACCCCGCGGAAGGCGACCCGCAGCCGGGACAGGTGCGTCGTACGGCCGTCCGAGGTCGCCACGGCGGCGCCGGCCACCTTCAGGTCGACCTGGTCGAGGTCGCGGGAGAGCGCCTGGGTCAGGAACGGGAACCCCTGGATGTCCACCTCCACCCCGGACAGGCCCTGCCGGGCCGAGATCCGCTCCGCCATGCGGTCCTCGGCGTAGCCCGCCGCCCAGCGGTCCAGCCCGACGCACAGGCCGCCGAGGACCACTCCGATGATCACAACGACACGCAGGACACGCACGTGCCCACCCCCCAGACGATTGGTACGTCGGGCCAGTGGACCATGTCCGGCCGTGAGGGCGCTGTGAGATGACGGGGTGTGAGGTGGAGCGTGCCGCGGTGTGACGACGCCCGCCCCGGGTGAGCGGGGCGGGCGCCGTGGAGGGGGGAGGGAGGAGGCGGAGGCCTCCGCCCCGTCAGCCCACCACCCTGCCGATCAGGTAGACCGCCGGGGCCGCCGCGGCCAGCGGCAGCGCGACACCGGCCGTCATGTGGACGAACTTCGACGGGTAGTCGTACGCCGCCACGCGCAGCCCGATCAGCGCGCACGCCCCGGCCGCCAGGCCGATCAGCGCGCCGCCCGCGCCCACGGACGTCAGCCCGCCCACGGCGATGCCCGCACCGGCCGCGGCGGCCAGCGAGACGCCGACCGAGGGCGCGGTGGGCAGCGGGAGCGCCCGGGCGAAGACGGCCACCGCCACGGCGGCGGCGCCCACGCTCGCGGCGGCGGAGTCGGCGGCGAGGTAGCCGGCGCAGACGATGGCCAGCGCGGCCGAGGCCACCGAGGCCATCAGCCCGTACATCCGCTCGTCCGGCTCGGCGCGGCTGCGCAGCTGGAGCACCAGCGTCAGCACCACCCAGGCACCGAGGGTGCCGACGATCGCGCCGGGGCCGTACGGTTCCTCCACCGCGAGCACGGCCGCATCGGCGACGACCGCCCCGGCGAAGGCCAGGGCGATGCCCTGACGGGCCGGCCACATGCCGTTGAGGCGGAACCAGCCCGCCGCGGTGAGGCCCTGGAGGGCGATCAGCGGAGCGAGCAGCGCGTACTCGCTCAGCGCGGCGGCGCCCGCGATGACCAGCCCGAGGGCGGCCGTCAGTATGGCCGCCTGCGGACCGGGATCGATGATCGGCGAGCGGCCTTCTGCGCGGGCCTGGGCCGGGTCCACGGCGCGCAGCGTGTTGCCCGCGAGGGTGGGCGGCGACCAGGCGGGCTCCTCCTCGGCCGTCGTCCCGCCGGCCACCGGGTCCGCGGCGGGAACCCCGCCCGGGACCTCGGCCGCCTGCTGCGGGAGGTACGGGGCCTGGGCCTGGATCTGGGCCTCGACCTGGTTCTGGACGTGCTCCGCGGCCCACGCCGGAGCGGGGGCGGGAGCCTGGGCCTGGGCCTGGGCCTGGGCCTGCGCCTGCGCCTCCGGCTGGAACGGGTCGGACGGGCCGGGGTAGGACGCCGGGTAGGCGGTCTCCCCCCACGGCTGCTGCGGGTAGGCCGGCGCCGCGTAGGAATCCGCGTACGGATCCGCGTACGCCTGCTGCTGCCCCCACTCCTGGCCGGAGACGGGCGCCTGGGCCTGCGGCTGCTGCTGCACCTGCGGGCCCTGCGGCTCCTGCGGCTCCTCGCGGAACCAGCCCTCGGGGGCGACCGGGTACTGCGCCGGTACGCCGTCCAGCGGGGCCACGACCGGCTGGTACGAGGTGTCCCACGTCGGAGACTGCCAGGTCTGGGTCCCGTACGCGTCGGGCTGCTCTTGCTGCTGCCGTTGCAGGTGCTGCTGCTGTTCCTGCTGCAGGCGCTGCTGCTGCAGGTGCTGCTGCTGCCGCTGATGTTCCTCGGGCGTGCTCGGTGTAGTCATCGGGGTCCGCTCACCCGCCCGCGAACGGCGGGAGCACCTCGACGGTGCCCCCCTCGGTCAGCTCGACGGAATCGTGCGGGCGCTTGCCCACGGGTTCTTCGTTCACGAGGAAGGAGCAGCGCAGCAGGACCCGGGTCAGCTCCCCGGAGTGGCGTTCCCGCACGGCGTCGAGCGCCTCGGCCAGTGTCCGCGCCGAGTACGGCTCCTCCGCCGTCTTGGCCGCGGCCTTAGCCGCCGCCCAGTAGCGGATGGTTCCGGTTGCCACTGCACGCTCCTCTCGTCGGCGCTCTGCCGTCGGCCTCCATCATGACCCCTCGCGCCCCCGATCCCGGCGTGCCTCCGCGCGCCCCGCCTGCGCCCGGGCGGCCCGCACCCGGTCCACCGATCCGGTGAAACCGGCGCATATGCGGGTTCCGGGGTGGCGGGAACCACAGAAGTGGAAGGCGCAGAAGCCTCGGCCCCGCCGGTGCGGGTGGGCTATTCTGCTGCCGAGAGGATCCGGGCAACGTAGCCCCCGGGTCCTTTTGTGCTTTCAGCACGTTGAACGGACCGAGAACAGTGGTGTCCATCCGGGCCTCAGGGCGCGGGGACCGGGCGGACACCGGCAAGTCGTACGAAGCAGTGCCGCGAAAGTCCTCGACGGGACCGAGGAGGAACCGACGTGATGGACCAGCGAACCGTCGTGCAAGTGCAGGTGCGGGCAGAGGTACCGGCTCACGCACCTGCGCACGCACACCAGCAGTACTTCCGCCCGACCCGGGCAGGTGGTGGGGCATGAGCTCACTCCTGCTCCTGACCAACGCCCTACAGCCCTCGACCGAGGTCCTGCCGGCCCTCGGCCTGCTGCTCCACAGCGTCCGGGTGGCGCCGGCCGAGGGCCCCGCCCTCGTCGACACCCCGGGCGCCGACGTGATCCTGATCGACGGCCGCCGCGACCTGCCCCAGGTGCGGTCGCTGTGCCAGCTGCTCCGCTCCACGGGGCCCGGCTGCCCGCTGATCCTCGTCGTCACCGAGGGCGGCCTCGCGGCCGTCACCGCCGACTGGGGCATCGACGACGTCCTCCTCGACACCGCCGGACCGGCCGAGGTCGAGGCGCGGCTGCGCCTCGCCACCGGCCGCCAGCAGCTCGGCTCGGACGACTCCCCGATGGAGATCCGCAACGGTGACCTGTCGGTCGACGAGGCGACGTACTCGGCGAAGCTGAAGGGCCGGGTCCTGGACCTGACCTTCAAGGAGTTCGAGCTCCTGAAGTACCTCGCCCAGCACCCGGGCCGGGTCTTCACGCGCGCGCAGCTCCTCCAGGAGGTGTGGGGCTACGACTACTTCGGCGGCACCCGCACCGTCGACGTGCACGTACGGCGCCTGCGCGCGAAACTCGGGCCCGAGCACGAGTCGCTGATCGGCACCGTCCGCAACGTCGGGTACCGCTTCGTCACCCCGGAGAAGGTGGAACGGGCGGCGGCGGAAGCGGCCGCGCAGGCGGCCACGAAGGCGGCGGCCGAGGCCTCCGCGCGGGCCGCGGCGGCACTCACCCGGATGGACTAGGGGTTGGGTGAAGAAGCTGTGGGAATGACCTCCTCCGGACGCCCTGCCCAGAGGTAGGTCACCCCGCGTAGACTTCCGCGCGTGGCCAAGGTGACGCGGGATGACGTGGCACGACTAGCGGGTACTTCTACCGCCGTCGTGAGCTACGTCATCAACAACGGACCCAGGCCGGTTGCCCCGGCCACGCGCGAGCGTGTCCTCGCCGCGATCAAGGAACTGGGCTACCGCCCGGACCGGGTCGCCCAGGCGATGGCCTCACGCCGCACCGACCTCATAGGCATGATCGTCCCCGATGCCCGCCAGCCCTTCTTCGCGGAGATGGCGCACGCGGTCGAACAGGCCGCCGCCGAGCGCGGAAAGATGGTGCTGGTCGGCAACTCCGACTACCGCACCGAGCGCGAGGTCCACTATCTGCGGGCCTTCCTCGGGATGCGGGTCTCCGGCCTGATCCTGGTCAGCCAGGGCATGAGCGAGCAGGCCGCCTCGGAGATCGAGGCGTGGGACGCCCGCGTGGTCCTCCTCCACGAGCGCCCCGAGGCCATCGACGACGTCGCCGTCGTCACGGACGACATCGGCGGCGCGCAGCTCGCCACCCGGCACCTCCTCGAACACGGGCACCCCTACGTGGCCTGCCTGGGCGGCGTCGAGAACACCCCCGAGGTCGGCGACCCGGTGGCCGACCACGTCGAGGGCTGGCGGCGGGCCATGCTCGAATCCGGCCGCTCGGTGGAGGGCCGGCTCTTCCAGGCGCCGTACAACCGCTACGACGCGTACAAGGTGGCCCTGGAGCTCCTCGCCGGACCGGACCGCCCGCCGGCGATCTTCTGCGCTACGGACGACCAGGCGATCGGCGTCCTGCGCGCGGCGCGGGAGCTGCGCATCGACGTGCCCGGGGAGCTGGCCGTGGCCGGCTTCGACGACGTCAAGGAGGCGGCCCTGACGGACCCGCCCCTCACCACGGTCGCCTCGGACCGCCCGGCGATGGCCCGCGCGGCGGTGGACCTCGTCCTGGACGACGCCCTGCGGGTGGCGGGCTCCCGCCGCGAACGCCTGAAGCAGTTCCCCTCGGCCCTGGTCATCCGCCGCTCCTGCGGCTGCCGCTAACAGCTGGCCGCTGAGGGAACCCGGCACCCCGGAGCGTGCTCCCCGCCGTAACCGCGTGCGGCGCCGTACCCGGGGGCCAGGCCCCCGGACCCCCGCTCCTCAAACGCCGGAGGGGCTGGATTTTCGCCGGCGTTTGAGCCCCAAGGGATCCGGGGCGGAGCCCGGCCTTATATCGGGCATACACGGTTCTGTCGGGCTTCTCAGCCGGGACTCAGGAAGCTCTCATGATCCGCGGACAGAGTCATACCCATGACCGAGAACCTCCGCCGCGAAGGCGAGTACCCCCAGGAAAACCGCCCCGAGCAGCCCGCCCCCTGGGGCGAGGACCGGCAGCGCGGTCGTGACCGGCTCGCACAGGACGCCGCCTACCCGCCTCCGCCCGCCTACCCCCCGGCGACCCCCGCCCCCGGCTGGCACGAGGCGCACGCCGCCCCGGTCATCCAGGGCGAGACCGTCCCCCGGGGCGGCGGGAGCGGCGACGGCGGCTGGGCCACCTGGGGCGAGGCCGCCCCCGCGGCCCCCGCCCCGCAGGGCCAGGGCCAGGGCCACGCCCGGGCCAAGCGCCCGGTCGCCCTCCTCGCCGCCGTGGCCCTCGCGGCCGCCGTGGTCGGCGGCGGAACGGCCGCCGCCGTCCAGCAGATGCTGAACAAGACCAACGGCACCGGCACCGGCGTCAACGGCAGCACCATCTCCCAGTCGAGCAACGGCACCGTCTCCGGCGTCGCCGAGAACGTCAGCCCCTCCGTCGTCCGCATCGACACCCGCACCGGCTCCGGCCAGGGCACCGGCTCCGGCATCGTGATCACCGCCGACGGCGAGATCGTCACCAACAACCACGTGATCGACGGCGCGAGCCAGATCCAGGTGACGATGAGCGACGGCAAGAAGTACAGCGCGAAGATCGTCGGCACGGACCCGGACAAGGACCTCGCCCTCATCAAGCTGGAGGGCGCGAGCGGCCTCAAGCCCGCGAACCTCGGCAACTCCGACAACATCAAGGTCGGCGACGAGGTCGTCGCCATCGGCTCCCCCGACCGCCTCACCGGCACCGTCACCAGCGGCATCGTCTCCGCGCTGAACCGCGAGGTGAACGTCCCCACGTCGGAGCAGAAGCAGCGGTCCCCCGAGGACGGCTTCCCCTTCTCCTACGGCGGGCAGCAGTTCAACGGGGACACCGGCACGGACACCACCTCGTACAAGGCCATCCAGACGGACGCCTCCCTCAACCCGGGCAACTCCGGCGGCGCCCTGGTCAACATGAACGGCGACATCGTGGGCATGCCCTCCGCGATCTACTCCCCCTCCAGCGGCAGCGGCTCCGCCGGCAGCGTCGGCCTCGGCTTCGCCATCCCCGTCAACACCATCAAGGCCGACCTCCCCTCGCTCCGCGAGGGCGGCCCCGGCGGCGACGGAAGCAACAGCGACGGCAACGGCAACAACAACGGCACCACCGCGAACGGTTTCGGGACCTCCTTCTAGCCCGACTTACCAGCCCGCCCGTGCGAGCCTGGTAGGAGACCGACCACCACCTGGGGGGACCCCGTATGAGCGCCGAAGGCGACCAGCAGCGCATCCTCGTCGTCGACGACGAACCGGCCGTACGCGAGGCCCTGCGCCGCAGCCTGGCCTTCGAGGGGTACGGCACGCAGACCGCCGTCGACGGGCTCGACGCCCTCGACCAGGTGGACGCGTACGCCCCCGACCTGATCATCCTGGACATCCAGATGCCGCGGATGGACGGGCTGACGGCCGCCCGCCGGCTGCGCGCCGCCGGCAGCACCACGCCGGTCCTGATGCTGACCGCCCGCGACACGGTCGGCGACCGGGTCACCGGCCTCGACGCGGGCGCCGACGACTACCTGGTCAAGCCGTTCGAGCTGGACGAGCTCTTCGCCCGGGTCCGCGCCCTGCTGCGCCGCAGCTCCTACGCCGCGCCCTCCCCCGGGGGCGGCGAGGCCGAAGACGCGCTGACCTTCGGCGACCTGCGCATGGACCTCGCCACCCGCGAGGTCACCCGCGGCGGCCGCCCGGTGGAGCTGACCCGTACCGAGTTCACCCTGCTGGAGATGTTCCTCGCGCACCCGCGCCAGGTCCTGACCCGCGAGCAGATCCTCAAGACCGTATGGGGCTTCGACTTCGAGCCCAGCTCCAACTCCCTCGACGTGTACGTGATGTACCTGCGCCGCAAGACCGAGGCCGGGGGCGAACCCCGCCTGGTCCACACCGTGCGCGGGGTGGGCTACGTCCTGCGCGCGGCCGGGGCCGGCGACCACCCCGGCGGTCCGGAGTGAGCCCCGCCGCCAGATTCCGCGGGCTGCCGCTGCGGTCCCGGCTCGCGCTGCTGGTCACCGTCGCGGTGGCGCTCGCCGTCGCGGCGGTGGCCTGCGTGAGCTGGTTCATGGTCCGCACGCAGCTGAACGACCAGCTGAACAGTTCCCTGCGGTCCACCAACGCCCGGGCCCAGGCGAGCCAGACGCTGAACCGGCTCGGCTGCCAGGACAAGGTGCCCGGCCCCTTCGAGAACAACCTGAGCGCGCAGGTCCAGATCGTGCTGCCCGAGGGCGGCCGCTGCTGGGTGGACGGGAAGAACACCCTCCCGGTCACCGACTACGACCTCGATGTGGCCAAGGGGGTGCGCGGCGCGACCCTGTACGACGGCAAGACCACGGACGGCACCCCGGTACGCGTCTACACCCAGCCCGTGGAGCTGTCCGGCGGGCCGGGCGCGCAGAACTCCATCGCCGCCATCTCGGTGGCCAAGCCCCTCTCGGACGTCACCGAACCCCTGTCCACCCTGGCCTGGGTCCTCCTCTTCGTCTCCGCCGTCGGCATCCTCGGCGCGGGCGTCGCCGGCCTCTGGGTCGCCCGTACGGGCCTGCGCCCGGTCGACGAGCTGACCGGCGCCGTCGAGCACATCGCCCGCACCGAGGACCTCACCGTCCGGATCCCCGACGAGGGCGACGACGAGATCGCCCGCCTGTCGCGGTCCTTCAACTCGATGACGGCCGCCCTCGCCTCCTCCCAGGAACGCCAGGCCCAGCTGATCGCGGACGCCGGGCACGAGCTGCGCACCCCGCTCACCTCGCTCCGTACCAACATCGAACTGCTGGCGCGCAGCGAGGAGACCGGCCGGGCCATCCCGCCGGAGGACCGCAAGGAACTGCTGGCCTCAGTCAAGGCGCAGATGACGGAACTGGCCTCGCTTATCGGCGACTTGCAGGAGCTGTCCCGTCCGGACGCGGCCACTCCCGGCCCGCTCGGCGTGGTGGCCCTGCACGAGATCGCGGGCACGGCGCTGTCCCGGGCCCGACTGCGCGGCCCGGAGCTGGAGTTCGACTCGGACCTGGCGCCCTGGTACGTACGCGGCGAGGCGGCGGCCCTGGAGCGGGCGGTGGTCAACGTCCTGGACAACGCGGTGAAGTTCAGCCCGCCGGGCAGCACGGTCACCGTGTCGCTGCGCGCCGGCGAACTGACCGTACGGGACCGCGGCCCCGGCATCCCGGCCGACGACCTCCCGCACGTCTTCGAGCGCTTCTGGCGCTCCCCGTCCGCCCGGGCCCTGCCCGGCAGCGGCCTCGGCCTGTCCATCGTGGCCCGTACGGTGCAGCGCGCGGGCGGTACGGCCGCCCTGCGCGCCCCGGCGGACGGCGGCCGGGGCACGGAGGCGGTCCTCAGCATCCCGGGCGCCCCGACTCCGCCGCCGGCGCAGGTGTCAGTTGTGCCGGATCAGTGAGGCGACCAGGCCGGAGCGGGTGTTGGGGAAGTCCATCGGGACGATCCCGAGCCCGGTCCGGCCGGTGAGCTCGGAGCCGTCGACGAAGGCGTGCACCTGCGGGTTGAGCCGGTCGGAGTTCCAGCGGGGCGGCAGGGCCGCGGCCGTGCTGGTGTAGTTCATGAAGAACCTGCCGGGCTGCTGGACCGCCTTGCGGAAGTGGTTCTCGATCTTGCCGCGCTTGGCGAAGGGCTCGGCCATGTAGTCGTCCTGGATGTCGAAGACGTTGCCGTCGCCGTAGCGCAGGCCGCCGGGCAGGCCTCCGTTGTCGGGGAGCAGCAGCACCTTGCCGCGGATCTGGCCCAGGGTGGGCAGCGAGTCCGCGACCTTGAACAGCGGGCTCCAGCCCCGGTTGTTCAGGTAGTCGTCGTAGACGGCGCGGAAGGTGGCGTCGCTCTCCTCGGAATACTCCTGCTTGAGCCGCATCAGCACGGTCTCGGAGGGGTGCGCCGCGAGGAAGTTCCAGCAGGCGGCGAGGACGTCGCCGAACATCAGGTTCTGGTAGTACGCGCCGTGGTGGATCGCGAACGATCCGCCGGTCACCCGGCAGCGGACGTCGAGGAAGCGGATCCCGGAGCCGAGCTGGTCGGCGATCGAGGTGTTCTGGCAGGCGACGTAGAGCCCGCCCCGGGTGGCGCCCGAGTCGTGGGTGCCGGGGATGGTCATCCGCTGGAGGGGGGTGGCGTCCCCGAGTCCGCTCATCCAGTCCTGGGTGGAGAGTGCCGAGGCGGCGGCGGCCGGCGCCGCGCCGAGCCCGGCTACGGCGCCCGCGGCGCCCAGGGCGGCGGCCCCCGCCAGGAAGCTGCGCCGGCGCAGCCCCGTAGGCGTGCCCGCGCCCGCACCCGTGCCTGCACCTGCACCCGCGCCCGCGCCCGCATCCGTGCCTACGCCCGCGTCCACGCCCATGCCCGCCCCTTTGCCGACCCAGTGGTGGCCCGGATTATGGCGTGCGGAGCCATGCATTACTACCCACGGGTAGCGTCAGCTTTCGAGCAACTCCGCCATCAGGCGCAGGCCTTGGGCGAGGGACCGGCCGTCCGGCGCGTGCTCCGGGTCGGTCAGGACCTGCACCATGACCCCGGTCAGCAGCGCGATGTGCACCGATCCGAGGCTCCGTACGTCCTCCTCCTCGACCTCCTCGACGGGGACCCCGCGCAACTGCGCGGCCACCATGCGCCGGTTCTGCCGCTGCCCCTCCGCCAGGACCGCGAGGAGCTCCGGCGAGGACTGCGCGTGCGCGAAGGCCTCGACGGAGGCGGTCCAGAGCCAGCGCATCTCGCCGAAGTCCCGGATCTTGCGGTCCCAGGTGTCGGCGTAGCGCTCCCGCGCGGTGTCGCCCTGCCCGGTGAGCCGGCCCGAGCCCGCGGCCCACTCGTCCATGGCCGCGAACAGCGCCTGGTTGAGCAGCACCTCGCGGGTGCCGAAGTGGTAGCCGATCGCGGCCATGCTCACCTGCGCCGCCGAAGCGATATCGCGCACGGTCGTCCGGAGGTAGCCCTTCTCCTCCAGGCAGCGCCGGGCTCCGGCCAGCAGGTCCTCGCGATTTCCCATGTCCGGATCGTATCCGCGGCAGGTTTTTGGGCAGGCGCGCTATACAACCGTATTGCGCGGTTGCCCAAATCCTGGCAGCCTGGCTCCCGGGGCGGAGACCGGGTCCCGGGCCCACCGACCAGCACACCCGACCAGCACACACGGGGAGAGCAACGCCATGCCGACCAACGCCACGCCGGCCAACGCCATCCGCCACGAGCTGAAGATCGACGGCCGCACCCTGTCCTACCTGGACTTCGGCGGCCCCGGCCGCCCGCTGCTCGCCCTCCACGGCGGGCTCTCCGAGGGCGCCCACTTCACCGCCCTCGCCGCCGACCTCGGCGAGCGGTGGCGGGTCATCGCCCCGGACCAGCGCGGGCACGGCGACTCCGAGCTCGCCTCCGAGTACGGCCGCGCGGGCTACGCCGCCGACGCCGCCGCCCTGCTGGAACACCTCGCCCCCGGCGGCCCGGTGCCCGTCCTCGGCTTCTCCCTCGGCGGGGTCAACGCCTACCAGCTGGCCGCCGCCCGGCCCGACCTGGTGTCCGCCCTGATCAACGTCGACACCCCGGTGGAGAGCCCGCGCCGGGACGGCCCGTCCTTCTGGGACTTCCTGCACGTCCTCCCGTACACCGCGCCGACCCGCGAGGAACTCCTCGAAGCCCTCGGCCCGCTCGCCGAGGGGACCGGGCCGTTCCTGCGCCCGCTGCCGGGAGACTCCGGCTGGCGGCTGCCGTTCGACCCCGCGGCGACCCTGGCCACCCTCGCCGGGGACGAGGGCCCGCGCTGGGACGTCTGGCTCGCCAGCACCTGCCCGGCGCTGATCGTCCACGGGCTGCGCAGCGACGTGCTCTCCCGGGAACTGGCCGACGCGATGGTCGCCCGGCGCCCCGGCACCTCGTACGTCGGCCTCGACACCGAGCACTTCGTGCCCTTCCAGGACCCGAAGGGCCTCGCGGAGGCCGTGCGCGGCTTCCTGGAGACGGTGTGAGCCGCCCGGGAACGCCGAAGGGGCGGCGGGCCGATGGCCCACCGCCCCTCAAGAGGCAGGTGCTACTTGATGACCGTGATCCGGTCCGCCGCCGGCGGGGCCAGCGGCGCGGCCGCCGAGGAGTGCGCGCTCAGGTAGGCGTTGAAGACGTCCAGGTCGGACGCGCCGACCAGCTTGTTCTTGTGCTCCTTCAGGACGCCGAAGCCGTCACCGCCGCCCGCGAGGAACTCGTTCATCGCGACCCGGTAGGTCCGGGCGGGGTCGATGGCCTCGCCGTTCAGCTTCACCGAGTCCACCACGATGCGGTCCGCGCCCGCCTTGGTGGTGTCCAGGGTGTAGGAGAAGCCCTTGGAGACCTGCAGGATCTTCGGGTTCACCCCGTTGACCGGGCCGGTGACCTGCTGCTGGAGCGCGGTGATCAGCTGGGCACCGGTCAGGTCGACGACCGTCATCATGTTGGTGAAGGGCTGGACCGTGTACGACTCCCCGTACGTCACCACCCCGTCGCCCTCGGCGCCGGCGGCCTTGTAGGCCAGGTCCGCGCGGATGCCGCCCGGGTTCATGATGGCGAGCTGCGCACCGCCCTTGGCCGCCGGGGCCAGGGCCTCGAGCTGTGCGTCGGCGATCACGTCACCGAGCGGCTTCTCGTACTCCGCCGAGCCGCGGCCCGCGATGTCGGCCGAGATGTAGCCCATCGGACGGTTCGCGATCGGCGCGGCCAGCGCGTTCCAGCGCTGGATGAGCGCGGTCAGGTCCGGGGCCTTGGGCTGGTCCCGGTTGACGACCTTCTGGACCACCAGCGGCGAGGCGACCGGCGTACGGACGATGTCCTTGGTCGCGCGGTCGTACGTCAGCGTGGTGTCCGTGAACAGCCGGCCGTAGGAGGCGGCCGAGGTGACCGTGCGCGGGTTGCCCGCCGGGTCGGGGATGTTGCACGCGTACGCCTGGTGCGTGTGGCCGGTGACCAGGGCGTCGACCTTCGGCGAGATGTTCTTCGCGATGTCGACGATGGCCCCGGAGATGCCGGCGCCGGCGCCCGGCACGTCACAGTCGTAGTTGTACGCGCCGCTCGCGGGCAGGCCGCCCTCGTGGATCAGCGCCACGATCGACTTCACGCCCTGGCGGTTCAGCTCCTCGGCGTACTTGTTGACCGTCTCGACCTCGTCGCCGAACTTGAGGCCCTTGACCCCGTCGGCGGTCACGATGTCGGGGGTGCCCTCCAGGGTGACGCCGATGAAGCCGATCTTCACGTCCCCCTTCTTCCAGATGAAGGTGGGGTTCAGCATCGGACGCTTGGTCTTCTCGTCCACCACGTTCGCGGCGAGGTACTTGAAGTCGGCGCCGCCGAACTCCTTGCCGTACTCGAAGCAGCCCTCGACCGGGTGGCAGCCGCCGTACTGCATGCGGCGCAGCTCGGCCTTGCCCTCGTCGAACTCGTGGTTCCCGACGCCGCTCACGTCCAGGTCGAGGTCGTTGAGCGCCTCGATCGCCGGCTCGTCGTGGAAGAGGCCCGACACCATCGGGCTGGCGCCGATCATGTCGCCGGCCGCGGCGGTGACGGAGTAGCGGTGGCCCTTGCGGGCCTCGCGCAGGCTGGTGGCGAGGTACTCGACACCGCCCGCGGGTATGGCCTTGGTGGTGCCGTCGGCCTGACGCTCGGTCACGGTGCCCGAGGAGCCCTGCGGGGGCTCCAGCGTGCCGTGGAGGTCGTTGAACGACAGCATCTGCACGTCGACGGTGCGGCCGTGGTCACGGCCGTATCCGTCACCACTCGCGGCTCCGGCCGGAAGGGCGGCGGCGATCATCGCACCGCCGGCCGTGGCCACGGCGAGGGCGGTGAGGGCCAACCGGCGGGTTCGGCGGTGCCGTTGTGGCGTCGCTGACATTTGTTCCCCTTTGTGGACAGCGATACATCTCGGGAGGTCTGCCGAAGCCTAGAGTCAACGCGCGTAGCGCGACAGGGGGTACCGGGTATCGAGCTGGTTACACGCGACCGACGGGGAGCCGTCGGCAGGCCGTTCGCGGGACAGACAGCGCGGCAGTCCCGCCACCCGCCCGGGCCGCACCCCGCCGAGCCCCCGGCGTGGTCGTAGGCTCGGTTCCATGACTGACGACGCAGCAGTGGTCCTGGAGCCGGGACGGCAGATCCAGACCCTCGACGAACTGACGGACGAACAGGCCGACGCCGTTCTCGCCCTGATCGAGGACGCGGCCCGCACCGACGGCACCACCGCCGTGTCCGAGCAGGGCCGGCTCCAGCTGCGCGGCGGAGCCAGGGAGGGGATCCGCCACTTCCTCCTCACCGCCGAGGGGCGGCTCACCGCTTACGGGCAACTGGAGGACACCGACCCGGTGGAGGCCCCCGCCGCCGAGCTCGTCGTCCACCCCGCACTCCGCGGGCGCGGGCACGGGCGGGCGCTGGGCACCGCCCTGCTGGCCGCCTCGGGCAAGCGGATCCGGGTGTGGGCGCACGGCGGCAAGTCGGCGGCCCGGCACCTCGCGCAGGTGCTCGGCCTGACCCTGTTCCGCGAACTGCGCCAGCTCCGCCGCCCGCTCGGCGAGTACGCCGGCACAGCCCCCCTGCCGGAGGCGGTCCTGCCCGCCGGCGTGACCGTTCGCACCTTCGTGCCCGGCGCCGACGACGCCGCCTGGCTGGCCGTCAACGCGGCGGCCTTCGCCCACCACCCCGAGCAGGGCTCCCTCACGCAGCGGGACCTCAACGACCGCATCGCGCAGCCCTGGTTCGACGCCCGGGGCTTCTTCCTCGCGGAACGGGACGGCGAACTGATCGGCTTCCACTGGACGAAGGTGCACGCCGAGCAGCAGCTGGGCGAGGTCTACGTCCTCGGCGTACGCCCCGGCGCGCAGGGCGGCGGCCTCGGCAAGGCCCTCACCGCGATCGGGCTGCGCCACCTGGCCGCGGCGGGCCTGCCCACGGCGATGCTCTACGTGGACGCCGACAACCCGGCGGCCCTGGCCGTGTACGAGGGCCTCGGGTTCTCCACCCACGAGGTGGACCTGATGTACCGCACGGAGAGCTGACCGGCACCCGGGCGGCCGGGTGCCGCCCGGGAGCGCCCTTGCTCCGCGACTCGGCTACTCGGGCACTCGGCTACTTGGCTACTCGGCTACTTGGCGCCCAGCTCGCAGGCGGTCTCCGCGGTCCCCTTGGTCACACCGGCGCCCTCGGTCAGACCGGACACGCACTCGTCCTGGGCGCCGCTCAGCGCGATGTAGCAGGACGCACGGACGGAAGCGGGAGCTTCGCCGCCCTTCAGCTCCCGCTCCACCTGGTTGATGCAGGCCGAGACGTCGGCGGGAGCCGCGTACACGGCCGGAGCCGCCAGGGACGCGCCACCGAGGGCGAGGGTCAGACCGGCGAGAACACCGGTGATACGGGTCGACGTGCGCATGGGAGGTACCTGCTCTCGGGCATCACCGCGCGGCCGGGGCGCCGGGGCATGGACCTGCCCGCGGAAACGGCGCCGAGCGCACGCGGCCGGCGTACGGCCCCGGGCCCGGTCCCCGTACCGGACCGGCTCGGCCGGACATCCCTCCCTCCTACCGACGCTAGAACACCCCCCGCCCCCACGCACCCGCAGGCCCCTCCCACGGCGCCGGCGCGGGCCGCAGCCCAGGCGTCGTGGACCCGGCCCGGCCCCGCCGCACCCGTCGGCAACCCCACCGGGCCCGGCACGGACGGCGGCGGGCGGCCCCGCTTCCCAGGCGCAGCCACGGCTCCCCCGCTCCCCGTCGCCACCAGACGACCCCCGCCCGGACCCTGGAAGCCATACGCCATTAACCGGGCATTAATGCGCGGTCGTGAAGCTGACGGCATGCAACCCCGACTCCGACTGACGGCAGACCCGTCCGACGCGCCTGTCCTTCCGCGTACGCGGAAGAATGGAGTCATGAGCCAGAAGCCCAGCGCAGCCCCCACCGAGGTCCCCACCCAGCAGCCGCCGAACAAGTTCGCGTCCCCGTCCGCGCCGTCGGCCGCCGATATCTCCGCCTCCGTGGCCGCCGCGGCCGCCACGCCCGAGGCGGTCGCCGCGCGCGCGGCCACCGGCGCCCACGCGCGCCTGGGGTCCATAGCCGCCCACCGCCCGCACGTCGATCTGGAACCGGATCTCGACGCGGACCTGGACGCCTACGACGACAAGGACACCGGTGAGCTGCCCCCGGGCCGCTTCCTCGACCGGGAGCGCAGCTGGCTCGCCTTCAACGAGCGCGTCCTGGAGCTCGCCGAGGACCCCACGACGCCCCTCCTGGAGCGCGCGAACTTCCTGGCGATCTTCGCGAGCAACCTCGACGAGTTCTTCATGGTCCGCGTCGCCGGCCTCAAGCGCCGCATCGCGACCGGCGTCGCCACCCGTTCGGCCTCAGGCCTCCAGCCCCGTGAGGTGCTGGACCAGATCTGGACCCGCTCGCGCGAGCTCATGGCCCGCCACGCCGCCTGCTTCCAGCAGGACATCTCCCCCCAGCTCGCCGAGGAGGGCGTCCACCTCATCCGGTGGCCCGACCTCACCGAGAAGGAGCAGGCGCGCCTCTTCACCCTGTTCCGCAACCAGATCTTCCCGGTGCTCACCCCGCTGGCCGTGGACCCCGCGCACCCGTTCCCGTACATCTCCGGCCTCTCCCTGAACCTGGCCGTGGTCGTACGCAATCCCGTCAGCGGCCACCGCCACTTCGCCCGCGTCAAGGTCCCGCCGCTCCTCTCCCGCTTCCTGGAGGCCTCCCCGCAGCGCTACGTCCCGCTCGAGGACGTCATCGCCGCGCACCTGGAGGAGCTGTTCCCGGGCATGGAGGTGCTCGCGCACCACATGTTCCGCGTGACCCGCAACGAGGACCTCGAAGTGGAGGAGGACGACGCGGAGAACCTCCTCCAGGCCCTCGAGAAGGAACTGATGCGGCGCCGCTTCGGCCCGCCGGTGCGCCTGGAGGTCGAGGAGTCCATCGATCCCGGGGTCCTGGACCTGCTCGTACAGGAGCTCAAGGTCAACCCGTCCGAGGTGTACCCGCTCCCCGGGCCCCTCGACCTCACGGCCCTCTTCGGGATCGCCTCCCTGGACCGCCCGGAGCTGAAGTTCAAGAAGTTCGTCGCCGGCACGCACCGCGACCTCGCGGAGGTCGAGTCCGCGTCCGCGCCCGACATCTTCGCCGCGCTGCGCGAACGCGACGTACTGCTCCACCACCCGTACGACTCCTTCTCCACCTCCGTGCAGGCCTTCCTGGAGCAGGCGGCCGCCGACCCGGACGTCCTCGCGATCAAGCAGACGCTGTACCGGACCTCCGGCGACTCCCCGATCGTGGACGCCCTGATCGACGCCGCCGAGGCCGGCAAGCAGGTCCTCGTACTCGTCGAGATCAAGGCCCGCTTCGACGAGCAGGCCAACATCAAGTGGGCCCGCAAGCTCGAAGAGTCCGGCTGCCACGTCGTCTACGGCCTCGTCGGCCTCAAGACCCACTGCAAGCTGTCGCTCGTCGTCCGCCAGGAGGGCGACACACTGCGCCGCTACTCCCACGTCGGCACCGGCAACTACCACCCCAAGACGGCACGGCTCTACGAGGACCTCGGCCTGCTCACCGCGGACCCGCAGGTCGGCGCCGACCTCTCCGACCTGTTCAACCGGCTGTCCGGCTACTCGCGCCGCGAGACCTACCGCCGGCTGCTGGTGGCCCCGCGCTCGCTGCGCGACGGCCTGATCTCCCGGATCGACAAGGAGGCGGCGCACCACAAGGCGGGCCGCCCCGCGTACGTCCGCCTCAAGATGAACTCGATCGTCGACGAGGCACTGATCGACTCCCTCTACCGGGCCTCGCAGGCGGGCGTGCCCATCGACATCTGGGTCCGCGGCATCTGCGCGATCCGCCCCGGTGTCCCCGGGCTCTCGGACAACATCCGGGTCCGCTCGATCCTCGGACGCTTCCTGGAGCACTCCCGGGTCTTCGCCTTCGGCAACGGCGGCGAACCCGAGGTGTACATAGGCAGCGCCGACATGATGCACCGCAACCTCGACCGCCGTATCGAGGCACTGGTCCGGGTCGCCGACCCGGCCCACCGCGCGGCACTGGACCGGCTGCTGGAAACCGGGATGTCCGACGCCACCACCTCCTGGCACCTGGGCCCGGACGGCGAATGGACCCGGCACAGCACGGACAGCGAGGGCCAGCCGCTGCGGCACGTTCAGGAGATGCTCATTGACGCCCGGAGGCGCCGGCGTGGCTCAGCCAAATCATGACCTGACCGCGACGACGGCAGGCACCGTACTGGGTACGTACCTGCGTGCGCAGGCCACCGCGTTCCTGCGGGGCCTGCGCCTGCACGAGGAGGGCGCGGCGAACGGGGGCGCCGACGGCAGTGAGGCGGCGCGCGGCCTGCGGGGGGCCGCGCGCCGGATCTCCTGCTCCCTGTCCACGTTCAGGGCGGTGGCCGACTCCTCCTGGGCGGATTCGCTGCGCACCGAGCTGGTCTGGCTCTCGGCGACGCTGGCCGACGAGCACGCGTACGCGGCCCGGCTGCTACGCCTGATGGACGCCCTGCAGCGGCTGTCGGGAAGCCCCGAGGTACCGGCGCCCCGGGGTACGGCGGGCTCGCTGACCGTGGGCTCGGCCCGCGCGGGCGCCCTGCTGGAGCGCCAGCTGACCCTGGCCCGGACCCGGGCCCACTCCGCGACCCTGCAGGCGCTGGGCTCCTCCCGCTTCCACGCGGTCGCGGACGCGGTGGCGGTGCTGGCCTCCGAGGTCCCGCTGGACCCCGTAGCGGCCCGGGGGCGGGTGGACGAGGTCCTGGTACCCCTGGCCGAGGTGGCTCATTCCCGCCTGTCCACGGCAGTGCACACCCTGCCGGACCCCTCGCCCTCGCACCCGTACGACGCGGACCACGACAGCGCGTGGAACGAGGTGCGCCGCCTGCTGCGCGTCCACCGCTACGCCCAGGAGGCCCTGGGCGGCGACGTGGCCCGCCTGACGGTGGCGGGCCAGGCCCTGACCCGCCACCGCGACGCCGCCGAAGCGGCCGCCGCCTCGGCCACGGCCGCCCGCACCCCCCGCATCACCCCGGCCACGGCGTACGCCCTGGGCGTCCTGCACGCGGACCAGCGACACGAGGTCGAAGCGTCCCGCGCCACCTTCCAGCACATCTGGCAACCGGCCAGTTCCAGCCACGCGCCCGCCTGACCCCACGCCCCACGCCGCCGGGGCACGTCCAGCCCCGCCGGCGCTTGAGGCACGGGGGCCGGGGGCCAGGGGCCGGCCGCCGGCAACGGCGCCGCACGCACCCACGGCTCCACGACCGACCCGGCCACCCCCCGGTCACGCCGCGATAACGGCGGGGTAACAGAAGATGACGCCGGGCTGTGGCGCCGCCCAAACGCACCACCCCGTCCGCCACGGTTCACCATCCGTTCACTTACCCCGGTCGGCCGCTTCACCTGATCTGCCTAACTTCGGAGGTGCAGGGAGCGAGTCGCCGCGAAGGCGGACGATTTCTCCGGGCAACCGACGTAGTCCTCTTCGCACGCCGCCCCGATTCAGAAAGCGGCCGGCGGCTTCTGGAAGGAAACACCCGAAAGTGAAGCTTCAGCGCAAGAACATGCTTCGTGCCTCCGCCCTCGGGGCGCTCGTCGTGTCCGGCGCCCTGGTCCTCACGGCGTGCGGCTCGGACGACAACACCAAGACCGACGCCGGCGCCTCGGGCAAGCCTTCCGCCGCCGTGGGCGACATCAAGTGCGACGGCGCCAAGGGCAAGCTCCTCGCCTCGGGCTCCTCCGCGCAGAAGAACGCGATCGACCTCTGGGTGAAGGCGTACATGGCCGCCTGCCCCGGCGTCGAGGTGAACTACAAGTCCTCCTCCTCCGGTGAGGGCATCGTCGCCTTCAACCAGGGCACCGTCGGCTTCGCCGGTTCGGACTCGGCGCTGAAGCCCGAGGCCGTCGAAGAGTCGAAGAAGATCTGCACCGGCGGCCAGGGCATCGACCTGCCCATGGTCGGCGGCCCCATCGCCATCGGCTTCAACGTCGCCGGCGTGGACAAGCTGACGCTGGACGCCCCCACCCTCGCCGCGATCTTCAACGACAAGATCAAGAAGTGGGACGACGAGGCGATCAAGAAGCTGAACCCCGGCGTCACGCTGCCCGCCACCGCGATCCAGGCGTTCCACCGCTCCGAGGACTCGGGCACCACCGAGAACCTCGGCAAGTACCTCAAGGCCGCCGCTCCCGAGGCCTGGACGTACGAGGCCGCGAAGAAGTGGCCGGCCCCGGGTGGCCAGGCCGCCTCCGGCTCCTCCGGTGTCGCCTCGCAGGTCAAGGCCGTCGACGGCGC
Source organism: Streptomyces sp. NPDC099050 (assembly GCF_044759865.1). Taxonomy (NCBI): domain Bacteria; kingdom Bacillati; phylum Actinomycetota; class Actinomycetes; order Kitasatosporales; family Streptomycetaceae; genus Streptomyces; species Streptomyces sp. NPDC099050. Next base: position 25,911 of record NZ_JBIWAE010000020.1, on the reverse strand, counting down.
GATCGGCTACTTCGAGCTCTCGTACGCCTCCTCGCAGAGCATCAAGACCGTGGACGTCGCCACCGGCGCCGCTGCCCCGGTCAAGGCCACCGGCGAGAACGCCTCCAAGGCCATCGCCGCCGCCAAGATCTCCGGCACCGGCAACGACCTGGCGCTTAAGCTCGACTACGCCACCAAGGCCGACGGCGCCTACCCGATCGTCCTGGTGACCTACGAGGTCGTCTGCGACAAGGGCAACAAGGCCGAGACTCTCCCGACCGTGAAGTCCTTCCTGAACTACACCGCGTCCGACGCGGGCCAGAAGGTCCTGACCGAGAACGGCTACGCGCCGATCCCGGCCGAGATCAACGCCAAGGTCCGCGAAGTCATCGCGAAGCTCGCCTGATCCAGACCCCCGGGACCACCGGTCCGCTCCCCCCGTCCGGGGGGCGGACCGGCCCGGGGACCCTCCCCTCCACCCAGGGGATCCGGTGCACCGCCGCCAGGGGGCTTGCCCCCCATCCAGACCGGAAAGATCATGGTTTCCACCACACCCACCCAGATAGACACGGCTCCGCCCGTCTCCAAGAGCGGAAGGTCCACCGGCCGCGCCGGTGACAAGATCTTCGCGGGCCTCTCCAAGGGCTCCGGCATCCTGCTCCTGGTGATCATGGCGTCGATCGCCATCTTCCTCACCTACCGCGCCTCCATCGCGCTGGCCGACAACGAGGGCAACTTCCTCACCACGTTCGACTGGAACGCGTCGGCCAACCCTCCCGTCTTCGGCATCGCCGTCCTGCTCTTCGGCACCGTCGTCAGCTCGATCATCGCGATGGCCATCGCGGTTCCGATCGCTGTCGGCATCGCCCTGTTCATCTCGCACTACGCGCCGCGCAAGCTGGCCGCCCCCCTCGCCTACGTGGTCGACCTGCTGGCCGCCGTGCCGTCGATCATCTACGGCATCTGGGGCGCCCTCTTCCTCGTCCCGCAGCTCGCGGGGCTGAACCTGTGGCTCGACGAGTACATGGGCTGGACCTACGTCTTCGACAAGACCCAGGTCGGCGTCGCCCGCTCGCTCTTCACCGTCGGCATCCTGCTCGCGATCATGATCCTGCCGATCGTGACCAGCGTCAGCCGCGAGGTCTTCCTGCAGGTCCCGCGCATGAACGAGGAAGCCGCACTGGCCCTCGGCGCGACCCGCTGGGAAGTCATCCGCATGTCGGTGCTGCCCTTCGGCCGCTCCGGAGTCATCTCCGCCTCGATGCTCGGCCTCGGCCGCGCGCTCGGCGAGACGATGGCCGTCGCGACCGTCCTCTCCCCGAGCTTCCTGATCTCCGGCCACATCCTGGACCCGGGCGGCGGCACGTTCGCGCAGAACATCGCCGCGAAGTTCGACGAGGCCAACGAGTTCGGCCGCGACGCCCTGATCGCCTCCGGTCTCGTGCTCTTCCTGCTCACCCTGCTGGTCAACGGCGCCGCCCGGATGATCATCGCCCGTCGCAAGGACTTCTCGGGGGCGAACGCCTGATGAGCCACGCACTCCAGGACCAGCGCCCCTCCCGGGCCACCAAGTCCGCCGCCCCCAGCAGCCTGAAGCAGGGCCACCTGCCCCGCTGGGCCCCGGCCGGCATCGCAGCCGCCTCGGTCGCCCTCGGCTCCGGCATCGGCTCCGCCTCCGGCCTCCACAGCAAGATCCAGTGGGGTCTGATCGCGGCCATCCTCTTCGTGGTCATCACGTACACGGCCAGCTCGATCGTCGAGAACCGCCGCCAGGCCAAGGACCGGGTCGCGACCTCCGTCGTCTGGGTCTGCTTCGTCCTCGCCCTCGTCCCGCTGCTCTCGCTGCTGTGGACGACGATCAGCCGCGGCATGAAGGTCCTCGACGGGGACTTCCTCAGCCACTCGATGAACGGCGTGACCTCCTTCGAGCCCGGCGGCGGCGTGTACCACGCCCTCCTCGGCACCATCGAGCAGGTCGCCCTGGCCACCGCGATCTCGGCCCCCATCGGCCTGCTGACCGCCATCTACCTGGTGGAGTACGGCAAGGGCTCGCTCGCCAAGGCCGTCACCTTCTTCGTCGACGTCATGACCGGCATCCCCTCCATCGTCGCGGGTCTGTTCATCCTGACGACGTGGACCCTGATGCTCGGCTTCGGCCCCTCCGGCTTCGCCGGATCCCTGGCCCTGTCGATCCTGATGATGCCCGTCGTGGTCCGCTCCACCGAGGAGATGCTCAAGCTCGTCCCGAACGAGCTGCGCGAGGCCGCCCTGGCCCTCGGTGTGCCGAAGTGGCGCGTGATCCTCAAGGTCGTGATCCCCACGGCCATCGGCGGCATCGCCACCGGCGTGATGCTGGCCGTGGCCCGCATCGCGGGTGAGACCGCCCCGATCATGCTGCTGGTGTTCGGTACCCAGCTGATCAACAACAACCCCTTCGAAGGTGCCCAGTCCTCGCTCCCCCTGTACATCTGGGAGCAGTACAAGGTCGGCAGTGAAGCCTCCTACGACCGGGCCTGGGGCGCAGCGCTCGTCCTGATCGCCTTCGTCATGATCCTCAATCTGGTGGCTCGCGGCATCGCCCGCTGGAAGGCCCCCAAGACCGGTCGCTGACGCGATCAATGAAAGCGAAGTGACCACCATGGCAAAGCGAATCGACGTCAGCGGACTGTCCGCCTTCTACGGAACCCACAAGGCCATCGACGACATCTCGATGACCGTGGAGCCCCGCTCCGTGACGGCCTTCATCGGCCCCTCCGGCTGCGGCAAGTCGACCTTCCTGCGCACCCTGAACCGCATGCACGAGGTCACCCCCGGCGGCCGCGTCGAGGGCAAGGTGCTGCTGGACGACGAGAACCTGTACGGCCCCGGCGTGGACCCGGTCGCGGTCCGCCGCACGGTCGGCATGGTCTTCCAGCGCCCGAACCCCTTCCCCACCATGTCGATCTTCGACAACGTGGCGGCGGGCCTGCGCCTCAACGGCTCCTTCAAGAAGTCCGAGCTCTCGGACATCGTGGAGAAGTCCCTCCAGGGCGCCAACCTCTGGAACGAGGTCAAGGACCGCCTGAACAAGCCCGGCTCCGGCCTCTCCGGCGGCCAGCAGCAGCGCCTGTGCATCGCCCGCGCCATCGCGGTCGAGCCCCAGGTCCTCCTGATGGACGAGCCCTGCTCGGCCCTCGACCCGATCTCCACCCTCGCCATCGAGGACCTGATCGGCGAGCTCAAGGAGCGCTTCACGATCGTCATCGTGACGCACAACATGCAGCAGGCGGCGCGCGTCTCCGACCGCACGGCCTTCTTCAACCTCTCCGCGGTGGGCCAGCCCGGCAAGCTGATCGAGCTCGACGACACGGACCGGATCTTCTCGAACCCGTCCGTGCAGGCGACCGAGGACTACATCTCGGGCCGCTTCGGCTAAACCGAGATGTGATTGAGCGTCCTGCGGTGCTGCATGGCGGTGCCACCGCAAGGCGAAAGAAAGAAAAGGGCCGGTTCCCCCTGGGTGGGGGGAGCCGGCCCGCTTCTCTTTCCCGGCCCCGCACACCACCCCGCACACCACCCCGCGCAGCACCCGGCACAGCACCCCCGGACCGTGACCTGGATCACAACAACCCTGCCCCGGACCCGTTGGTCATACGTACGCCAGCGACAAGTTACGTACCGGAAGCGGCCCTTGAAGCCGTCACCGGACCCCGGGGGGACCCTTTGCGCAGTACCAAGTACCTGACGGCGGCCGCATGCACCGCGGCCGTCCTGGCCGTCACCGGCCTGTCCCCCGCCAGCGCCGCACCCGCCGCCGTGACGGCCCCGGCGCAGCCCCTCACTGAGGACGCCGCGGACTTCAACGGCGACGGTTACGCGGACCTGGCCGTCGGCGCCCCGCGCGCCACCGTCGAGGGGCTCAAGGGAGCCGGCCTCGTCTCCTTCGCCTACGGCTCCCCCACCGGCCTGCGCTTCGACAAGCAGCAGATGGTCAGCCGGGCCACCGCCGGCATCCCGGGCGAGCCGACCGCCACCGAGACCGGGTGGGGCTTCTCGTCCGCCCACGGCGACCTGAACGCCGACGGCTACGACGATCTGGCGGTCATCACCGGCGGGCAGATCCTGGTCCTGTGGGGCAGCCCGACTGGCATCTCGGGCGGCACCCAACTCCCGGCGGGCGCCGGCACCGCCCAGTCGCCCCGTATCCAGACGAACTCCCTGGCGATCGGGGACGTCAACGGCGACGGCAAGGACGACCTCGTCCTGCCCGCCCAGGTCGGGCCCACCACCAACGCGGTCTGGGGCACGGCCACGCGGTTCGGCCCCTTCGCCCGCGCCACCGGAAAGCCCGCCTCCGCCCAGTTCCGCGACACCGAGGCCAAGGACAGGGTTTCCACCAGCTCGGTCGACGTGGGCGACATGACCGGCGACGGCATCGCCGACATCGTGGCCATGGGCACGAGCACCCAGGGTGGTGCAGGTGCCCAGGTCCTCAAGGGCACCCCCACCGGTCTGGTCCAGGGCGGCGAGATCAACGCGCGCTACCGCGGTTCCTTCGGGGACATCAACGGGGACGGCTACCGCGACTTCGTCAGCAACCCCGCGGGCTACGACGCGAACCTGACCGGCAGCATCACCGTCACCTACGGCGGCCCCAAGGGCGTCAGCACGACCCTGCCCTCCCGCTTCTACGACCAGAACAGCACCGGCGTCCCGGGCGTCAACGAGAAGGGCGACCGCTGGGGCAACGACGTCACCCTCGGCGACATCGACAAGGACGGCTACGCCGACCTCGTCGTCGGCGCCTCCTGGGAGTCGGGCACGGAGGCCACCACCCAGGTGGCCGGCGCGATCACCGTGCTGCGCGGCTCCAAGACCGGCCTGACCGGCACCGGCTCCCAGCTCTTCACCCAGAACTCCGCGGGCGTCCCCAGCACTTCGGAGAAGTCCGACCACTTCGGCGAGTCGGTCACCCTCCTCGACGCGAACAAGGACGGCAAGCCCGAGCTGTACGTCGGCGGCAACGGCGAGGACAGCTTCGTCGGCCGCGTCTGGCAGCTCCAGAACGGCGCCACCGGCCTCACCGGCACCGGCGCCACGTCCTTCAACCTGGGCGCCGGCTACGGCGGCGCCCACTTCGGCGCCTGGTTCAGCAACTAGGCGCCACCTCCGGCCGGCCCCTGCTGCCGAGGGGCCGGCCCCACCCCATCACCCACCAGTTCCGGGGGGAACCCAGCCCATGCGCACCCGCACGCTGCTCGTCACGGCCGCCTGCACGGCCGCCGTCCTCGGCCTCACCACCCTGACCCCGGCCACCGCGGCCACCACGCCCGCAAAGGCCCCCACCGCCGACTTCAACGGCGACGGCTACCCCGACCTCGCCATCGGCGCCCACACCGCCACCGTCAACGGCATCAAGCGGGCCGGCGCCGTCACCATCGCCTACGGCTCGGCCACCGGCCTGAAGTACGAGACGGCCGCCGTCATCAGCCAGGCCACCCCCGGCGTCGGCGGTGACGCGGTCGAGGACGGCAAGTGGCGCGAGGTCAAGGCCCACGGCGACTTCGACGGCGACGGCTACGACGACCTGTACGTCCAGTGGGTCTCGAAGAACATCATCCTGTGGGGCTCCGAGAGCGGCATCACGGGCGCCTCCACCACCCTCCCGCCGGGCACCTCCACGTCCACCGACCCCGGGCTCCTCGGCGCCGGACTCGGCGCCGGCGACATCAACGGCGACGGCACCGACGACATCGTGATCCGCGCCCACGGCGGCCGCCTCGGCTTCACCTTCGCCGTCCTGTCCGGGCCGATCAACCGCACCACGGGCAAAGCCGCGTCCACCGTCGTCCGCGACATCTGGAAGGAGGACGGCATCGGCCTGCGCGGCGACGGCCTCTTCGTCGGAGACATCACCGGCGACGGACTCGCGGACGTCACCGTCGTCGGCCACCGCGACTACAAGCCCGCGAGCACCGTCCTCAAGGGCAGCCGCACCGGCCTGGTCAAGGGCAGCGGCACCTTCAAGGAGCACGCGGACTACTCGAACATCTACGGCTCCGCCTTCGGCGACCTCAACGGTGACGGATACCTGGACCTGGCCGTCGGCCTCGGCTACAGCCCGGCGCGCACCGACGTCGTGCGGGATGCCGTCAGCGTGAACTACGGCGGCCCGACGGGCCTCAACACCACCAAGCCCGCCCTGCTCCTCTCCCAGTCCTCCGCCGGCGTCCCCGGCGTGTCCGAGATCGGCGACCGCTGGGGCAGCACCCTGGACATCACCGACACCGACGGCGACGGTTTCGCGGACCTGCTGATCGGCGCCTCGTACGAGACCGGTGACGACGCGGCCACCACCGCCGGGGCCGGCGCCCTCACCGTGCTGCGCGGCAGCAAGACCGGCATCACCACCACCGGCGCGAAGACCGTCACCCAGAACACCGTGGGCGTCCCCAGCGCCTCCGAGAAGGACGACCACTTCGGTTCCGCGATCGCCACGATCGACTCGGACAAGAACGGCAGGCCCGAGGTCTACGTCGGCGGCAACGGCGAGGACGGCTACACCGGCCACGTCTGGAACCTCACCACCGCGCCCGGCACCGGCCTCACCGGCACCGGGGCCACCAGCTTCGGCCTGACCACCCTCGGCGGCACCGCCGGAGCCTCCAACTTCGGCTACCGCTTCGCGGGCTGACCGGCCCCCGCCCTCACCGGGCCCCTCCTCACCGGAGGCTGGAGACCTCACCCATGCGCAAGCAGAGCCTGACCCTCGCCGCCCTGTGCGCGGCCACCGTCATCGGCCTCACCACCCCGGTAGCCGCCACGGCCGCCCCCACCGCCGCCCCGGCCGGCTCGGCCGACTTCAACGGCGACGGTTACCCGGACCTGGCCGTCTCGGCCAACGCCGTCACCGTCGCGGGCCGGGAGCGGGCCGGCGCGCTCTCCATCCAGTACGGCTCGCCCACCGGCCTGCAGAAGCCCGTAGTGATCACCAAGGACACCCCCGGCGTGCCCGGACTCCCGGCCACCTACGGGCGGTTCGGCACCCCCTCCAGCCACGGCGACGTGGACGGCGACGGCTACACCGACCTGCTGGTCGAGGGCGGCTCGGACGCCGAGAACCGGAGCACCGGAATCCTGGTGCTGCGCGGGAGCGAGGACGGCATCACCGGCCGGTACACCGGTGTGCTGAGCTACGGCGCCTACACGTCCGGCGGGACCAGCGTCGTCCCGTACAAGCCGCAGGTCGGCGACGTCACCGGCGACGGGATCGCCGACATCGTCACCCAGTCCAACGACGGGGGAAAGCAGGGGATCGCCGTCCTGCAGGGCCCCCTCGACCCGGCCACCAACGAACCGGCCAAGGTGCTGTACCGCGACACGCAGACCCTGGACGGCATCTACGGCTCGAACCTGCACGTCGGTGACATGACGGGGGACGGCATCGCCGACATCGTCGCCTCCAGCTACGACAAGGGCGTCCTCCTCAAGGGCACCCCCGGCGGGCTCGTCCCGGCCGGCTCCGTCCTCGGCTCCTGCGACGACCGGGCCTTCGGCGACCTCAACAAGGACGGCTACCAGGACTTCGCCTGCAGCGACTCGGGGATGCACACCAGGGGCGACGGCGGCGGGTTCACCGTGACGTACGGCAGTTCCACGGGCATCAGCACCACGCTCCCCGTCCGTTACTACAACCAGGACACCGCCGGCGTCCCCGGCACGGCCGAGGTGGGCGACTTCTTCGGGAACGCCGTCGCGATCGGCGACACGGACCAGGACGGGTACGGCGACCTCCTCATCGGCGCCAGCAGCGAGACGGGCACGGACCCCGAGGCCACGTTCCGGGCCGGCGCCGTCACCGTCCTGCGCGGCAGCGCGACCGGCGTCACCACCACCGGCGCCAAGACGCTCACCCAGGACTCGGCGGGCGTCCCCAGCACCTCCGAGAAGGAGGACCACTTCGGGTCCGCGCTCAGCGTGATCGACACGGACAAGGACGGCAAGCCCGAGGTGTACGTCGGCGGCTACGGCGAGGACGGCTACGCGGGCCGGGTCTGGAAGCTGAAGACCGACGCCGGCGGTGTCACCGGAACCGGCGCCACCAGCTTCAACCTGACCGACCTCGGCGGCCCCGCCCGCCGCGCCTACTTCGGCTGGCTGACCGCTGGCTGACCGCTGGCTGACCGCCGGCTGACCGAGCCGCCCGCCCCACACGCCAGTGCGCCCCGCCGGATCAGCCGATCCGGCGGGGCGCACTGGGCTTCGGTCGCACTCGTTCACACGAAGGCGAGGTTGACCACCCAGAAGCTGAGCGCCGCGACCAGCGCCGCGGCCGGCATGGTGATGAACCAGCCCAGGATGATGTTCTTGGCGACGCCCCAGCGGACCGCGTTCACCCGCTTGGTCGCACCCACACCCATGATCGCCGAGGTGATCACGTGGGTGGTGGAGATCGGCGCGTGGAAGAGGAACGCCGAGCCGAACATGATCGAGGCACCGGTGGTCTCCGCCGCGAAGCCCTGCGGCGGGTCCAGCTCGATGATCTTGCGGCCGAGGGTGCGCATGATGCGCCAGCCGCCCGCGTACGTACCCAGCGAGAGCATCACGGCACAGGCGATCTTGACCCAGACCGGGATCGAGTCGCCCGCGTTCTGCACGTCGGCGATGACCAGGGCCATCATCACGATGCCCATGGTCTTCTGCGCGTCCTGCAGACCGTGGCCGAGGGCCATGCCGGCCGCAGAGACCGTCTGCGCGATGCGGAAACCGCGCTTGGCCTTGTGCGGGTTGGCGCGGCGGAACATCCACATGATGGCGACCATCACCAGGTAGCCGACCACGAGGCCGACGACCGGCGAGATGAACATCGGGATGACGACCTTGTCGACCACTCCCGACCAGAGCACCTCCGTACCGCCCGCCAGCGCCGCGCCCACCATGCCGCCGAACAGCGCGTGCGAGGAGGACGAGGGCAGGCCGAAGTACCAGGTGATCAGGTTCCACACGATCGCGCCGACGAGCGCCGCGAAGAGGATCCACATGCCCCGGTTGCCGTGGGGCGTCTCGATCAGGCCCTCGCTCACCGTCTTGGCGACCCCGCTGCCGAGGAAGGCACCGGCGAGGTTCATGACCGCGGCCATCGCCAGCGCGGCGCGCGGGGTCAGCGCACGGGTCGAGACCGAGGTCGCGATCGCGTTCGCGGAGTCGTGAAAACCATTCGTATACGTAAAGCCGAGCGCGACACCGATGGTCACGACCAGAGCGAAGGTGTCCACGAGGTTCAGGACTCCTTGACCGCGATGGTCTCCACCGTGTTCGCGACGTGCTCGAACGCGTCGGCCGCCTCTTCGAGCACGTCGACGATCTGCTTGAGCTTCAGCACCTCGATGGCGTCGTACTTGCCGTTGAAGAGCTGGGCGAGCAACTTGCGGTGGATCTGGTCGGCCTGGTTCTCCAGACGGTTGACCTCGATCCAGTACTCGGTCAGGTTCTCCATCGTGCGCAGGTGGGGCATGGCCTCGGCGGTCAGCTCGGCCGCGCGCGCCAGTACCTCGATCTGCTGCTCGACGCCCTTGGGGAGCTCCTCCACGTTGTAGAGGACGACCAGGTCGACCGCCTCTTCCATGAAGTCCATGATGTCGTCGAGGCAGGACGCCAGGTTGTAGATGTCCTCGCGGTCGAACGGCGTAATGAAGGAGGAGTTGAGCTGGTGGAAGATCGCGTGGGTCGCGTCGTCTCCCGCGTGCTCCGCTGCCCGCATCCGCTCCGCGATCTCGGCTCGGGCGGACATGTCCGCTCCGAGCAGTTCCATCAGGAGCTTCGAGCCCGTGACGATGTTGTCCGCGGATGCGGCGAACATGTCGTAGAAGCTCGTCTCCCTGGGGGTCAGACGAAATCGCACGTGAGGTCCTCGGGGTGCATTGGATTCGGTCAGGCTGATGCTAGGCGCATCCCCCGGCCACGGCTAACCGGCAGTTCCCCAGTGTCCTCCATCAGGCAGAGTGAGGACGACGGGCCCCTGCCCCTGCGGCCGGGGGCCGGTACCCTATACCCATGAGGGGTATAGGTCCCCCATTCCGGACACGGGAGGACGCATGACTGCCATCCAGGCGGAGGGCTCCGGAGCCACCACGGACACGGCTGCCGAGACGGCGGCCGTCCCGGTGCACGGCTACCACCACCAGAAGGACGAGCACCTCAAGCGCCTGCGCCGGATCGAGGGCCAGATCCGCGGGCTCCAGCGCCTCGTCGACGAGGACGTCTACTGCATCGACATACTCACCCAGGTCTCGGCGAGCACGAAGGCGCTCCAGTCCTTCGCGCTCCAGCTACTGGAGGAGCACCTGCGGCACTGCGTCGCCGACGCGGCCCTCAAGGGCGGAGGAGAGATCGACGCCAAGGTCGAGGAAGCGACGAAGGCGATCGCCCGGCTGCTGCGCACCTGACCGGTGCGCCGGAGGGACGGCCCCGGCCCGGGGAACGGGGGTCAGCCGGACCACACGCCCATCAGCACCTCGTCGATCCGGTCCTGGCTGAGCCTCTCCTCGGCCACCGCCGACGCCGCGATGATCAACTCTCCGCACAGCTCGATCTCGGCGAGAGCCACGAGGTCCTGCACCGTCGAACCGCCTGCGGGAGTCACGCGTGTCACCTCAATCTGCCGTCGTCCGGTCGCCGGCGCTCGGCTTCTCAGCGTAGGGAGCGCGCGGCGCGGCGCGCATGACACGGATGGACCATTTCCGGCTACCCGGCCATGGCCCGATCGCGCCGCCCCCGGGGGCTCCGGCCGGCTAATCGGCGATCTTCCCGGCGTAAATGTCCCCTTCGGCCGGCAATACGACGGTGACCGGGGTCCCGAAGCCGTAGAGCAGCGTGGTGGAAGACACATCGATCACGCCGGCGTTGACGTAGGTGAAGCGGTGGCGGACCTTCCGCAGCAGTCCCTCGGCGTCGAGGTAGGCGTCGAACGGCACCGCGTCCTTGCCGAACCCTTTCGCCGCCGCCTCCAGCGCCCCCTTCACCGCCGGTGAGGCCTGCGCCGCGGCCCGCGCGATGTCGGTCGTACCCCGGTAGTGCCGCACCTTGGTCCCGCCCACCTCGGTCTCGCCCACGTACGTCACCTCCTGCGCCCCGCGCAGCAGCTCCGCGGCGGCCATCGGGTCGGTGGCCCCGCCGGTGACGAGGTTCCCGTCGGCCAGGGCCGTCGTGTCGATGCGGACCCACTTGTCGGCGGGGACGCCCGCGCCCCGGTTCTTCATGTAGAGCGCGCCGGGCACCAGCAGCTCGGTGATCGGCCGGTGCTCGGCCTGTCCCTTGGCGTCGTCGGGGAGCATGACGAGCAGCTGCCCCATCCGGTTCTTGAAGTCGACCCCGCCCTCGCCCCGGATCGTGACCCGGGTGCCGCCCGTGGCCATCTCCATGGCCGTACGGGCCTGCGCGCTCCCGGTCCTGGCCAGCGCGTCGGCGGCCGCGCGGACCGTAGCCCCCGGATCGCCGGAGGCCCGGCCGTCATCGGCCGCCGGCCGGCCGTCGTCGCCCGCGACGGCATCGCCGCCGCACCCGCTCAACGCCGCCACCGTCAGGGCCAGGCCGACCGCGACCGCAGCCCTGCCCGCGCGCCCTCGCCTGTGCTGGTGCACCACCATCGCCTGCCAACCCCCAACGCGTGACCGCTTTTTGCCCGAGGCCCCACCCGCTCCGCTTAACGAGGTCCCGGGCCTCCCGTCACGGCTGCGGCCTCCCCGCCCCGGGCCGGTGCCCCACCCGCCCCCGGCCCGGTACCTTGGTGGAGTGGAACCGCACACCGAAGCGACTCTCGTCCCTCCGCTTGCCGCAGTGCCGCTGACCCGCGACCCCTCGGGCCCGGCGCCGGCACCCTCCACCGATCACGCCGACCACGCCGCTCACGCCACGAGCACCTCCGAGCGGGGCTCGTTCAGCCTGGCCGCCTGTACGTGCGGCTGGCGCGGCCCGGCCCGCCGCTCCCGCGACCTGGCCCGCAAGGACGCCGCCGCCCACGCCCCGGAGTAGCGGGTCGCCCGATCGGACGGCCCGGATGGCCGACGCGCCCGGGAGCGGTTGCCCTTGACTCATGCCCGGACCCGCGCCCCGACTCGCCGCCCTCCTGTGGGCCCTGATGATCGCGTTCGCCCCCGCCGCACCGGCCCGGGCCAGCCCCGTGGGCACGGCCGACGGGCCGGGCGACGTCGCCCTGGCCATCGGCGTCACCACCGCCGCGGCCACCGGCACCGGCCTGTGGCTGCGCTCCCGCTACCGGCGTTCCGACGCGGAGGCGGACGCTACGGACCACGGCGGCGATCGGTGACCCCGCCCCCGCGCTCCCGCCCGGCCGCGGTCCGCGTCTGCTTCGGGGCGGCGGCGCTGTGCCTGCTGGCGGCCGTGGTGCTGAGCGTCTGGGACTCGTACCGCATCGGCTGACGCCCCGGGCGCCGCCCGAGCGCCGCCCGGGCACCCGCACCGCGTCAGGCGGCGAGGTCGCTCTCGTGCCCGCGCCCCGCGGGCTCGGTCGCCGCGAGGTCCACCGGGCGGGGCACCACCCGCTCGCGTGCCCGGACCAGTACGCCCAGGCGCGGGGACCGGGCCACGGCGCGTACCACCGGGGTCAGCAGCGCCATCGCGAGCGGCGCGAGCAGCAGCACCACCGCGGTGCCCAGGGCGAGCCCGCCGATGACGTCGGTCGGATAGTGCTGGCCCGTGTAGACCCGGGTGAAGCCCTCCAGCAGGGCCAGCCCGATCCCGATGAAGCCGAGCTTGCGGTGGGCGACGAACAGGCCGACGGCGAGGGCCATCGCGAGCGTCGCGTGGTCGCTGACGAACGAGAAGGCGCTGTGGCCGATCCCGGCGCCGGATTCCAGCACCTCGACACCGCCGTGCTGCGCGGCCGGCCGCGGCCGTCCCACGAACTCGCGCAGCGGGATGTTGAGGAGCAGCGCTGCCGAGGCGGCGAGCGGGGCCCACACGAGCGCGGTGAAGGTCTCGACGGCGGCGGGCTCGTCCTGCCGGCGCGCTCCGCGCCAGCACCACAGCACCAGGAGCACGAGGGCCAGCAGGATCCCGTACTCCCCGAGGACCGCGACCGTCCGGTCCAGCCGGCCGGGGGCGTGGCGCGCGAGTCCGTTGATCTCGTACAGCAGGCTTACATCCACGTTCGGCCCACCTGTTGTGAGTCCAGCCATGGTGATGCGGCCCCTTGCCCTTGCCTTGGTACCCGTACGGCCGCACGCCTGTGTGCGGCCCTTCGCCCCCCGGTGATCAACCCGGCCCTTGCACTCGTCCTGCCCCCAGTGACCATGGAACGCCCGTTCTGGCGGCTACGTTCCGCTCTCCACCGAATGATCACCCCAACGTTATCGAAGAGTGACTCATCGTTGCAGCTCAGGGCCTTTGCTTCACACTGTGTTGCCGACGCCCTCGCGCCGGGGCAGGGCCTCCGCCCCGTCCTTCGTCACCCGCGTCGCGCCGAAGTAGTCGGGCGTGTCGATCTTGTCGAAGCGGATCACGGCTCCGGTGAACGGGGCGTTGATCATGTACCCGCCGCCCACGTAGAGCCCGACGTGCCGGATCTCCCGGGAGTTCGTCAGATCATCGGAGAAGAACACCAGGTCCCCCGGCAGCAGTTCCGCGCGCGAGGGATGCGGACCGGCGTTGTACTGGTCGTTCGCCACACGCGGCAGATCGACCCCCACCGACTCGTACGCGGCCTTGGTCAGACCCGAGCAGTCGAACCGCCCGCCCTGCTCGGGCGTCCCGTTCCCGCCCCACAAGTACGGGGTCCCCAGCTGCTTCTGCGCGAAGTAGATCGCCCCGGCGGCCTGCTGCGAGGGCGCGACCCGCCCGACGGGGGCCTCGAAGCTCTTGGCGAGGGTCGTGATCGTCTTCACGTACCCCTGGGTCTCCCGGTACGGCGGGACGCCCCCGTACTGCTTCACCGCGCCGGGACCCGCGTTGTAGGCGGCCAGCATGTTCTTCACCGCGTCCCCGGGCACCTTGGACACGTACCGCGCCAGCTCGCAGTCGTACGAAGCCGCCGACGGGATCGCGTCGTTCGGGTCCCAGATGTCACGGTCCCCGTCGCCGTCGCCGTCGACGCCGTGCGTCGCCCACGTGCCCGGGATGAACTGCGCGATGCCCCGCGCGTCGGCCGGGCTCACGGCGCCCGGGTTCCAGCCGCTCTCCGAGTAGAGCTGGGCGGCCAGCAGGGCCGGGGTGAGCGTCGGGCAGAGGTTGCCCCACTTCTGCACGAGGGACTGGTACTTCCCCGGCACGGCCCCCTTCGCGAGCCCGGAAGCCCGCCCGCCGGCGCCGGTCGCGATGCCCGCGGCCGCCGAGTACGTACCGATCACGAGCAGGGCGAGAAAGCACAGGCACGCCCCGAAGCTGATTCCACCGACCACCCAGAGTCTGCGCACCCGCCAACCTTCCCCCATCGAACGGCTTTTCCCGGCGCTCCCGCCACCCCGTGTCGAATCATCCCGCCGAGGATGCGGCACAGGAACCAACGCAACCGGGGCACTTGGAGCACACACCCCGGCGGACGGGTGAACTCATAGGACGATACGAAGTATTCGGCCCCGCTCCCCCTCCCTACCCCCTCGGGGCGACGAACAGGCTCTGCGCGCTCCGCCCGATCGGGCCCTTCTCGTCGTACAGCCGCGCGTCCGCCAGCCCGATGCCCGCCGCGTCCACGCTCGTACGGGCCTCCACGCACACCCATTCACCGGCCGGATGGCGGTGCAGGTGCACGGTGAGGTCGCCGTTGACGAAGAGGTACCGGCCGAAGTCCACGACGGCACTGATGCCGCTGCCGGAGTCCGCCGCGACCAGCACCCGGTCCAGGGGCCGCGGCTCCTCCCCGGCGACGAGCGGCACCCCCATCCGCATCCAGCAGGTCCCGGGACCCGGTTCGACGAACGCGCCCCGCGCGAAGCGGGTCTCCATCGCCGAGTGGTAGCCCTTCTCCCACGGCACCGGAAAGAACGGCGCCGGCCCCACCTCGCCGGGCGGCGGCAGCTCCGGCGCGGGCACCACGGACGGTACGGAGTCCTCCGCCACCCGGATCCGCAGCGCCCGCGCCAGCATCACGGGCGCGGCCCCGGCGGGCGCGAGCGCGGCCTCGACCACCTCGGTGCCCCGGCCGGCCCGCAGCAGCTAGTGGATAGCTCCAACGGGCCGATCGGCCTGTGGCGCAGGATCTCGTAGTTGAACCCTCTCCCAGCTTGCGCAGGGAGATTCCTGGCTCACGCCGCCTGTAGGTCAGCGACCCGACAGGTCTTCCACGATCAACACCAGCCGGGTTGGAACCAGCCCGGTTTGGTACGGCAAGGCTTGTACCGCTTGTGCTGTCTTGGTTCTCGATCAGCACACCGTGCGCGCTTGGTTCTCGCACCCACGAAAGGGAGCGTATCCAACCATGTGGGCAACAGTCCGCCGTTTGGGGATATCGCGGATTCCCTCCCGGCCTCGCAGGGGCCCGATACCCCGACTCAGCGGGCGAAGCCCAGCCCCACCCCGAGCCCCACCAGGACCGAGCCGATGGCCCGGTTCAGCGCCTTCTGCGCCTTCAGCATCCGGTCGCGCAGCCGGGAGTCGGAGAAGAACAGCGCGACCGCGCCGAACCAGCCCAGGTGCGCCGCCGACATGAACAGCCCGTACCCGGCCTGCTGCCACACCGGGGTCCCCGGCCCGACCACCTGCGTGAAGGTGGACACGACGAACAGCGTGGTCTTCGGATTGAGCACGTTGGTCAGGAAGCCGCTCCGGAGCGCCCCGAACGGCGTCAGCCCGCCCTTCTCCTCCAGGTCCACGGCCACCTCGGTCCGCGCCCGGAAGGTCCGTATCCCGATCCACACCAGGTACGCGGCGCCCGCGAGCTTGATCACCGTGAACAGTTCGGCGGAGGAGGCGATCAGCAGACCGACCCCGAGCATCGTGTAGGAGACGTGGACCAGCACCCCGGCCGCGACCCCCGCGGCCGCGAACAGGCCGGTGGGGCGCCCGTAGAGGTAGCTGTTGCGGACGACCATGGCGAAATCGGCGCCGGGACTGATGACGGCGAGGAAGGTGATGACGGCTACTGCGATCACTTCGGTCATACGGCGATGCTCGCCGGACCCACCCACGACGATCAAGGCCTTTCCGCCTTCCCCCACCCACGCGAGCACCACCCAACTCCCCCACGGGGAGACAATGGGGACGTGCCCAAGCCCCAGCCCTCCGGCCCCGCCCGCCCCGGCGCGCCCGCCGCGCTCCCCGCCCCGCTCCCCGCCCCGCTCCCCCTCCTGCGAGCGGACTGCGCCGACTGCTTCGCGCTCTGCTGCGTGGCCCTGCCCTTCTCCAAGTCCACCGACTTCGCCGTGAACAAGCCCGCCGGCACCCCCTGCGAGAACCTCCGGCAGGACTTCGGCTGCGGCATCCACACCGGGCTGCGCGACAAGGGCTTCCCGGGCTGCACCGTCTTCGACTGCTTCGGTGCCGGCCAGCAGGTCTCCCAGGTCACCTTCGGCGGCCGGGACTGGCGCTCCCGCCCCGGCACCGCGGCCACGATGTTCACGGTCTTCCCGGTGATGCGGAACCTGCACGAGCTCCTCTTCTACCTCGCCGAGGCCCTCACCCGCACCGAGGCCCTCCCCCTCCCCGCCGCGCACCCCCTCCCCGCGCAGCTGCGCACCGCCCTGGCCGACACCACCCGGTGGACCGGGGCCACCCCGCAGACCCTCGCGGAGTTCGACATCGCCCCGCTGCGCCAGGAGGCGAACACCCTCCTCCTCCAGACCAGCGAGCTCGTACGGGCCGGGGTGGCGGGCCGCAAGAAGAACCACCGCGGCGCCGACCTGATGGGCGCCCGCCTCCCCGGCGCGAACCTGCGCGGCGCCAACCTCCGCGGCGCCTACCTGATCGCCGCCGACCTCAAGGGCGCCGACCTGCGCACGGCCGACCTGATCGGCGCGGACTTCCGCGACACCGACCTGCGCGACGCCGACCTCACCGGCGCCCTCTTCCTCACCCAGCCCCAGCTGAACGCGGCCCGGGGCAACCCCGCGACCCGCATCCCGCCCTCCCTCACCCGCCCCGCGCACTGGCTCCCGTAGGCGCTGGTCCGGGCCCACCCCGACAGGGACGGCGGCGCACACCACCCACCCGTGCGCCCCCGGCGCATCCACACGCCCCTCCACGGACGCCACCCCCCGAAACGAACCCCCTACGGTGAGCCACACAACCGGAAGAAGCCCATCCGAGCCGACTCCGCCCCCACCCCACCGAAGGCTCCCCCCATGCGAAGCCCAACCACGCCCCTCGACACCCCCAGCACCCCCCGCACCCTCGACACCCCCCGCACGCTCGGCACCCTCCGTACGCTCGGCACCCTCACGGCCGCCACCCTCCTCACCCTCGGCCTCGGCGGCTCCGCGCACGCGTCCTCGGGCGAACTGGTCATCAACGGCCACCCGATCCACGACCCGTCGGGCTGCGTCCTGCACGACGGCCCCGCCGCGGTCACGAACCACACCGACAGCCCCGTCTTCATCACCAGCGGCCGCTGGTGCACCGGCGAGGTCATCGGCGTCATCCACTCCGGCGAAACCCGCTACGCCCCGTTCACCTCGAACATCCTCGCCCCGTAGCCCAAACCCCCCACACGCCCACACACCCCACCGGCGCCACGCCCGGCCCACCCCCCGGGCGCGGCCCCCGTTGCGCCAAACGGCGCGGCCCGATCCGAGCCACCACCGCACCGAGACGGCAATCATTGCCCGCAGTCACACCTCGTGATACACAGAGTGACCATACGTTCTTTCCCCCACACGCCGCCCGACCCCAGGTCAGGACATACGGCCGACACCCGGGGCGACAGATCGGGTAAAGAGAGCAGTCAAGTCGACATCCGACGGCGGTTTCATCAGGGAAGATAGGGCGTGACCCTTGCCGTCCGGGCACGGGCTACCGGAACTACCCATACTGGGGCGGTGAGTTACATGATCCTGGCAGCCGAAAAGGGCGACATCACCACCATCATCGGCGGAATCGCTCCGAACTGGGGGCCGTTCGGCAGTCTCGGCAACGAAGCGAAGATCATGATCGAGGTGGTCATGGCCGTGGCGATCCTGCTCTGCCTGGGCATCGCCATCTGGGGCGCTGCCAAGCAACGCATCGGCGCGACCGCACTGCGCGACACCTTCAGCGCGGAACAGGGCAAGGGCCTCATCGTGGCCGGCCTGACGGGCGTCTTCATCATCGGCTCACTGGGCACCCTCTTCACGATCGTCTACGGAATGGCCGTCTAGCCCGAGCCCTGATGAGGACTCACCACACCGCGCCTGCGCGGATACCAGCGCTACCGTCGTACGACGCGGAGGGGGCGAACACCGAATGAGCACCGACGACCAATACGGTGGCGGCGAGGTCGGCGGCACCGGCCAGACCCGTACCCGCTTCCCGGAGCCCTCGGACCCGTACGCCCCACCCCGCCGCACCCCCCGAGGCCTGATCACCGTCGTCGGCGTGGTGGTCCTCCTCATCGCAGCCATCGCCTTCGCCAACCAGTCCCGCACCCCCGAAACCCCCCCGCCGACGGACAAGGCCCCCACGGCAACCAACCCAACGGCAGCCACGGGCATCGCCCCGGTGGACGGCAAGTCCGCGGGCATCCCCAAGGGCTTCGCCCAGACCGAACAGGGCGCCCAGTCGGCAGCGGCGAACTACGCGGTGGCACTGGGCTCTGACGGCATGTTCAGAAAGAACACCCGGCACACGCTCGTAGACGGGATCTACACACCGGACGCCGCTGCCAAACTGAGAGGCCCTCAGGACGAGGCGTACTCGGCCGCATTCCTCGCCAAACTCGGACTCGACGCGAACGGCAACCCTCCGCAGGGCAGCACGTTCGTCACCCGCGCCGTCCCCGTCGGCACCCGAACCGACAGCTACACACCGACGAACGCGAAGGTCTCCGTCTGGTACACGGGCCTCATCGGCATGTCCGGAGCGAAGTCCACCGACCCGGTACGCACGACGTGGAAGACCTGGACGTTCGAACTGGTCTGGACGGGCGGAGACTGGAAGGTCCTCTCCGACTCCCAGCAGGACGGCCCCGCACCGGTTCCCGGCGATGCGGTCGCGTCACCTTCCGAGGACATCAGCAAGGCCGTCAAGGAGTTCGGAGGCTTCACCTATGCCCGCTAGCCTCCGGCTCCGGGTCGGCATGGTCACCGGCGCCCAGTTGGCCATCGCAGGCCTGGCGACCCGTGCCTACGCCGCCCCGAGCCCCACACCAACCCCGTCTCGGCTACCCAGCGATGACCCCTGCGACCTGCTGATCGGACCTGCGAAGCAGTACTGCAACCGCGAAGGCACCGCCCCCAACGGCCCCGGCACAGGCCTCGCACCCAGCGATCCGGCAGACGCCCTCAACCCGCTCTCCTCCCTGGCAAAGGGCTGCGCCGACGCCGCAGCCTGGATCGTCGGCGAACTCAGCAAGGCGGTCAACGGCACCGCCAACGTCGACTTCACCAACGGCGCCTTCCTCAAGCAGTACGCCATCGTCTTCGCCGCCTCCACCATCCTCACGCTCATCCTCTGGCTCTTCGCCGTCGCCAAACGAGCCATCCGCGGCGTCCCCTTCACCACCGCCATGTCCGAAGCCATCGGCTTCCTCTGGCTCACCGTCCTCGCCTCCGCCTTCACCCCCCTCATCCTCTACACCGTCGTCTCCGCCACCGACGGCGTCACCGAGGTCATCGCCTCCGCGACCGGCGGCCAGACCGACGTCTTCTTCGGCTCCTTCGCCGAAGCCCTCAAGAAGGGCGACGACATCGGCGGCGGCCCGATCATGCTGATCGTCGTCGCCCTCGTCACCGTCCTCGCCGCCGGCATCCTCTGCCTGGAGCTCGTGATCCGCGCCGCGCTCCTCTACGTCGGCGCCCTGCTCGGCACCGTCGTCTACGCCGGCCTCGTCGACCGCAACCTCTGGGGCCACGTCCGCCGCTGGGCGGGCATCATGATCGCCGTCATCCTCGTGAAGCCGGTCATCGTCATCGTCCTCGGCCTCGCCGGCGCCCTGGCGGGCGACAAGGGCCCGAACGCCTTCTCCGCCGTCGTCTCGGGCCTCGCGATCATCCTCCTGGCGATCTTCGCCTCCGCGATGATCTACCGCTTCGTCCCCGGCTTCGGCGACGAGATCGCCTCCGCCCGCACCAACCGCAGCAAGGCCACCGACGGCGCCCAGGCGGCCGCCGTCATCAGCTCCCCGGCCTCCCTCGTCTCCCAGGGCATCAAGACCCACAGCAGCCGCGGCGGCGGCAGCGGAGGCGGAAACAGCGGCGGCGGCGCCCACCGCGCCGGCGGCGACAACCAGATCTCCGGAGGCATGGCCGCACACAGCAGCCGACGCTCCGGCGGCGGGAACAGCGGCGGCCCGTCCGCCACGCCCCCGCCCCGTACGGGCTCCAGCACGAGGAACACAGGAGGTGACGGGCGGTGACGACCCAGTCCCACCAGCTCCACCCGGTCACGCCCCGCCGCACGTATCTCATCGGCCGGGCCCGGCCGAACGCGATCGTCGGCAAGAACCGCGAGACCGGCGAGATCGCCCTGATCATCGCCGGCGCGTTCCTCGGCATGATGAGCGGACTGCTCGTCCCCTCCCTCACCCTGCGCATCGTGTCCCTCGCCGGCTTCCCGATGCTCGCCCTCGCCGCCGTCTACGTCCCCTACCGCGGCCGCACCTTCTACCGCTGGTTCGAGATCAACCGCAGCTTCAAGCGCACCCTGCGCCGCGGCACGACGTTCCGCTCCGGCGCCATGGAAGCCGGCATCCGCGCCGGCGACGGCCGCGAGGTCGAGGTCGGCCCGCCCCCCGGCATCGGCCGCATCAACTGGCTCGCCGCCCCCTTCGGCCCCGACGAGATCGCCGTCCTGCTCCACGCGGACCGCAGAACCGTCACCGCGGCCATCGAGATCGAGGGCCCCGGCGTGGGCCTGCGCGACAGCGAGGACCAAGAGGCCCTCGTGGACCGCTTCGGCACCCTCCTCAAGCACGTGGCCAACGGCGACGGCTTCGTCACCCGCCTCCAGATGCTCGTACGCACCCTGCCCGCCGACCCGGAGGCCCACGACAAGGACGTCGCCGCCCGCGGCGACACCCACGCCCCCGTCTGGCTGCGCGATTCGTACGACCAGCTCCAGTCGATGGTGTCGACCTCCTCGGAGCAGCACCGCGCGTACCTCGTCGCCTGCATCCACTTCACCCGCGAGCTCGCCGCCGAGGCCCACACCATCGCCCGCGCCGCGACCCCCCACAAGGGCCGCAAGGTCGACCGCGACGCCGGCCTCGCCATCGTCATGGCCCGCGAGCTCACCGACATCTGCGCCCGCCTCGCCGAGGCGGACATCCGCGTCCGCCAGCCGCTGGGCCAGGGCCGCCTCTCCTCCCTCGTGCACTCCATGTACGACCCGGACCACCCCATCGACCACATCCAGGCCATGACCAAGCGCAACGCCTGGCCCGCCGAACTGGACGCCGTCGAACCGACCTACCTCCAGGCCAAGACCCGCGAGTCCTCCACCCGCGCCCCCTGGTGCCACGCCACGGCCTGGGTGAAGGAATGGCCGATGACCCCGGTCGGCGTGAACTTCCTCGCCCCGCTCCTCGTCCACACCCCCGACGTCATCCGCACGGTCGCCGTCACCATGGACCTGGAACCCACCGAGATCGCCATCGAGCGCATGCTCACGGAGAAGACGAACGACGAGGCCGACGCCAGCCGCGCCGCCAAGATGAACCGCACCGTCGACCCCCGCGACATCGCCGCCCACGGCCGGCTCGACCAGCGCGGCGAAGACCTCGCGAGCGGCGCCGCCGGTGTCAACCTGGTCGGGTACATCACGGTGTCCTCCCGCTCCCCCGAAGCCCTCGCCCGCGACAAGCGCACCATCCGCGCCTCGGCGGGCAAGTCCTACCTGAAGCTCGAATGGTGTGACCGCGAGCACCACCGCGCCTTCGTCAACACCCTGCCGTTCGCCACCGGCATCCGACGCTAGCTGGAGGGAATGGCCGCCCATGCGAGATCCCATGTCCGCCCTGACGGACGCCTTCACCAGCTTCCTGTTCGGCAAGGTAGAAACCACGCGCCTGCCCGTCCGCACGTCCACGGGCCAGGCACAAGCGGTCTACCTCCCCACCGCCGCGCCCGGACTCGGCGACTCCGGCGTCATCATCGGCCGTGAGGTCTACAGCGGCAAGGGCTACATCTACGACCCCTTCCAGCTGTACGGCCAGCAACTCCCGGCGCCCCACTGGCTGGTCCTGGGCGAATCCGGCAACGGCAAATCCGCCCTCGAAAAGACCTACGTCCTACGCCAGCTCCGCTTCCGGGACCGCCAGGTCGTCGTCCTGGACGCCCAGGGCGAGGACGGCGTCGGCGAGTGGAACCTCATCGCCCAGCAGCTGGGAATAACCCCCATCCGCCTGGACCCCATCGCCGCGAACGACGACGGGATCCGCCTCAACCCCCTCGACCCGGCGATCACCGCGACGGGTCAGCTCGCGCTGCTCCGCACCATCATCGAAGTCGCCATGGGCCACGGCCTGGACGAACGCTCCGGCTTCGCCCTCAAGGTCGCGCACGCCTACGTGGTGGAAACCATCACGGACCGCCAGCCGGTCCTGATGGACATCGTCGAACAGCTCCGCCACCCGGAACCCGAATCGGCCCAGTCCATGAACGTGGCCATAGACGACGTCCGCGCCTGGGGCCTGGACGTGGCGCTCGTCATCGACCGCCTGGTCGACGGCGACCTCCGCGGCATGTTCGACGGCCCGACCACGGTGGGCATCGACCTCGACGCCCCCCTCATCGTCTTCGACCTCTCCCACATCGACCGCAACTCCATCGCCATGCCGATCCTGATGGCGATCGTCGGCGTATGGCTGGAACACACCTGGATCCGCCCGGACCGCAAGAAGCGCATCTTCCTGGTCGAAGAGGCCTGGCACATCATCAACAGCCCCTTCGTCGCCCAGCTCTTCCAGCGCCTCCTGAAGTTCGGCCGGCGCCTCGGCCTGTCCTTCGTGGCCGTCGTCCACCACCTCTCGGACGTGGTGGACGGCGCGGCGGCCCGAGAAGCGGCAGCCATCCTCAAAATGGCCTCGACCCGCACCATCTACGCCCAGAAGGCGGACGAGGCCCGCGCCACGGGCCGTGTCCTGGGCCTCCCCCGCTGGGCGGTGGAAATCATCCCGACCCTGACCCCCGGCATCGCGGTCTGGGACGTGAACGGCAACGTCCAGGTCGTCAAACACCTGATCACCGAAGCCGAACGCCCCCTGGTCTTCACCGACCGCGCCATGACCGAATCCTCGGTACAGCACCGCCTGCCCGACGACCTCCTCGCCGCCGAACTCGAGACAGAGGAGCGGGCCCTCCTGATGGAACGCCACCGCAACGCCGGCGGCTCGGCCACCACGGTGGCCTGACATGCCCGACCGCACGGACCACCCGGCCCCCCGCCCCCAGGGCGGCATCCCGGACGGCCTCCTGGTGGGCCTCCTGGCCTTCCTCCTGGGCCTGGCCGTCCTCACCTGGACGTCCACCGGCCTGGCAGCCCTCTTCACGAAGGGCGCCTGGCCGGACAAGGTCACCTTCACCCGCACTCCGACCGCGGTCCGCTCGCTGATAGCTCAACCCCAGAACATCCCGGCCGCCTGGCCGGACACACCCCCCGAGGCCCTCTCCAACTGGGGCCTCTTCTGGGGCCTGTTCATCAGTCAGCTCCTGATCCTCCTGGTCCTGGCCATCTTCACCCTGGGCATCGTCGCCCGCACAAAATCCCGCCGCCGCCTGGCGCGTCAAGCGGCGGGCCAGCCGGGCCAGCCGGGCCAGCCGAGCCAGCCGAGCCAGCCGAGCCAGCAAGCCCCAACTCCCCCGCAGAGTTACCCCATCCCAGCCTCTTCATCGGCACAGCCCCCACCATCCCCACCGGCGTCGCCGGCCTACTCAGCCTCTACGCCAAATCCAGCCCCTCCGGCGTTTGAGGAGCGGGGGTCCGGGGGCTGGCCCCCGGCAACGGCCCCGCACCCGTCCACAGTCCCCATCCCCACCAAGTCCCACCCGGCGGCCTCGCCGATCCCAGCCTCCCCGGCATTTGAGGCGCAGGGCCCCGGGGGCAGAGCCCCCGGCAACGGCGCCGCACCCACCGACGAGGCGTACCGCTACGGCTTCGGCTACGCCCCGGCACCCGCACCCGCACCGGCACCCGCCCCGGCCGGAATCCCGCCCCAAGGCCACCGCCTGGCCTACGCCCCACCCGAAGCTCGCACCGCCGCAGCCGCAGAGGCCATCGCGACCGCCCCGGGCGCGATCCTCGTGATCACGTCCTCCCCCACCCTCTGGTCGGAAACGAAGGACGCCCGCTCCAAGCTGGGCCCCGTCCTCCTCTACGACCCCTCCCACCTCTGCGACACCCCGGCCCGCGTCCACTGGAGCCCCACGGAGGGCTGCGCGGACCGCGCCACCGCCGCCGACCGCGCCATCGCGCTGCTCGCTCCGGTCCGCCCCCAGGCCCGTATGGACTCGGCCATCGCGGACACCGCCGAAACGCTCCTGCGCAGCTGGCTCCAGGCCGCCGCCCTCGACAACCGCCCCTTCAAGCAGCTGCACCGCTGGGCCCAGGGCACCAACGCCCAGGAACCGGTCCGCATCCTGCGCACCCATCCCCAGGCGGCAACCGCCGCCCCCGGCGCGGCCGGCGAGCTCGAGAGCGCCCTCACCGCACACCCGGACCGCCGCGAGCAGGCCCAGCACCTCACGGCCCGCGCCCTGACGGCCCTGTCCTCGATCCACATCCGGGAATCCTGCACCCCGAACCGAACCGATTCCCTCGCCCTCGCATCGTTCGTCTCCGAAGGGGGCACCCTCTACGTGGTGGGCGAACCCCTGGAAGACCCCCGGGCCCACCCGGGTGCGATGCCGCTGCTGACCGCACTCGCCTCCAGCGTGGTCGAGCACGGCCGCCGCATGGCCGCACGGTCATCCGACGGTCGGCTCGACCCACCACTGACCCTGGTCTTCGAGGACGTCGCCGCCGTGGCCCCGATCCCCCAACTGCCGCAGCTCCTCCAGGACACGACGCTCCCGCTCCTCGCCCTGTGCCGCAGCCGCGAGCAGGCCCGCTCCCGCTGGCCGGAAGCGGACCTCCCCGTAGCCGCCCGCTAAGCGGGCCGCGGGAACACGTACTCCAGCTCCTTCGCGGACGGGTCGGTCGGCATCGGCACGACCTTCCCGCTGGGCACGAACCCGAACCGCCGGTAGAACGCCCCGGCCCGCGCGTTCTCCTCGTGCACGAAGAGCCGTACGCGGTCCAGCACCGGCTCCTCCAGCCCCCAGGCCCACTCCAGCGCGGCACCGAACAGCGCCTCGGTCAGGCCGATCCCCCGCTGAGCCGGCCGGACGAACACACCCACGAAGTGCGCCTGGGCCTGCTCGATCTCCCCGTCGAAGATGTCCGTCGTGCCGGCCGCCTCGACGAGCACGCTCACCGACCCGACCCACTCCCCATCGGGCCCCTCGGCGATGAACTGCCGAACCTTCCGCCCCGCAGCGGCCCCCGCAGCCCGCTCCTGCCAGTGCTCGTCGCTCCTCCCCTCGCCCTGCTCAAGGGTTTCCAGGAAGGCGACCGGCGCGGCCGGATCCCGCAGGGCCGCGAGCCGCAGCTCCTTCACCTCGGCCCACTCATCAGCCCGTACAGGACGTATCAGGAACTCGTTCATACCCCGGGATCCTAACGAGCCGGCAACCAGCCCTCACCTGAGTTTCCACCCCACACATGCCTGTAAACGCAGAAAAGCCCCGTACCAGTTCCCTGGTACGGGGCTCTTCTCCAATGATTGTTCGGCGGCGTCCTACTCTCCCACAGGGTCCCCCCTGCAGTACCATCGGC
>NZ_JBIWAE010000019.1:0-185729 GCF_044759865.1 Streptomyces sp. NPDC099050 | reverse complement strand
ATCGTCGCGGAGGCGATGGTGGCTCTGGTGCTGGCCGACGCGGTCGTGGAGAAGTTCGGTGGCGACTCGGTCCCCGAGACCCGCCGCAACGTCCGGTCGTACCTCGACAACCTCCAGTTCGGCTGATCTGGAGCCAGTCGGCACGTCACAACGGGCGGTGGGGGCACGGACATCCGTGCCCCCACCGCCCGTTGTGACGGGTGCCCGTCGGCATCCTCCGCGCACGACTACGGCCGGTGCCTCCCGAGGGAGACACCGGCCGTAGTCGCCGGGGGCGTGCGGAGCCTTCGTGCGGAGCCTTCGTGTGGAAGGTCCGTGCGGTCCGAGGGTCAGACGGACACCGATGCCACGGACTGCTCGTCCTCGGCGGTCCGGGCGTCCCGCGGGGACGGCTCCCCGGCCGGCGTGCCCGCCGCCTCGGCGTCGACACGGCGGAAGGTGAGCGCGATGCCGATCGAGACGACCATGGCGGCGGCCGCGATCAGGACGGCGGTGCGCAGACCGTCCGTCGTCGCCGCCGCGGTGGCCTCCTCGCCGGTGATCGAGTTGGCTACGGCGACCAGGAGCGCGAGCCCCACGGCGCCGCCCACCTGCTGGCCGGTGGAGACGATGCCGGAGGCGATGCCCTGCTCCATCGGGTCCACGCCGGACGAGGACGCGGCGAACATGCTGGTGTAGAGCGCCCCCTGGCCGAGGCTGAGCACGATCAGGCCGGGGACCAGGGCGATGTACGAGGCCGACGGGTCCATCGCGAGTGCGAGCATCAGCGTGCCCACCGCACCCACGGCCAGGGCGCCCAGGATGGTGTTGCGGGTGCCGAAGCGGGTGGCGAGCCGGCCGCCGACGGTGGAGCCGACCAGGCCCGCGACCATCGGGACCAGGAAGGCCAGACCGGTCTGGAGTGCGCTGTAGCCGTGCACGCCCTGGAAGTAGATGGTCTGGAAGTACAGCAGCGAACCGAAGGTCGCCATGAACATGAACGTGGTGGCCACGCCCGCGGACAGGTTGCGGTTGCGGAACAGCCGCAGCGGCAGCAGCGGTTCGGCACTGCGCGACTCGACCACCAGGAAGATGGCGAGGAGCACCAGGGCGGCCGCGCCCGCGCCGAGCACGGGGGCCGAGGCCCAGCCGGACTCCGGTCCCTGGACCAGGGCGAAGACCACGAGGGTGGCACCGGCGGTGCCGGTCAGCGCGCCGGGCACGTCGAAGGAGCGGCCGGCGGCGCGCTTGCCGTCCGGGGCGATCAGCACGTAGGCCGCGGCGATGGCGAGGACCGCCAGCGGGACGTTGACGTAGAAGACCGACTCCCAGCCGAAGGCCTGGGTCAGGACGCCGCCGAGCAGCGAGCCGAGGACCATGCCGCTGGCCCCGGCACCCGCCCAGACCGCCAGGGCCCGGTTGCGCTCGCGGCCCTCGCTGAAGGAGGTGATGACCAGGGAGAGGGTGGCGGGGAAGAGGAACGCGCCGCCCAGGCCCTGCACCGCTCGCGCCGCGACGAGGAACTCCGAGGCGTTGGCGAGGCCGCCGAGGAGCGAGCCGACGGCGTAGAGGGAGAGGCCGAAGACGAACATGCGGCGGCGGCCGAGGAGGTCGGAGGCACGGCCGCCGAGCAGCAGGAAACCGCCGTAGATCACGGCGTAGGCACTAACGACCCACTGCAGCGTCTGGGAGGAGAAATCGAGGCTTTCGCCGATTTCGGGCAGTGCCACATAAACGATGTTGTAATCGAGCGAAGTGATGAGCTGGGCCAGCGCGAGGAGCGCCAGGACGAGTGCGGGACGACGGGATGCTGATGTTCTCGAATCTGTGCCCGACGACATGGGGGGTCCTTTCGGTTCCATCGACCGAGCGGGCTGTTGGGGCCGCGAAAAGGGCGGGGACGGTCGTGACCGGCCCCGCCCTTTGGTCGAGTGGGAATCATGGATTCAGGGATGGGAAAACAAGACTTCAGGACTGGTGAATGAAGTCCTGAACGAGCTTGACGAATTCGGCGGGCTTCTCGTAGACCACCACGTGGCCGCTCTCCAGCTCGGCGTACGAGCTGTTCTTGATGGCGGCGTGCAGTGCGCGGGAGTGCTCCACGGGGACCGTGGCGTCCAGGGTGCAGCCGATGACCAGCGTCTCGGCCTCGATCTTCGGCAGCAGGTCGCGGATGTCCACACGCAGGTTGAGGTCGATGTGGCGCAGTGCGCCCTCGCTCGGCTGGTTGCCGGCGATGATGCCCTCGAGCTGCTCCCGGCCGATGCCGTTGAGGAAGGAGCGGCTGAACGCGGTCAGGGTGCCGAAGCGGCCGAACGCGTCCGGCTTGTCCTCCAGCGCACGCCACACGCTCATCAGGTTGCGCATGTACTCGTCCTCGGGGGCGGCCCAGCCGGCCGTGAGGACCAGGCGCCGGACCAGGTCCGGACGGGTGGCGGCGACCGTCGCGGAGATCAGCGCGCCGAGTGAGAAGCCGACCAGGTCGACCGGGCCGTCGCCGGCCTCCTCGATCACGCCGATCACCTGGGCGGCGAGCTGCTCCACGGTCAGCTCGGTGCCGTCGTCCTCGGTGGCACCGCAGCCGGAAAGGTCCGGCAGGAGCACGGTGCGGCTCCCGGCGAACTCGTCGGCGAGGTGGCCCCAGGTTCCCTGGGCGCCGAAGCCGGTGCCGTGGACGAAGAGCAGGCCGGTGCCGGACCCGCGGACCTGGTAGTCCACGCGGGCGTCACCTGCGGACACGATGGGCATGTTTCTCCCCTTGTTTTGCGTCATTGCCGATATCACGATGCGCTCCGCCATCGCCAAGAGATGGGCAACGCCTTCGGAAACCTAAGGGGGGAACGAGGGGTTCGGGAGTTCGGCCCCGGCAATCTGTCAGGTCGACGCCGGTCCGCACCGGTCGGTGCCACACGGGAAGCCACACGGGAAGCCGCACCGTGGCCGCAGCTGACAGATTAAGCCACCGGCCGTGCCGGGAATCCGCCGGAAGTAGTCTAATCAGCGACTGATCCATAAAGGAAACGCGACAACTCCATTTCCAAGGACGGTTATTTCATGGCTCACGGCCAGATGATCGCGGAAGGACCGGCGGCCGCGGCCGCCGAGGCTCCCACCGCGCAGACCGACCGGGGCACGAGCCCCGACCGGGGTACGAACCCGGAGCGTGGTCAGAGCCGGCTTCCCTCACTGACCGGACTCCGATTCCCCGCCGCACTGCTGGTGTTCCTCTACCACGCGGCCCTGCCGATCCCCGCCCTGCGGCTCCTCGGGGAAGACGCGGACGTCATGGACTTCTACAAGTCCGCCGGGCAGATGGGCGGCCTCGGCGTCACCTTCTTCTTCGTGCTCAGCGGCTTCGTGCTCAGCTGGTCCGCCCGTCAGAAGGACACCGCACGGGCCTTCTGGCGCCGCCGGTTCGTGAAGATCTACCCGAACTACGTGGTCGCCTGGGTGCTGGGCATGGTGCTCTTCGCCTCCGCCTACACCCCGGTCGGCACCTCGATCGCCAACCTGCTGATGGTCCAGGTGTGGTCGCCCGAGTTCAACACCTACTTCAGCGTCACCCCGCCGAGCTGGTCGCTGGGTGCGGAGGCGGTCTTCTACGCCGCGTTCCCCATGCTGAACAACGCCTTCCGCCGGATCCGCGACAGCCACCTCAAGTACTGGATCGCCGGCGCCGTCGCGCTGGTCGTCGCCACCCCGATGCTCGCCTACGCGCTGCTGCCGGACGCCCCGGGGATCCCCGGCGGCGAGGCCAGCTCCGTGATCCAGTACTGGGTCACCTACGTGCTCCCGCCCGTCCGCATGGTCGACTTCGCGCTCGGCATGCTCGTCGCGCACGCCGTGCAGCGCGGCCGCTGGAAGAACATCGGCATGATCTGGTCGGGTCTGCTGCTCGTGGCCGGCTACGTCCTGACCGCGTACGTCCCCTACCTGTACGGACAGCGCGCCACCTGCATCATCCCGGTGATCCTGCTGATCGCCGCCGCCGCCACCGCGGACGTGGAGAACCGGTTCACCATCTTCCGCAACCGCACCATGCTCTGGCTCGGCGAGATCTCCTTCGCCTTCTACCTGCTGCACTTCGTGGTGCTCGCCTACGGGCGCAAGCTGCTCGGGACCGAGACCTACTCGGCGCTCACCACGAGCCTGCTCCTCGTCGCCGCCGCGGGCATCACCGTCGTCCTCTCCTGGGCCCTCTACGCCGGTGTGGAGAGGCCGTTGACCCGCCGCTTCGCCAAGTCGCGGCGTAAGGACCGGACCTCAGACCGCGTTTCCTCCGGTGCCTGAGCACCTTCAGACTTCAAGGAGCAACATGTCCAGCACGCAGATCCTGGTCACCGGCGCCACCGGTCAGGTGGGCCGCGAGGTCCTCTCCCAGCTGATCGGGGCCGGCGTCCCGGTCCGGGCCGGCGCCCGCACCCCCTCGCGCCTGGCCGCCCCGGAGACCGTCGAGGTGGTCGAGGCCGACCTCGGCCGCCCCGAGACGCTGCCCGCCGCGCTCGAGGGCGTGGAGAAGGTCTTCCTGTACGCCGTCCCGCAGGGAATCGGCGAGTTCCTGGCGGCCGCGCAGCAGGCCGGGGTGAAGCACATCGTCCTGCTGTCGTCCCAGACGGTGACCGAGAGCTTCCCCGGACAGGAGCCGATCACCGAGATGCACCGTGCGGTGGAGGCGGCGATCGTCGAGTCCGGCATCGCGTACACCTTCCTGCGCCCGCACAACTTCGCCAGCAACATCCTGATGTGGGGCTGGCCCGAGAGCATCCGGGCGGAGCAGAAGGTGCGCTTCCCGTACCCCGAGTCGCACAGCGACGTCATTCACGAGAAGGACATCGCGGCGGTCGCCGTGAAGGCCCTGACCGAGCCGGGCCACGAGGGGCAGAGCTACTTCCTCAGCGGTCCCGAGTCGGTGACCCAGCGCCGCCAGCTGGAGATCATCGCCGAGGTCGTCGGCAAGGAGCTGGAGTTCGAGGAGCGCACCGACGAGCAGGCGCGTACGGATCTCAGCGAGACCGTGCCGGCCTGGGTCGCCGAAGCGGTGTTCGGCTACTGGTCGGCCTCCGACGGCGTACCGACGCACCTGTCGGACAACGTGGAGAAGATCACCGGGCGTCCGGCGCGGACGTTCGCCGAGTGGGCGGCCGATCACGCGCGGGACTTCACCGGCTGAGGTGAGCCGGGGCACTGACGGAGGGGGACGGACCGGACGGTCCGTCCCCCTCCGTGCTGTCGGCTCGCGGCGCCGCGAGCTCGCGGCGCCGTCAGCTCTCCGTCGGCTCGATGTTGTAGTTCACCCGGAACAGGTTCTCCGGGTCGTACGCCGCCTTGAGCGCCGCCAGCCGGGCGTGGCCGGACTCCGTGTACGCGCTGCGGACCCGGTCGGCGCCGGTGTCGTCGATGCCGAAGAAGTTCACGAAGGCCCCGCCGGTGCCCCACGGCTCCATCGTGCGGTGGAGCAGGTCGTGGGCGTCGCGGATCGCGGGCAGCCGGCCGGGCTCCATGATCGAGGTGGAGAACAGCATGAAACCGGCGTCCCGGCCCGCGACCGCGCTCTCGGTGCGGGGCGGGCGGGCGTAGGCGCCCCCGTGGTGGCGGATCTCGACGAAGTAGGGGGCGTCCGCCTGCGGACCCGCCAGTTCGAGCAGGGCCTCGACGGCGACGGGGGGCAGCTCGCGCAGCGCCGTGTTGCGGTCGTACGCCGCCACCGGGAACGGCGGTTCGTGGTGGATGGACCCGACTTCGAGGTAGGGCATCTTGGTGACGGTGTCCTGGAGCACCGGGCCCAGGTCGCGCAGCGGCCGCACCAGGCGCTCGCCCTCGGCGACCTCGCCGCACCAGGCGATCCGGATGTGGGCGACGTACCTGCCGCGCATCGCTTCGGGCAGGACCGGCAGGTCGGGGTAGCGGATCAGCTGGATGGAGGAGGACATCTCCTCGGGGACCGCGGCGGTCCACCCGGCGTAGGCGCGCAGGGCCGTGGCCGCCATGTCCGGCCCGAAGTAGAGTCCGCCGCCGTACAGTTCGGCGACCGGGAACAGGTCGATCTCCATGGAGACGACCACGCCGAAGTTGCCCTTGCCGCCCCGCAGGGCCCAGAAGAGGTCCGGCTCCCGGTCGGGGGTCACCGTGCGGAGCCGGCCGTCCGCGGTGACGACGTCCAGGCTGCGGACGTGGTCGGCGGCGTATCCGTACCGGCGGCCGAGCAGTCCCATGCCGCCGCCGACGGTGTAACCGACGGCGCCGACACCGGGGTTCGATCCGTTCAGGGGCGCCAGGCCGTGCGGTGCGGTCGCGGAGAGGACCTCCTGCCACACGGTCCCGGCCGCGACGGTCGCGGTGCGGCGCTCGGGGTCGACCCGCACCCCCGTCATCCGCCGGGTGCTGATCATCAGCTGGCCCTCGGCCGAACGGGAGACGCCGTGGCCGGTGGCCTGTACGGCGACGCCCAGGCCGGCTTCCGCCGCGTGGCGGACCGCTTCCCGGACGTCGGCGGTGTCCCGGGCGCGGACTATGAGGGCCGGCCGGTGATCGAGGGCCAGGTTGTAGCCGAGCCGCTCGTCGTCGTAGCCCTCGTCCCCGGGCCTGAGGGCCGGTGCGGCGAGTGGGGCCGGTGCGGGCGGTACCGCCGGTGCGGGCAGTACGGCCGGTGCTTCCTGTGTTTCCTGTGCTTCCTGTGTGGGCACGGTCAGTCCATTTCGTAGGGGGCGGTCATGACTTCGATGCTGTGGCCGTTCGGGTCGTCGAAGTAGACGCCGCGGCCTCCGTACCAGGTGTTGGTGACGCCGGCGTGGCGGTGGAAGGGGTCGCCCCAGTAGGGCAGCCGGCGGTCCTGGATCCGGGCGAAGATCTCGTCGAACTCGTGGTCGTCCACGAGGAAGGCGTAGTGCTGTGGGGTGACCGTGCCGTCGGCGCCGAGACCGGCGCCGTTGAGGGCGTGTTCGCTGCCGAGCACGTCGAGGGTGATGTCGTTCGAGAGCTGGAGTACGCGGAACGGCCCGTAGCGGCGGCTCGGTTCGAGTCCCAGGATGTCGATCAGGAACTCCGCGGTGGCGTCGCGGTCAAGGGCGGTGAGGACGGTGTGGTTGAGCCGGATGGCCACGGAGGACTGCCTTCTGTCGGGGGTCGGGGTCGGGGTTCGGGGTGCGGGGGTTGGGATCGAGGGGAGTGGGTCAGGGGGCGGGAAACGCCCCGACCCCGCGCCGGAGGCACGGGGTCAGGGACGGACGGGATCGGGCGCGCGTCGGACATGCGGGGCTATCCGCGGTCGGTGCCGGACGGGTTGTCGATCACGTAGCGCCAGCGGCCGTCGGGGCCGCGCCGGGCCACGTCGGTGGCGGAGCCCTCCTGGTGCACGGGCTCTCCGTCCGGGCCGGTGCCCGAGATCACGAAGTCCCCCACGAGCAGGGCGATGTCCTCGCAGACATAGGTGTGCCGCAGGGTGAGCGCGATCGGGACGCCGAGTTCCAGGAACCGGGCGTTGGCCGCGCGCCGGGCGTCCTCGGTGACCGCCTCGCCGGGACGGGTGACGAACACGGCGCCGGGGGCGAAGAGGCGGTCCACCAGGGCGAGGTCACCGGAGTTGAAGGCCGCCTCGAAGACCGCGGGAAGCTCGGCGGGATCGGTCGGGGGCAGAAGTGCGCCCTGGACGTCGGTCATGCCGTCCTCAGCCCGTCTGAATGCCGGCGCGGCCGGGCTCGGGGGTGGCCGGGAGCGCGTCCAGGTCGAAGCCGAAGTACTTGCGGTAGGCCGCGAGCACGGCTTCGTCGTCCGCCAGGTCCTCGACGACGCGCTCCGACCCCGTGATCTGGGTGAGGCGGTTGCCCTTGAGGGTGATGCGCCCGCCGTCCTCGGTCGGCAGCGAGCAGAACACGTCGGCCAGGAACGGGGACTCGGGGGCGGTCCGCCACCACCACAGGGTCGGCACGAAGTCGGCCACCCGCACCGGGCGGTCGTCGATCCGGTACAGCGGACGGTCGTTCAGCAGGACGTCGAAGCCCCAGGCGGCCTCGCCCTCGCCGGGTACGACCCGGTAGCTGCCGTGCGCGTCCTGCTGCGGTTCGGCGGTGGCGAAGCGCAGCGGCGTACGGCTGTTGCGGCCGAAGCCGACGTCGACCAGCCAGGCCTCGCCGTCCAGCACGACGCGGAGCGCCAGATGGCCCATGAACGGGCCCGGGCCGTCGGGGCGGTAGACCTGGCCGGGCAGGACCTCCACCTCGTAGCCGAGGGCGCTCAGCAGGTACCCGAAGGCGGGGTTGACCTCGTAGCAGCCACCACCGCGGCGGCGGTCGACCAGCTTCTCCAGGACCTGCTCGTCCATGTGGACGGAGGCTCCGGCGAAGTGGTAGTCGAGGTTCTCGAACGGCACGGTCAGGCAGTGCCGCTCCTGGAGCCGGCGCAGCGCGGCGAGGTCCGCCCGCTCGGGGCGGGTCGCACCGATGCGGTCCAGATACGCATCGACCTGGGCGTCATTCAGCATGTCTGTCTCCATGGGCAGGGTGGGAGGGGCTGGAGCCGTGGGGGGAGGAAGCCTGGGGTGCGGGGCCCGGGGTGGGGTGGGCGCCCGAGGGAGGGTCCCGGGGGAGGGGCCCGAGGGAGGGTCCCGGGGGTCGGGTGCCGCTAGCCGGGTGCGGTCACCACCGGAGCAGGACGAGGCCCATGGCCATCCCGCCGCCGAACGCGGCGAGCAGGACGAGGTCCCCGTCCTTCATCTCCACGGTGCGCACGGCATGGTCGAGGGTGACCGGCACGGATGCGGAGCCGGTGTTGCCGTACTCCCCGTAGGTCGAACGGGTGCGCTCGCGCGGGATCCCGATCCGGTCGGCGAGGTCGTCGATCATCCGGCCGTTGGCCTGGTGCGGGACGAAGTGCGCGATGTCCGAGGGGGCCACACCGTTGTCGGCCAGGAACTCGGAGATGGCCGGGGCCACCATCTCGGCGACGAAGTCACGGACCGCGCGGCCGTTCATCGTGAAGTAGTGCAGCCCCTCGCGCAGGGTGTCCTCGGTGGCCGGGAGGCGGCTGCCGCCGCCCGGGACCCCGATCAGCTCGTGCTCGGAGCTGAAGCCGGCGAGGCGGGCGCTGAGGAGGGTCCGGCCCGTGGCCGGGCCGATGACGACGGCGCCGGCGCCGTCGCCGAACAGGATGGTGGTGCGGCGGTCCTCCGGGTCGAGGATCCGGGAGTACACGTCCGCGCCGACGACCAGCGCGTAGCCGCCCGTGTCCCGGATGATCCGCTCCGCGGTGGTCAGCGCGAAGATGAAGCCGCTGCACACCGCGTTGAGGTCGAAGGCGGTGGTGCCGCTGCCGGCGCCGAGCCCGTCGGCCACCAGGGAGGCGGTCGGCGGCTGCGGGGAGTCGGGAGTGGAGGTGGCCACGATGACCAAGGAGAGCTCGGCGCCGCGGACACCGGCCTGTTCGAGAGCGGCCCGGCCCGCGGCGATGGCCAGGTCGGAAGTGGCCTCGTCCGGTTTGGCCCACCGGCGGTTGCGTATGCCGGTCTTGCCGAAGATCCACGCGCCGTCGACTCCCGCGGGGGCGCCGACTTCGTCATTGGTGACGACGTGGGACGGCAGACAGGAGCCGGTTCCCAGAATTCCGACGGCGGGCGCTGCCGGGCCCTCTTCGAAACGGCGGCCGGTGGTGATCAATTGTCGTCCCCTCGGTGTGCTCGGGCGCCCATGGTTCCGCGCGGTGATGCGCGGTGCCACGTCATTTCCCGGTTTCTGTCAGGTGGTTGGAAATGCGTCAGAAGTCTCGGAAGTTCGGCCCGGGTTTCCTACTGGGCGGCGGCAAGGCCGCGGACGACGATTCCCGCGACTTCGGTGACCCGGCGCGCCTGGAATTCGACGGCGGCGAGATTGTCCTCGTGGACGTTTCCGGGACGGTTGCGGGTGACGCTGGAGCTTCCGTAGGGGTTGCCGTTCTCCGGGCGGAACAGGACCTCGCCGGTGGAGCCGTTGGCGACGATGAGCGAGCCCCAGTGGCAGACGGCGTTGTGGACCGCGAGCAGGGTGGTCTCGTGACCGCCGTGCGGTGCGGAGCCCGAGGTGAAGGCCGACACCACCTTGTTGGCGAGCTTGCCCGGAATCGACACGGGCGCGGTGGAGTCGATGAAGGCGCCGACCGGGGCGGCGGGCAGCCCGAACCGGACGGGGGTGCCGATGAGGATGCCATCGGCCCAGAGCAAGTCGTCGAGCCGGACCTCGGGGATCTCGCCGTCGGTCTGCCCGTGCGCGGTCACGGCGTCCTCGGTGCCGGGAACGACGGTCTCGGCGTTCAGCCGCGGAATGCGCAGGAGCCGTACCTCCGCTCCGGCCTTCCCGGCGGCCGAGGCGGCCGCTTCGGCGAGCTGGTGGACGTTTCCGGTGGACGAGTAATAGACGACGGCGATGTTGACCATGCCTAGACATCTCCTGGGGCGAGATCGATGGGTTCGGGGCGTGATTCGGACCATCGGATGCTGGTGAGCGGGCGGAAATCAGGCAATGGCCGACATCGAAATCTGTCAGGTGGCGGCTGATACGAGGGTCAGTTGACGGACTCGTCGCCACGGCGTGGACCCGTCCCGGGGCACGGCGCACCATGCGGAAGGTACGGCGTCAATCAGCCCCGCCGGAAGGAGCATCGTGTCAACCGTTGATCCCCTGCTGGAATTTCCACTCGACACCCAGCCGGACCCCGACGCATTCCTGCGCGCCGCGCTGCGGTGGCATTTCTCCCCGGAAACGGGCTCGCCGTTCTGGCTCGAACGCGCGGAAACCCTCGGTTTCGATCCGCTGACCGACATTCACGGATTCGCGGACCTGTCCCGCTTCCCCAACCTCGCCAACGAGCTGCGCGACGTGCGCGCCGAGGACCTCATCCCCCGCGGCTACGGCCCGCACCCCGAGGTCGTCGGCGTCTACGAGAGCGGCGGCACCACCGGCGCCCCCAAGCGCATCGTCCTGCTCCAGGAGTGGCTGGACCGCCTGCTCACCTGGAGCAGCGCCCAGCTCGACCGGCACGGCGTTCCGCAGAACGTGAACTGGCTGGTCGTCGCCCCGACCGGGCCCCACATGGTGGGCGACGTCATCAAGCGGCAGACCGCCTTCCGCGGCGGCCTCGCCTTCACCGTCGACCTGGACCCGCGCTGGGTCAAGAAGCTCATCTCCGAGGGCAGGGCCGCGGACGCGGGCGCCTACGCCGAGCACATCGTCGACCAGGTGGCCTTCCTGCTCCAGACCCAGGACATCGGCGTCCTGATGTGCACGCCGCCGATCCTGGAGCGCCTCGCGCGCCGCGACGACCTCGCCAAGCTCATCGACGAGAAGGTCAAGGCGATCAACTGGGTCGGCACCCAGATGGACGCCGACACCCGCTACCTGTACCGCACCGAGGTCTTCCCCAAGGCCCACCTCTACAGCGGCTACGGCTCCACGATGATCCTCGGCAACGCCTCCGAGCGCCCCGGCCTCTCGGACGACGACCCGTGCATCTACGACCCGTTCTCCCCGCACATGGTCTTCGACGTGGTCGACCCGAAGACGCGCGAGACCGTCGGGTACGGCGAGCGCGGCCAGGTGGTCATGCACCACGTCAGCAAGAGCCTGTTCATGCCCAACAACCTGGAGCGCGACTACGCGACGCGCGTGCCCGGTCCCGAGGGCGTCTGGCAGCTCGGCGACTCCGTGGCGGACATCGCGCCGGTCCAGGAATTCGACAACGAGAC
Source organism: Streptomyces sp. NPDC099050 (assembly GCF_044759865.1). Lineage (NCBI taxonomy): Bacteria > Bacillati > Actinomycetota > Actinomycetes > Kitasatosporales > Streptomycetaceae > Streptomyces > Streptomyces sp. NPDC099050. The sequence continues at coordinate 174,043 of NZ_JBIWAE010000019.1, read as the reverse complement.
CGTCATCGAAGGGGTCTATTAAAATGAGTTCCGGCCTGATCACGCTGGACGCCCTCGGGCCCGCCGGCCCCTTCCGCGCACGCAAGCGGACGACGGTCACGGACGTGACGGGTGCGCCGGTCGCCGAACTCAGCCTGGTCCCCAAGCTGTTCGTGACGCGGGCGATGACCGCGCTGCGCAAGGCGTCCTCGCTGCCCCTCGCCGAGCGGACGGAGGCACTGGAGCGGGCCGGACGGATCTTCGCCGGGGAGACCATCGACGGACTGTCCTTCGCCGAGTACGAGCACACGGTCAGCCGCGTCTCCGGCGTGCCGATCGGTGTCGTCCGGGCCGCGACGGCCGCCATCATCGAGGCCACCGAGCAGTCCCGGTACGCCGCCTTCCAGGCACGGCCGGTCGGCGCCGTGGACGACTGGCGTGCCGAGGCGACCCGCGACGGCAGCGCCGTGTGGACCCGGCGCGGCGACGTGTTCGCGGTGCACGCGGCCGGCAACCACCCCGGACCGCACTCGCTGTGGGTGGAGGCCCTGGCGCTGGGCTACCGGGTCGCCGTGCGGCCCTCGCGCCGCGAGCCGTTCACCCCGCACCGGTTGATCTCGGCCCTGCGGGCCGCGGGCTTCGGCGAGGACCAGGTCGTCCTGCTGCCCACGGACTACGAGGCGGCCGACGAGATCCTGCGCAGCGCCGACTACGGCCTCGTGTACGGCGGCGACGACGTCGTCCGCAAGTACGCGGGCACCCGGGTGCTGCCGCAGGGTCCGGGCCGCTCGAAGATGCTGGTCCCGGCCGGCGTCGACTGGCGCGACCACCTCGACACCATCGTGGACTCCATCAGCCACCAGGGCGGGGTCGCCTGCATCAACGCCACCACCGTGCTCATCGACGGGGACCCGGCGCCGCTCGCGCGGGCCATCGCCGAGCGCCTCGCGCTGATCCCGAGCCTGCCCCCGGAGGACGACAAGGCCGTCCTTGCGGTGCAGCCGGTGGAGGGGGCCCGGGCGATCGAGAAGTTCCTGCTCGCCAAGGCGGCCGGCACCACGGCCCACCTGGGCGGTGACGGCATCGTGGAGGAGCTCGGCGACGGGAGCGCGGTCCTGCGCCCGGCCGTGCACCAGCTGGACCGCCCGGACGCGGAGCAGGCCGGCATCGAACTGCCCTTCCCCTGCGTGTGGGTGGCCCCGTGGTCGCCCGCCGACGGTGTCGGGCCGCTGCGCAACTCCCTGGTGCTGACCGCGTTCACCGATGACGAGGCGCTGATCGACGAGCTGCTCGCGGAGCCCACGATCAGCAACCTCTACCTCGGCGACCACCCGACGTACTGGATCCGGCCGGGCGTTCCCCACGACGCCTACCTCGGCGAGTTCCTGATGCGGACCAAGACCGTCATCCGCGACTGATCTCGTCCCGGTCTGGTCCGGTCCGGTCCGGCTCCGGTTCCCGTCCACCCCTCTCGGCCCGCAACGGCCGGGAGGGGTGTTCTGCGTGCCGTGCTCCGCGTGCCGCGTGCCGCGTGCCGTGTGCCGCGCGCACCCGGGCGGGCTCAGCGCGCGCCGGCCAGCAGCCGGTGCCCCGCGGCCGGCATGCCCCGGCCGAGGAAGGGCCGCAGCTCGCCGTAGGCGCCGGCGTCGCCGACCAGGACCCCGCCGAGCAGGGTCCGGCCGTCCGCGTCCAGGACGAGCTTCGCGTACGTCCCGGCCGCCCCGTCCCGCCGGCTGAGGGCCAGCGCGCCCGCGGTGCTCGCGTGGGCGTCGCCGAAGCTCGCCACCTCCACGCCGAGCAGCTTCAGGCGGGTGGACATGTCCGCCTCCCCGAACGGCTCCCCGTCCAGGTCCAGCAGCCGGCGGGCCACGGACGCGGCCATCCGGTAGCCGGGTGCGGCCAGCCCGTAGCAGCGCCCGGCCACCGCCGCGCACTCGCCGATCGCCCAGACGTGCGGGTCCTCGGTACGGCAGTACTCGTCGACCAGGATCCCGCCGCGTTCGCCGGTGGCCAGACCCGCCGGACCGGCGAGCTCGTCCCGCGGGCGCACGCCCGCCGAGAACACCACGACGTCCGCTTCCAGGGTGGAGCCGTCCGCCAGGGCGACGCCGCTCGCCCGGCCGTCGGGACCCGCCTCGATCGCGGCCGTCGCGACACCGCAGTGGATCCGCAGCCCGCGGTCCCGGACGTGCCGCGCGAGGAGCTCGCCGCCGTCCGGGTCCACCTGGAGGGGCATCAGCCGCGGGGCGAGCTCCACCACGTGCGGCTCCATGCCGAGCAGCCGCAGCGCGTTCGCCGCCTCCAGGCCGAGCAGGCCGCCGCCGATCACCACTCCGGGGCGGCCCGGCCGGGCCGCGGCGCGGATCGCGTCGAGGTCGCCGAGCGAGCGGTAGGCGTGGCAGCCCGGCAGGTCGTGGCCCGGTACCGGCGGGATGAACGGCCGGGATCCGGTGGCCAGTACCAGGGCGTCGTATCCGATCACCTCGCCGGTGGTGGTGGTCACGGTCCGCGCGGCGCGGTCCACGCGGTCGACGCCGGTGCTCAGGCGGAGCTCCAGCAGCGGGTCGTCGAGGAAGCCCGGTGCGGCCAGGGCGAGGTCCGCCGCGCCGCGGCCGTCCAGGTAGGAGGAGAGGGCGACCCGGTCGTAGGCGGGGTGCGGCTCCTCGGCGAGGATCACGATCCGCCAGACACCGGCCGTGTCGAGGGAGCGCAGCTCCTCCACGAGGCGGTGCCCTGCCATGCCGTACCCGGCCAGGACGAGAGTGCGGTTCACGGGGTGTCGGTCCCTTCCGAAGGACGAAATGTTCCGCACAGGGCGCGTACCGCGTCCGTGCAGCCGCTGCAGCCGGTGGTGGCCCGGGTCGCCGCGGCGATCGCCGGCAGGTCGTGGGCCCCGGCCCGGCAGGCCTCGGCGAGCGCGTGCTTCGTGACGTTGTTGCAGCGGCAGATCACCGCGTCGTCGGGCAGTTCTTCTTCGCCCGCCGTGGCGGGTGCCGTGCCGAGCAGGAGTTCCATCCGCCCCGAGGGCACCGGAAGGTCCAGTTCGTAGAGCCGGGTCACCGCGGCGATGGCCCGCGGCAGCCCCAGCAGGACGGCATCGGTGATCCGCTCGCCGTGCAGCGTCAGCCGGGCGTACCGGCCGCGCGCCGGGTCGGTGAAGGTGACCAGCTCGCCGGGGTCCTCACCGGCGTCGCCGTCGGCGGTCCGGCCGCCCCGGCCCAGCTGGACGAGGTCCGTGCCGGGAATCCGCAGCCTGGTGACCTGGCGGGTGCCGCGGTGCCGTACGGGGGCACCGGCGAGGTGCCGGGCGAGGGTCTCCGCCTGTGCCCAGGCGGGTTCGAGGTGTCCCGCGGTGTCGCCCGGGTGCTCCGCGCAGTCGCCGATGGCGTGGACGCGCGGGTCGTCGGTGCGCAGCAGGTCGTCGACCACGACGCCGGAGCGGACCGTGAGCCCGGCCCGGCGGGCGAGCCCGGTGTCCGGTACGGCTCCGGTGCACAGCAGCACGATGTCGGCCGCCAGCACGCTGCCGTCGTCGAGGACCAGCTTCCCGTGGCGGTGTTCGGCCGCGCGGCGGCCCGCGTGCACCTCCACGCCCATGCCTTCGAGCCGCCGGGTGAGGAGCGTGCCCGCGACGGAGTCCAGCCGCCGGTCCAGCGGATGCGGCCCGCGGTGGACGAGGGCCACGTCGTGGCCGGCGCGGCGCAGGGCGGCGGCCGCCTCCACACCGAGCGGTCCGGCGCCCAGGACGACCGCGCTCCGCGGGGGTGTCCGGGCGATCCGTTCGGCGTCGGCGAGGGTACGGAGCGCCAGGACGGCGTTCTCGGGGGAGTCGCCGCCCGCCGGGAGTCCCGGGATCTCCGGGAGGGCGGGCCGGGCGCCGGTCGCCAGGACCAGGGTGTCGTAGCGGTGCGCGGCTCCGTCCCGGGTGTGCGCGAGGCGGCGTTCGCGGTCGATCCGGGTCACGGTGACACCGGTGTGCAGCCGGGTGCCCGGAGGCGGCTCGGGCAGCGCGAGCGCGTCGGGCGGCAGGGTGCAGTCCAGGACGGAGGTCAGCAGCACCCGGTTGTACGCGGCCCCGTGCTCGGCGCCGAGCACGGTGACGCCGCCCCGGTGGCCGTGGTGGTGGAGTCGCTCCACGAACCGGTTCGCGGCGGGCCCGTTGCCCACCACCAGCACCTCGCCCGCGCTCACGGCCGGGCCCCGATGAGCGGTTCGGCGAGCGGTTCGGTGAGCGGTTCGGCGGCCGGTTCGGCGGGCCGCCCGGCGACCGGCCCGATGCGCACCGCGCACACCTTGAACTCGGGCATCTTGCTGCGCGGGTCGAGCGCGGGGCTGGTGATCAGGTTGGCCCGGCCCGCCCCGGCGAAGTGGAAGGGCAGGAAGACCGTGTCCGTGCGCAGGGTCCCGACCAGCCGGACCCGTGCCACGGTGCTGCCGCGCGCCGAGCTCACCCTGGCCGCGGCGCCCTCGACGAGCCCGTGGCGCCCGGCGGTATCGGGGTGCACCTCGACGAACATCTCCGGTGCGGCCGCGTGCAGTTCGGGGATCCGGCGGGTCTGCGCTCCCGACTGGTACTGGGCGAGCACCCGCCCCGTCGTGGCGTACAGCGGGAAGTCCGCGTCGGGGGTCTCGGCGCTGTCGCGGTGCTCGACCTCGGCGAACCGGGCCAGCCCGTCCGGGTGCGCGAAGGCGTCGAGGAACAGGCGGGGGGTGCCCGGGTGCGGCGCGCGCTCTTCCCCGGCCGGGTCTTCCCCGCCCGGGCCGGCCGGGCCGCCCGGGCCGGCCTGGCCGCCCGGTGCCTCGGGGCAGGGCCAGTACAGGGCCTCGCCGGCGTCGAGACGTTCGTAGCTGATGCCGGAGTAGTCGGCGCGCCCGCCGCGCGACGCGCGGCGCAACTCCTCGAAGACCTCGCGCGGCTCGGTGGGGAACTGCGCGGCGGGCCGGCCGAGCCGGACCGCGAGGCCGTGCAGCACCTCCAGGTCGCTGCGGGCCTCGCCGGGCGGGGTCAGCAGCCTGCGCCGGCGCAGGACCCGCCCCTCCAGGTTGGTCATCGTGCCCTCTTCCTCGGCCCATTGGGTCACGGGGAGGACGACGTCGGCGAGGAGCGCGGTCTCGGAGGGCACGAAGTCGGCCACGACCAGCAGGTCGAGCGAGGCGAGCCGGTCGCCGATCCGGGCCGCGTGCGGTGCGGAGACCGCAGGGTTGGAGCCGAAGACGAGGAGGGCGCGCGGACCGCCGTCGGTACCGAGCGCGTCGAGCAGCTCGTAGGCGCTGCGGCCGGGGCCCGGCAGGTCCTCGGGCTCCACCCCCCACACCGCGGCGACGTGGGCGCGGGCGGCGGGGTCCGTCAGCATGCGGTATCCGGGCAGCTGGTCGGCCTTCTGGCCGTGCTCGCGCCCGCCCTGGCCGTTGCCCTGACCGGTCAGGCAGCCGTAACCGCTGCCCTGGCGGCCGGGCAGGCCGAGGGTGAGGGCGAGGTTGATGAAGGCCGAGACGGTGTCGGTGCCCTTGCTGTGCTGTTCCGCGCCGCGTCCGGTCAGTACGTACGCCCGCCGCGCGGCGGCCAGCATGCGGACCGCCTCGCGCTGCTCGGCGACCGGGACCCCGGTGACCCGCTCCACGCGCTCGGGCCACCAGGCGGCGGCCCGGCGCCAGGCGGCGTCGAAGCCGGTGGTGCGCTCGTTCAGGAAGGGCTGGTCCGCGTGGCCCTCGACGACCGCGAGGTGCAGCAGCCCCAGCGCCAGGGCGAGGTCCGTGCCGGGAGCCGGCTGCAGGTGCAGGGCCGCGGCCTCGGCGGTGGGGGTGCGCCGGGGGTCGATGACGATCAGCCGGGCCTTGTTCAGGTGGCGCATCAGCGGCGGCATCGTCTCGGCCGGGTTGGCGCCGGCGAGCAGGATCACCTCGGCTCCGCCGAGATCGGTGACGGGGAACGGCAGGCCGCGGTCTAGCCCGAAGGCGGCCGTGCCCGCGGCGGCGGCCGAGGACATGCAGAACCGGCCGTTGTAGTCGATCTGGCTGGTGCCGAGCGCGACCCGGGCGAACTTGCCCAGCTGGTAGGCCTTTTCGTTGGTGAGTCCGCCCCCGCCGAACACGCCCACCGCGTCGGGGCCGTGCTCGGCGCGGATGTCCCCCAGCCGTGCGGCGATCATGTCGAGGGCGGCCTCCCAGGTGCTGGGGGCGAGCCGGCCGTCCGCCCCGCGCACCAGCGGCCGGGTCAGCCGGTCGGGGGTGCCCAGCAGGGCGGGAGCGGTCCAGCCCTTCTGGCACAACCCGCCCTGGTTCACCGGGAACTCCTCGTCGGGCCGGACGACCGTACGGCCGGCTTCACCGCCCAGCACGGTGCCGCACTGGAGGGCGCAGTACGGGCAGTGGGTCCGGACCTCAGCCACGGCCGGCTCCGGTGAGGGCGCGCCGGGGTGCGGGCTCGGCGGCGGGGCGCTTGCGGAGGTAGACCGCGCAGGTCACCAGGACGCACACCAGGTAGTAGGCGAGGAAGGCGAGGAAGGCGGGCTCGCCGGACTTCTCGGAGCCGCCGTACGCGCTGCGGAAGACCATGTTGACGCCGACCCCGCCGAGGGCGCCGACCGCGCCGGCGATGCCGATCAGCGCACCCGAGAGGGTGCGGGCCCGGGCGAAGGCCTCCGTCGCGTCGTGGCCGGAGAGCACGGCCTCCTCGGCCCTCCTGGCGAACACCGCCGGGATCATCTTGTACGTCGATCCGTTGCCGATGCCGGTCAGCACGAACAGTGCGGTGAATCCGCCGATGAAGAGCGCGAAGGACCCCTGCGCGGAGGCCAGCAGCAGCACCCCGGTGCCCGCGGCCATCGCGCAGAAGGTGCAGAGGGTGATCAGGGCGCCGCCCCACCGGTCGGACAGCAGCCCGCCCACCGGCCGGGCCAGCGAGCCGAGCAGCGGTCCGAGGAAGGTGTACGAGGCCGACTCCAGCGGGGTGGCTCCGAACTGGCTCTGGAGCACCAGCCCGAAGGCGAAGCCGTAGCCGATGAAGGAGCCGAAGGTGCCGACGTAGAGGAGGGAGATCCACCAGGTGTGCGGGTCGCGGAGGGCCTCGAGCTGGGCGCCGGGTGCGCCGCGCACGGCACTGAAGTTGTCCATCTTCAGCGCGGCGAGGAGCGAGGTCAGCACGATCAGGGGGAGGTACGCGGAGATGACGTACGCGGGATGGGAACTGCCGGCCGTGGCGATGACCAGCAGGCCGATCAGCTGGATCGCCGCGACGCCGAGGTTCCCGCCGCCCGCGTTGACGCCGAGGGCCCAGCCCTGCAGGTGCCGCGGGAAGAGGACGGCGATGTTCGTCATGGAGGAGGCGAAGTTGCCGCCTCCCACCCCTCCGGCCGCGCCGATCAGCAGGAACACCCACAGCGGGGTGCCCGGGCGTTGGACGAACCAGAGCGCGGCGAGCGTCGGGACGAGCAGCACCGCGGTGGCGAACACGGTCCAGTTGCGGCCGCCGAAGCGGGTCACCGCGTAGCTGTAGGGGAGGCGCAGGAGCGCGCCCACCAGGGTGGGGACGATGACGAGCAGGAACTTCTCGGACGGAGTGAAGCCGAGGCCTATCTCGGGGGACATGAAGAGCACCAGGACCGACCACATGCTCCATACGGAGAAGCCGATGTGCTCGGAGAGGACCGAGAGGATCAGGTTGCGGCGGGCGGTCTTGCGGCCGGACCGCTGCCAGAACTCCTCGTCCTCGGGGTCCCAGTCCTCGATCCAGCGTCCGGTCTCGGTCCGTGCGGGCTTCATGGCTCCTCGGCTTCCTGATGGGGGACTTCTCTCCACTGATTGAACCGTACAGTTCAGTTCAGTTGAATTCAATGGTGAATGCGGAGCAGAAGCAGGAGCAGAGCCAGGAGCAGAGCCAGGAGCAGAGCCAGGGGCCGGGTCCGGGAGCGGTTTCAGTTCCGCCGAGCCAGCGCCCGGTCGACCAGGGGACCCGCGCCTCCGGTGTAGGTACCGGGATCACACAGCCGCGCGCGTTCGTCCGCGGTCCAGCGGCCGTCCAGTACGGGCTCCTCGGCGAGCAGTTCGTGCAGGGGCCGGCCGCTCTCCTCGGCCGCGGCGGAGACCCGGGTCAGCAGCTGCTTCGCCGCCGCCTTGCCCAGCAGCGGAGCCAGTACGGCCGCGATCCGCTCGGACACCACCTGACTGCCGGTGAGCAGCAGGTTGGCCCGCATCCGCTCCGGCCTGGCGGTGAGGCCCTCGGCGAGCTCGGCGGCCGTCGCGGCCGCGCCGCCGACCAGCCGCAGGCATTCGCGCAGCAGCTGCCACTCGGCGTGCCATGCGCCGCCCGATCGCTCGTCCTCCGACACCAGGCACTGCACCAGCGCGCCGGAGAGGGCGGGGACTTGGAGGGACGCGCTGCGCATCAGCGTGCTCAGGACGGGATTGCGCTTGTGGGGCATGGCCGAGGAGCTGCCGCGGCCGGCCACGGCGGGCTCGGCGACCTCGGCGATCTCGGTCCGGGCCAGGGTCTGCACGTCCACGGCGATCTTGCCGAGGGCGCCCGAGGCGAAGGCGAGCGCGGCGGCGAGATCGGCGATCGGGGTGCGCAGGGAGTGCCAGGGCAGTACGGGCCGGGCGAGGCCGGTCTGCGCGGCGTAGGCATCGACCAGCCGGTCCAGGTACGCGCCGGGCTCGGGCCAGCGGCCCGCGCCGTCGATCCGGGCGTACTCCAGGTATCCGGCGAGCGTTCCGGCGGCTCCGCCGAGCGACACCGGCAGCCCGCCCTTCTGGACCCGGGCCAGCCGTTCGTCGGCGTCCAGGACCAGGGCCCGCCAGCCGGCCGCCTTCAGCCCGAAGGTGGTGGGTACGGCCTGCAGGGCCAGGGTGCGCCCGGCCATCGCGGTGTCCCGGTGCTCCCCGGCGAGTCCGCCCAGGGCGGCGGCGGTACGGGCCAGGTCGGCCCGGATCAGGGCCAGGGTCCGGGAGGCCACCAGCATGGCGCCGGTGTCGAAGATGTCCTGGCTGGTGGAGCCCCGGTGGACGTACTCGGCGGCTTCGGCGTCCCCGGCGGCGACCACCCGGGTCAGCGCCTGCACCATGCCGACCACGGGGTTGGCGGTCTCCCGGGCGGCGAGGGCGAGGGCCCGCAGGTCGAGGTTCTCGGCCCGGGCGGCCGCGGTGATGGTGTCGGCGGCGGACTGGGGGAGGGTGCCGAGCTCCGCCTGGGCGCGGGCCAGGGCGGCCTCCGCGTCGAGCATGGCCTGCAGCCAGGCCAGATCGCAGACGGCTTCCTCGGCCGGGGTTCCGGCGCGTACCGGCGACAGCAGCCCCGCGTCGGTGAGCGCGTCCTGCCGGCCGGGCGCGGCGGCCGGGGTGGCCGGGGCGGCCGGGGTGGCCGGGGTGGCAGGGGTCTCCTGGGCTTCCGGGGTGCTCATACCAGGACTCCGGTCAGGTCGGTCTCGGCCGGCAGCGGTGCGACGCCGGCCGGAACCGAGGCGGAGGCCGTCAGGGCGAGCACGGAGCGGGCGATCGCGTCGGAGTCGCCGAGGGTGACCGAGTCGACGCCCGGCCGGATGCCGGCCGCCGTCACCCAGTGCACGGACTCGGTGGGCACCCCGTACGCGAACCGGCGGGGGTGGGCACGGCCGCGCGCGTCGAGCAGCCGGTAGGGACGCTCGGTGACGGCCAGGCCGCCGGACTCGTAGCCGGAGCCGTCGCCGCCGGAGATCCGGTACGTGGTGCACTGCTCGGTGTCGAGCAGGTGGCGCAGCAGCGGGTCGTCGGTGCGCCGCAGGTCGGGCTCGGGCAGCCGGGCCTCGATGAGGACGGTGGAGCGGACCGCGGGGCCGGGCACCAGCCGGGACTGGAGGATGAAGGTCGCCCGGTCGCCGGCGGCGGTGTCGACGCGGATCTCCGTGCCGGGACCGGTCAGTTCGAGCACTCCGGCGTCGATGAGGGCGATCATCTCCTCGATGCGGGAGGCCGGCGGGCCGATGGAGAGGAAGGCGTTGAGCGGGGTGTACCAGCCCTCCAGGTCGTCGCGGTGCGAGTCGGCGGTCAGGCCGCCGTGGTCGACGGCGAGGCGGATCTCGTTGCGCAGGTCCCGCATGGTGTCCAGGGCCGCCTTGAGCGGGCCGCTGAGGTTGCCGGCTTTGGCCTCCTTGACGTCCTGCGCCAGGTACTCGACGAGCCAGGTCTTGAAGTCCTCGCGGCTGGTGAACTCCCGGTCGCCGTAGGGGCGGGAGAGCCGGTCCCAGCTCCAGCGCTCCGCCGCCTCGATGCCGTAGGCGTCCAGCAGCGCTTCGCGGTCCTGCTCCTGCTCCAGCGACAGGAACCGCGCGGTGAACCCTTCGCTTTCGCCGCCGCGGCCCTTGTTCTTCAGCAGGGCGCCGTAGTAGACGCTCTCCGTCTCCCGGGAGATGAGCGGCCACAGGTCCTCGGAGAAGCTGATGCCGTCCCCGTCCGCGGAGCGGCGGCGCATGTCGGCGATCACCTCGGGGGTGAGCAGGCGCGGCAGGTAGCGGCCGTAGGCGCCCTTCTCGTTCTCACCGCGGGCGTGGTACGGGATGCCGCGCCGGGAGAAGGCGTACAGCTTGGGCTCGTCGCCCGAGGGCAGATAGGCCAGCCGGCCGTCCTCGCCGCGGACGTAGCTGCCGCCGCGGCCGGCGGTGAAGAGCGCCATGTGGTCGAAGAAGTTCAGGCCCAGACCGCGCAGCAGCACCTTCTCGCCGGGCTTGACCACGTGCAGGTTCAGGTCCGCGGGGTTGGCGGGCGTCACGTAGGTGAGGTGGTGGATCCGGGCGAGGCTCGCGGTCTTCGCCTCGCGGGGGGTGAGCCGGGCCGGTACGTGGCCCTGCGCCATCACGATGGCGTCCAGGTCGTTGAGGCGGACGCCGTTCTCCAGCCGTACGCCCTGCGGGCCGCCCGGTACGCCGTGCGTGTCGGCCATGGCCACGGCGCGGGAGGCGTGCACCTCGACGGTGACGTGGGCGGGGGCGCCCGACACGACGCGCTCGAAGGTGGCGCGCAGGTAGCTGCCGTAGAAGGCGCGGGTGGGGTAGGTGTTCGGGCCCAGCCGGCCGGCCTCGGCGACGGTGGACTCGGGGAGGCCCGCGGCGGCGGCGCCGCCCCCGGCGACGCTCCGCGCCCACTCGAAGAGGGTCGGGCCCGGCTCGATCGGACCCTCCGTCCGCACGCTGTCGTCGGTGTAGATGGTGATCTGGGAGGCCACCGTGTTCATCAGCAGGAGCTGGGACTGGTCCGGGCGCCACACCTGTCCGGCGCCGGGCGCCGACGGGTCGACGACGTGGACGGTGACCGCGGCGTGCGAGGGGTTGGCGCGCTCGTTGGCGCACAGCCGCTCCAGTACGGAGAGTCCGCGCGGGCCGGCTCCGATGATCGCGACCTGGCTCTGTCCCTTGGTGCTCATCGGTGGTCTCCGTTCTGGGGGGCGGCCTGCGCGGTCGTCCGGAAGGCGGTGCCGGCGGCGGGGGTGTCGGTGGTGCGGGCGCCGTGCATCCAGGCCACGTGGTCGTGGAGCTGGTCGGCGGAGTACGAGGAGAGCTGGGCGTTCCTGGCCGAGGCGGCCGGTCCCTGGGTGTGCCAGAGCTTGATGCTCTCCCGGGCGAGGAGCTGGATCTTCCCGGTGCGCTCACGCCGCTCGGAGTTGAACTTCTCGAAGCGCAGCGGGAGTTCGGAGGTGTCGCAGTCGAGCAGGTCGCCCAGGATCACGGCGTCCTCGAGGCCCTGGCAGGCGCCCTGCGCCACGTAGTGGAGCATCGGGTGGGCGGCGTCGCCGAGCAGGACGACCCGTCCGTCGGTCCAGTTCTCGACCGGGTCCCGGTCCACGAGGACCCAGGACTTCCACCCCTCGCCGAGGGCGAGCAGCCGCTGCGCGTCCTCGCCCAGCGAGGCGAACTCGCGGCGGACGTCGCCCTTGGAGGCGGGCACTCCGGCCACCGTCTCGGTGGCCTTGTTGTCGCTGCTCGCCGCGAGGTTGAGGTACTTGCCGCCGGCGATCGGGTAGTGCACGAAGTGGCAGCCGGGCCCGGTCCACCAGGTCACGGAGGTGAGGTGGCGCAGGTCCTCGGGGATCTGCTCCATCGGGATGATCGCCCGGTAGACGGTGATCCCGGTGTTGCGGGGCGCGCCGTCCCCGACGAGCTGGCCGCGGATCGCGGAGTGGATGCCGTCGGCGCCGATGACGGCGTCGCCGGTGACGTGCTCACCGTTCTCCAGGACGACCGAGGCGCCGTTCGCGTCCTGGTCGTACCCGGCGGCCGGCGCGCCGCTGCGCAGCTGGATGGCCTCCGAGGCCCGGCAGGCCTCCAGCAGCTTGGTGTGCAGTTCGGCGCGGTGGACGACCGCGTACGGGTTCCCGAAGCGCTCCCGGTAGGTGTCGGTCAGGTCCATGCTCACGACGTGTTCGCCGGTGACGCCGTCCATGAAGCGCAGCTCGTCCATGAGGACGGCGGTGGAGCGGACGGTCTCGCCGAGGTCGAGCCGGTCCAGGGCGTGGATCCCGTTGGGGGCGAGCTGGATGCCCGCTCCGATCTCGGCGAACTCGGGGGCGCGTTCCAGTACGAGTGCGGTGTGTCCCTGCCGGGTGACGGCGAGGGCCGTGGCCAGCCCGCCGATGCCGCCACCGACGATGATCAGCTTCGACATCAGACCTGCTCCTGGAGGGATCGGGCGGCGGGGGCGCCGGAGGTGAGCAGCCGGGCGAGTTCCAGGCGCTTGATCTTGGTGGTGGCCGTCTGCGGCAGGTCGGACTGGCGCCACTGGACGGGCTCGCCCATCGGCGGGAGTCCCGCGACGGCCAGCTGCCAGGCCGTCGTGTCCAGCGGCTTGTCGTCCTTGGTGCATACGACGGGCACGGCGCGGCCGTTCTCGTCGGGGATGATGATGACCTCGGCGAGCTCGTCCAGCCGGGTGAAGAGGGTGTCCTCGGCGGCGAGGGTCGAGCCGAAGCCCTCGATCAGGTCGACCTCGCGGTCGAGCAGGTGCACGCAGCCCCACTTGGTGCGGTAGCCGACGTCGCCCATGCGCCACCAGCCGTCGTTGACCTGCTTGTCGTAGCGCTCCTGCTCGCCGAGGTAGGTGACGATCCGGCCGTCGCTCTTGACCTCGATGAAGCCGGGGTTGGTCTCCGACGGGGGCAGGCCGTTGCGGCTGACGACACGGACGTCGGTCATGCCCGGGAAGGGCATCCCCACGCAGCGGCCGTCCGCGTCGAGTCCCCGGCGCTTGGAGAAGGAGCGCGCCACGGCGGGGCCGATCTCGCTCTGCCCGTACAGCTGGCCGAAGACCGGGGCCTTGCGGCGGGTGGCGGCCAGGAGCCGCTGAACGGTCCGCGGGTGGATGGCGTCGAAGGTGCTGCTGAAGAGCTTCACGTTCGCCAGGGGGCCGCGCGGGTCGTCGGCGAGCTCCTCCCACTCCATGAAGGAGTTGGGGTGTGCCTCCAGGATGCCGGGGCGGAGCTGGGAGAAGAGGTCGGCGGCCCGCTTGGGGTCGCCGTCGGCGAGTACGACGATGGGGAAGCCGCGGAAGAGGGAGATGGCCAGCGCGGTGATGAGCCGCGAGTGGACGAAGGAGACGTGCATCGCGATGGTCTCGCGGCCCCGGATGAGCGGCTTGGTGATCATCGCCTGCGGCAGGTAGCGCGCCTGCAGGGTGTGACCGGTGTGGACGGCCAGCTTCGGGGTGCCCGTGGTGCCCGAGGTGTGGGTGATCAGCGTCGGGTAGTCCGGCGGCATGGTCACGGAGGGGACGCGCTCGACCCCGGCGAGGGAGGCCAGTTCGGTCGCCTGCTGGTAGCTGCCGGAGGTGAGCAGGACCTGCTCGGCCTCCTCGAACACCGAGTCGGGCAGTTCGGTCTCCAGCTTGTTCTGGTCGGTGAGGAGGTACGGCTGCTCGGTGCGGCGCACGAGTTCGGCGACGGTCTCGCCGTCGAGCTTCGGCGACAGCAGCACCGGTACGGCGCCGATGCGGGCCACGGCGCAGGCCAGCAGGGTGATGTCGAAGCCGTCGGACTTGTAGACGACCACGCGCCGGCCGGGGCGGACCTTCGCGGCCCAGAGCCGGGACGCGAAGTCGTCGATCAGGTCGGCGACTTCGGCCACGGTCGCCCGGCGCCCCAGTGCCGGCGCGATGTCCAGGTCGTGGTCCAGGATCACCACGTTCGTCGGGTGCTTCTTGGCGGCCCGCTCGAAGAGCGTCCCGAGCCGGATGCCTTTGTTGCCTATGCGCTGCAGAATCATCGTCTCGCCGTTCTCAAGTCACTTACAGACAAGGTCAGTTGATGGTCTCGGGGTGATCTCCGGCCGATGCCCGGCCGAGTCCCTGCCGCTTCCCGGCCGCTCTCGGGCCGCTTCGGGCCGCTTCCCGGCCGGGCTCCGGCCGCTCTCGGGCCGCTCGTCGCTCGCCGCTCGTCGCCCGATGGGCTCAGGCGGTCTTCTCGATCACGGGCTTGACGCGCTCGAGGGTCTCGGCGAGGTCGCCGGCCACCTTCTCGCCCCACTCGGCGAAGAACTTCTGCTTGGCGTCGGCGTCCATCTCGGCGGTGATGCCGACGATCCCCTCCGTGGCGGTGCCCATCCGGAAGTGGTGCGTCAGGAGGCTGCCCGCGCCCTCGGCCTCGATGGAGAAGCCCCAGAGGCTGTCCTGCTTCACGCCGGAGCTGTTGTGCATGGCCCACTGGAAGGTGCGGCCGGCTTCGGCCTCGACGACCTCGGCGTACGTGGTCCACTTGCCGCGGACCACCGGGGCCCAGGAGACGACGTCCTCGCTGCGCTGGTTCTCGCCTCGGAAGACCGAGCCGACCGCGCCGGGGGCGCCGGAGGCCCATTCGCCACCGAGGCATTCGGGGCTCCACTCGCCGCTGCGGGCCAGGTCGCTGACGACCGCGTACACCTCGGCCGGGGTGGCCCGGACGTGGATCTGGGCTCGCGACCCGAAGAGGGGCGTCTGGGTCTCGCTCATGGAAGTGGCCTCCTGGAAAGTCCGGTCGAATGCTGTGGCTGCTTCGACTGCCGCGGTCGGCGCCCGGTCCGGCGCCTTCCGATGAATGAACCATACAGTTCAGTTCAGTTGAACGCAACGGTTCAGTTCACTTGGACCTAGACTGGGATCCCACCGCCGAGGAGTAGGGGATCGACATGAAGGCGCGCACCACGGCAGAGCAGCCCGCCGTCCCCACCGGGGCCCGCGCCGCGCGCAAGCGCCAGGCCATCCTGGACGCGGCGCGCACGGTGTTCCTGCGCGACGGCTTCGGGGCCGGCATAGACCTGCTGGCCGCGGAGGCGGGGGTCTCCAAGGTGACCGTCTACAACCACTTCGGCAGCAAGGAGAACCTGTTCAACGCCGTGATCGGGCAGACGCTCGACGAGGCGCTGGAGGTGGCCCAGTCGGTGATCCAGGCCAAGCTCGCCGAGTCCGACGACATCCGCACGGACCTGGTGGAGGCGTGCCGCACCTGGGTCGCGGGCCTGACCGCCCCCGACGTACTGGCGCTGCGCAACGTGATCGCGGGGGAGCGCCACCGGTTCCCCGAGCTGGGGAGCACCTGGCAGGAGGAGGGTCCGGGCCGCCAGCACGCCACTTTGGCCACGGCCCTCGGCCGCCTCAACGACCGCGGACTGCTCCGGATCCCGGACATGGAGCTGGCGGTCCTGCAGCTCTCGGGCCTGGTGCTGTCCCCGCACCTGGTCTACGGCGTATACGGCACCGCCCTGGACGAGGGCCTCGCGGAGCGTCTCGTGCAGGGCGGTGTGGAGATGTTCCTGAACCAGTACGGGACCGACCGGTAGGACCGGCCGCCCGGCGCCGGTCGGTCCTCGTGGCGCCGGTCAGGCCTCGTAGCGGCCGAGGCGGTCGTTCGCGTAGTCGTCGAAGGCCCGGTCGATCTCCTGCGGGGTGTTCATGACGAACGGGCCGCTGCGGACCACGGGTTCGCCGATCGGTTCGCCGGACAGGAAGAGCAGGTCGGTGCCGACCGGTCCGCCCTCGACCCGGACGCTGTCCGCGTCGTGCGCGAGGACGGCCAGGTCCCCGTCGGCGAGTTCGCGCGAGGCGACCTTCCCGCTGCCGGACAGGACGTACACGGCGGCGTTGCGGCCCGCCGGCGCGGGGAGCGCGGCGCTGCTGCCCGGGGCCACCGACGCGTGGACGACGGTGACCGGTACCGGGGTCCGGAAGGGTCCGGTCGCGCCGAACGCCGTGCCCGCGATGACCTTGAACCACGAGCCGTCGAGCCTGCGGACCACCGGGATCTTCTCGGCGCCGTGGTTACGGGTGCGGGGGCGGAGTCCTCTGAGGCCGGCGGGCAGGTTGATCCAGATCTGCAGGTGGTGCTGGAGGCCGCCGGCGGAGCGGAAGGGCGCGGTCGGCCGCGCCGTGTCCAGTACGCCCGCGCCGGCCGTGAGCCACCGCACGCCACCGGCACGCACGACGCCGCGGCCGCCGGTCGAGTCCGCGTACTCGATGTCTCCGTCCAGGACGTAGGTGATGCTCTCGAAGCCGCGGTGCGGGTGCTCGGGGTCGCCGCCCCTGGGCTCGCCCGGTCCGAGGGCCACCGGGCCGACCTGGTCGACCGTCAGGAAGGGGTCCAGCTGCGGGATGCGCGGTGTGGGGATGGCGCGGCGAACCGGAAAGCCCTCGCCCTCCAGGGCGCGGACCGGCTGGAGCACGTCGACCACCGAACGGCTCGCGGTGTCGGTGTTGGCGTCGGTGTCGGTGTCGGTTGCGGAACCGGGCGTGGTCATGGTGCCTTCTCTCTTGGTGGTCGGACGTCGCTGGGCCGTCCCTCCCGAGTTTCCTGAACTATACAGTTCAGTTCAGTTCTCTCGCAAGGTCCTCCGGTCCCGCATCCCGGACAGCTGACAGATCCGCAGGCGCGTGGTTGAAGCCCACCCGCGCGTGCGGCCAGACTCCCGCTCATCCCCCCGACCTCTGCGCACGGGCCTGCCGGGCACGGCGTTCACCGCACATGTCACCTTCACGGAAGAGAAGTTCATGCCCGATCTCAAGATTCTGGCCATTTCCGGCAGCCTGCGTGCCGCCTCGCTCAACAGCGCCCTGGTGCGCGCCGCGCAGAAGTTCGCCCCCAGTGGCCTGTCCATCGAGATCTACGAGGGCCTGCGCGACATCCCTCCGTACGATACGGACCTCGACAACGACACCCCGCCGGCCCCGGCGACCGACCTGCGCCGCCGCATCACCGAGGCGGACGGCCTGTTCATCGCCACCCCCGAGTACAACTACGGCGTCCCCGGCGTCCTGAAGAACGCGCTGGACTGGGCGAGCCGCCCGACGGCCACCTCGCCGGTCTCCTCGCTGGCCGCCAAGCCGATCGCGATCGCGGGCGCCGCGCCGACCAACTTCGGCACGGTCCGCGCCCAGCTCGCGCTGCGCCAGTCGTTCCTGTGGACGGACTCCAAGGTCGTCGGCAAGCCGGAGCTCCAGATCTTCAGGGCCCACGAGCGCTTCGACGCGTCCGGCAACCTCACCGACGAGACCACCATCGACCTGCTCCGCCAGCTGCTCGACGCGCTCGCCGCGAAGATCCGCGAGACGCGGGTCTCCGCGTCCGTCTGATCCGCTGATCCCCTGATCCCCTGATCCCCCGATCTCCCCCCACCCCCGAAGGGCCGCTCGTTCCCCCGCGCGGCCCTTCGGTCTTTTCGTGTCCGGCCCTCTCCCCGGTGGGAGTTGACGAAGCCTCCTCCGGGCCCTGCGCGCAGGGCGGGGCCGCTTGGGAGGATCGGGTCATGCGTGCAGCCTTCATCGAAGAACTCGGTCCCGCCGAGAACATCCGCTACGGCGAGATCGCCCCTCCCGCCCCGGGCCCGACGGATGTTCTGGTCGAGGTCGAAGCGGTATCCGTCAACCCGGTCGACACCTTCGTGCGGTCGGGCCTCTTCCGCACCCCGGTCGAGTTCCCGTTCGTCATCGGCCGCGACCTCGTCGGGACGGTCGTATCGGCCGGTCCCGGAGCCCCGGGCTTCGCAGTCGGCGACCGGGTCTGGTCCAACAGCCTCGGCCACGGCGGCCGCCAGGGCGCCGCCGCCGAACGGGCCGCGGTTCCGGCCGACCGCCTCTACCACCTGCCCGCCGGCGTGGACCCGGCGGAAGCGGTCGCGCTGGTGCACCCCGCCGGTACCGCCTACCTCGCCTTGTTCACGCACGGCCGGGTCCGGGCCGGCGAGACCGTACTGATCGCCGGAGCCGCCGGGAACGTGGGCAGCGCCCTCATCGTCATGGCCGTCGAGGCGGGCGCCCGGGTCATCGCCACCGCCTCCGCACGCGACGCCGAACACTGCCGCCTCCTCGGCGCGACGGCGGTCCTCGACTACCGGGACCCCGAACTGGCGCACCGCATCCGCGAGATCAGCCCTCGGGGGGTCGACGTCCATGTGGACACCTCCGGCACGAACGACCTGACCGGCGCCGTCGACGTACTCGCCCACCGGGGCCGCATCGTGCTCCTCGCCGGCGCCCGCTCCCAGCCGGTCCTGCCCGCCGGAGCGCTCTACATGAAGGACGGCTCGGTCGTCGGCTTCGTCATCTCCCACGCCACCACGGCGGAACTCGCCGAAGCCGCCGGGTCGATCAACCGGCTGCTGGCGAGCGGCCGGCTGCGCGCCCGCTCCGTCGAGCGGGCCTCCCTGGCGGAGGGGGCCCGCACCCACCGGCGCATCGAGGACGGAGAACTGCACGGCAGCCGAGTGGTGCTCCTGCCGTAGGCGCCGTGTGCCCCGCAGGCCCCGCAGGCCCCGCAGGCTCCGTAGCCCCGCAGGCGCCGTGGGCGGGCCGTCCGGGGACCTGACGGACTGCCGCCCGGCCCCCGGCGGCACACGGGGGCCGCTGCCAGACTGCGCGGCATGGACGACTCGCATCAGGGGCCACCCGGCACGCCCGGCGCGCCTGGCAGGCCCGGCACGCGGGTGCCCTTCGCGACCCTCGCCGCGGTGCAGCTCCTGCTCAACGCGTCGGTCTCGGTCGCCTTCGCCTCCGGACCGGCCATGCAGCGCGAACTCGTCCTGAGCCGTGGCGACCTCATCCTCGTCAGCGCCTTCTACGGTCTGGCCTTCAGCGGGCTGCTGCTGCTCGGCGGAAGGCTCACCGACCGGATCGGACGGCGCCGCCTGTTCACCCTGGGCACCGCCCTGTTCGGCGCGGCGTCCCTCGCCGCGGCGCTGGCCCCCGCCCCCTGGGTGCTGCTCGCCGCCCGCTTCGTACAGGGCTGCGGGGCCGCGCTCGCCGCGCCCCCCGCCATGGCGCTGCTGCGCGGAGTCTTCCCCGAGGGCAGGGCCCGGGCCGCGGCGCTGGCCGTCTGGGGCCTGCTGTCCAGCCTGGGCGCCGCCCTCGGCATCATCCTCAGCGGGGCGCTCGTGACCTGGCTGTCGTGGCGGTGGACCTTCGGACTGTTCGCGGCGGCGGCCGTGGCCGTGCTCGCGCTCACCCCCCGGGTGCTGCCGGCCGGTCCCGCGCCCGTACGGGTGCCCGTGGACTTCCTCGGCGCCGTACTCGCCACCCTCGGCCTCTCCACGTTCGGCTACGGCCTCGTCATGGTCGGGCCGCGGGGCTGGGCCTCGGCGCAGGTCCTCGCGCCCCTGGCCCTGGGCGCCGTACTCCTCACCGCCTTCGTGATCGCCCAGCAGCGCGTCCGTGCCCCCCTGCTGCCGCTGTCCTTCCTCGCCTCGCGGTACCGCGTGACCGCGCTTCTCTGCGCGCTGCTCGGCCCGGCCATCGGCGCGAGCACCGCCTTCCTGCTGGCCCTCTACTTCCAGCAGGTACGCGGATACTCGGCGCTGCAGAACGCGCTGGCCTTCGTCCCGTACAGCGCGACGCTCCTCGGCGTCGCCTTCTTCGCGGGCCGGGTCGTCGCCCGCCACGGCGTCCGGACGGTGGCGGTGGCGGGACTGGCCGTCATCGCCTCCGGCCTCTTCCTCATCGGGAGCGCGGGACTGCGCACGGGGTCGACGCCGACGGTGCTGCTGGGTCTGGTCGTCCTGTCGGGGGGCATCGGCACCGTCATGTCCGCCGCGGTCGTGGGGACCGTCGCCGGGGTCCCGGAGGAGCGGTCCGCGCTCGCCGGAGCCGTCGTGAACACGGCCATCCTGGCCGGGCCCACCGTCAGCCTCGCCCTGCTCACCTCCGCGGCCGACGCCCGTACCGCCTCGCTGCTGGCCCTCGGTGATCCGGCGGCCGTGACGGGCGGCTACGCCTTCGGCTTCGAGCTGGCCGGCGCGGTCTTCCTGCCGGCCATCGGCCTGGCCCTGTACGGACTCCGGGCCGCTCCCGGCCGGCCCGGGACGCGCCGGCCCGCCGCCCCGGCCGCCGGGGGCGAACACCGGGTGAACCGGGCTTCGGCCCGGTAGCCTCCCGGCCCAGGGAGGGGGGTGGGGCAGCGTGTCCATCGCGGAGTTGCAGGTGTGCGCCGTCGAGGCCGCCGATGTCACGGGCGGCGTGTGCGTGGTGCGGTGCATCGGCGGGGTGGCGCGGTCCGGGCAGGTGTTCGCGGCCGGCGGGCTGCGGACCAGGCTGCGGGGGATCGAGCGGTACGGGCGCACGGTCGGGTCCTTCGACGCGGGGCACGTGGCGAGGGTGCACCTCACCGGGCCCGTGGTCGCGCTGCTCGCCCGCGGGCAGGTGCTGACGTACGTACCGCCGGACGGGCACGCGCTGGCCGAGCTGGAGGACTGGCTGGCCACCGGTCCGCCGCTGCTGGAGGAGCCGCATCCGGAGCACCTGCGGTGGCAGGCCACGTTCTCGATGCAGGACGAGCGGCTGCCCGAAGAGGTCCGGCTGCGCTGGGCCCGGGTCGCGCTCACCGCGCTCGACCGGCTGGGCCGCCCGGAGGAACAGCCGTACGTACGACGCTACTTGCTCCAGCGCTTCGGCCCCGGCGGGGACGGGGACCCGGACCGTGACCCCGTCGCCCTGTGCCGGGACGTGCTGGCCCGCTTCGAGCTGACCCCGGACCAGGCGGCGGCGCAGGCCCGGGTCTGGCGGGACCTGCCGCGCCCCGACATCGTCCGGCTGCGCCGCATCAAGAACCTGATCCCCTGCACGGAGCCGGCCCGGCCGTACCTCGCGGAGACCGACCCCCTGGCGGCGGCGGTCGACGCCTGGACGGCCGTGCGGCCGGGGCTCCCGTAGGAAGGGGTCAGTGGGCCGCGTTGCCGAGCACCTTGGCCGGGGTGAGGCGTACGACGACCCGTACGTTCTCGGCCGGGGCGTTCGCGTACTCCGCGCCCGCGCCCGGACCCTGGTACTCCTCCGCGATGCGGACGGCGACGGCCCGGCCGGTGTCCTCGGTGACGGTGGCGGTGCCGCGGATCTCGGCGTAGAGGAACGGGTTGGCCAGGTCGAAGACGGTGAGGCCGATCCGGGCGTCCCGGACGATGTTGCGCTCCTTGCGGCGGCCGCGTTCGGTGGAGATCAGGATCTCGTCCCCGTCGCGCGTCACCCACACCACCGAACTCTGCGGGCTGCCATCGGGGTTGAGGGTGGTGAGCACCGCCGGGTGGGGGGCGTCGAGGAGCTCGCGCACGGTGTCGTTCAGCACAGGAGTCATGAACGGAACGGTAGTTGGGCCGGGCATGGGCCCGTGGCCGGTTTCCCGCGGACCGGGCCGATCTCCCTGCGGCCCCCGCACGGTGCAAGACTGCGCACCTGTTCGATGGAGGCAAGAGGCCTTCGTGTGTGACGTTTGGGGGGACTGTGCGCAAGGTCAAGTGGGTGGCCATGGCCGCCGGTGTCGTGCTGCTTGGGGCGGGGTGCGCCGGTGAGGACGGTGTGAAGGTGGAAGCGGCCACGGTCGCGAAGGAGATCGACGCGGCCGCGACCGCGGCCGGGTTCACCAAGGACCTGTCGATCGACATGGTGGGGCCCGAGGTCAAGGAGTGCAAGGTCGACTGGGTGGTGAACGACCCCGGCAAGTCCGCCGATCCGAAGAAGTCGTTCGCGGACACGATCGCCGGCCTGGTCGAGGCCGGCTGGACCGAGGGCAAGAGTTCCCGCAAGGGCTACGTGGACACGAAGATCGTGACCAAGGGTGACTGGGAGGTGCGGGGGGCAGCAGACCTGGGTGAGGGGATCAAGGCCGTGGTGTTCGCCGGCACCAATACGTCCTCGGAGTGCCTGCCGCTCCTCATCGCCGACCTGGAGAACGGCAAGTAGCACTGACGGTTCGGGTCACCAGCCCCGTCTCACGCCCTTCCGGTGGGCGAGGCCTGGCCGTAGGCGCCCGCGGCCGAAGGGGGCCCGCGGCCGTAGGCGCCCGCGGCCGAAGGGGCCTCAGGCCGAAGCCGCCCCCGTCGGCGCCGCGCCCTGCCGGAGCGCTTCCAGCAGGGCGCGTACGGGCGGCCGGCCCAGGGACACCTTGCGGACCGCCGCGTAGACCGCCCGGACCGGGCGCGGATCGCGGACCGGGCGTACGACGACCCCCGGATGGCGAGCGCCCGTCACGGCCGCCGTCCCGGGTCCGGACCTGGGGCCCAGGCCCATGCGCGGCATCAGGCCGATGCCGAGGCCGGCCGCGACGAATCCCTGTGCCGTCGGGTAGTCCTCGCTCTGCACCACGAAGTCCGGGCTGAAGCCCGCCGCCGCACAGGCTTCGAGGACCGGCTCCAGGCAGGGGCCGGGCGGCTCGCTGCCGACCCACTGCTCGTCCGCGAGTTCCACGAGGGCGATCGTCTCCCGGGACGCGAGCCGGTGCCCGGCCGGGAGCACAGCGTCGTACGCGTCGTCGAGCAGGTGGACCAGCTCCACGTCCTCGCGCGGCCGCGTCCGGGGCGCGATGACCAGGGCGAGGTCCGCGCGGCCCTGCTCCACCTCCAGCAGCGGGTCCTCGGGGTCGGTCATCCGCAGGTCGATCCGCACGCCCGGGTGGGCGCGGCGCAGTCCCGCCAGGGCGGGGGCCACCAGGGCCGCGCCCGCCGTGGCGAAGTAGCGGACGGCGAGTCGTCCGGTGCGGCCGGCCCTGAGGTCGGCCAGCGCGGTCTCCGCCTCGGCGACGTTGCGGCTGATGACGGCCGCGTGCTCGGCGAGCAGCCGGCCGGCCGCCGTCGGCCGGACGCCCCGCCCGACCCGTTCGAGCAGGGGGATGCCGGCCTGCCGTTCCAGGGCCGCCACCTGCTGGCTGACCGCGGAGGGGGTGTACCCCAGGTGGGCCGCCGCGGCGGTCACCGAGCCGCTGGTGACGACCGCCCGCAGGACCTGCATCCTTCGCACATCGAGCATGTAGTACACGTTAACGGTTGGTGCGCAGTCCTTTGCTTGTCCTGTCGTATCGGGTCCCGCACCGTGGGAGGAGGAGACCGCGACCCCGCGCACCGCGGCCCGCGGCCCGATACCCGAGGAGAAGAACCGTGATCGGTGCCGTACGCGTCGGTGTGCTCGCCCTCCTGTGGGGCTCGACGTTCTTGTGGATCGACCTGGCCCTGGAGGGGCTCACCCCGGTCCAGGTCACACTGATCCGGTGCGCGCTCGGCGCCCTCGTCCTCGGGGCGGCGTGCCGCGTCGCGCGTCAACGGCTGCCCGGGGGCCGGGCGATGTGGGGCCACGTCCTCGTGGCGGCGTTCTTCTGCAACGCGCTGCCGTTCGCCCTCTTCGGCATCGGCCAGCAGAGCGTGGACTCGGGCCTCGCGGGCGTGCTGAACGCGACGACCCCGCTGTGGTCGCTCCTGATCGGGCTCGCCACCCGCGCCGAGGGCCGCCCGCACGCGATCCGGGTGGCCGGTCTGCTGGTCGGGCTCGCCGGAACCGCGCTGATCTTCGCCCCGTGGCAGCGGTCGGGGCACGTGGGCTGGGGAGCCCTCGCCATCCTGGGGGCCGCCGCGAGCTACGCCTTCGCTTTCACCTACATGGGCCGCCACCTCGTCGGCAAGGGCGTGCCCACCCTGTCGCTCGCCACCGCCCAACTCCTGGCGGCCACCGGGCTCACGACCCTGGCCCTGCCCGTCGGGGGCCTGACCGCGGTCCGGTTCCAGGCGGTGCCCCTGCTGGCCGTCGTGGTCCTCGGCGTCTTCGTCACCGGCGTCACCTTCTACCTCACCTACCGGATCATCGCCGACGAGGGCGCGACGAACGCCGCCACCGTCGGCTACCTCCTGCCGGTGGTATCGGTGGCACTGGGATCGCTCGTACTCGGTGAGGAGATCGGCCCGCGCGTGCTCGCCGGCATGGCCGTCGTCCTCCTGGGCGTGGCCCTGACCCGCCACCGGGCTACGGTCGTCACGGAAGCGAAGAGCTCCACGCCCCGCCCGGACCACCCGGACGACCGAACGACCCCGGCCAAGACCAAGGCGGCGGCCGCCGTCCGGCAGCCGGGGCAGGGGGCCTGACACACCCACGACCACTTGGGGGAAGCGGTGCCCGCTACGGCTGCTGCTACGCACGAACGAACGGACCGGCCCGCACGCATACCGGAGGTCGACGCCCTGCGCGGTTTCGCGCTCCTGGGCATCCTGCTGGTCAACGCGACGATGATGGCGAGCCCGTACGTCCTCGCCGGCGCCCTCGACCCGGATGCGACGACGCTCGACAAGGCCGTCGAGGGGGGCGTGCAGACCCTGCTGGTCGGCAAGTTCTACCTGATGTTCTCGTTCCTCTTCGGCTACAGCTTCACCCTCCAGCAGGACTCCGCCGCACGCGACGGCGCGAGCCCCGTCCCCCGGATGCTGCGCCGCTCGCTCGGCCTGCTCGTCCTGGGCCTCCTGCACGCCGTACTGCTGTACAGCGGCGACATCCTCATGACCTACGCCCTGTTCGGCCTGGTCCTGATCGCCGCACGGAACTGCTCGCCCGGGACGGCCCTGCGCGCGGCCTGGATCGTCTACGGCTGCGCGAGCACCCTCCTGCTCCTCCTGGGCCTGGGATCCCTCTTCCTGTCGGACACCGAGGCGGCCGAACTGAACTCCCTCCCCGAGGAGTCCGCCGCACTGATCGCCGGCTACCGCGGTGATCCGGCGTCCGTCGTACGGGCCAACCTCGGCCAGCTGCCCGACTGGCTCCCCGCCCTGCTGCTGATGGGCGGCTTCATCCTGGCCGCCTTCCTGACCGGCCTGTACTGCGGCAAGCGCCGCCTCCTCGCCGACACGGGACGGTACGCGGCCCGGATGCGCCGCATCTGCGTGCTCGGCGTCGCCGTGGGCCTGCCCGGCAGCCTCTTCATGGCCCTGGCCGCCGGCGGCGCATTCGGTTCCCGGTGGAGCCTCCTCGGTTCGGTCGTGGGCACGGTCACGGCTCCCGCGCTCACCGCCGCGTACGTCTGCGGGATGCTCCTCTTCATGAAGACGGCCCGGGGCGGGCGCACGGCACGGCTCCTCGCCCCCGCCGGCCGGATGGCCCTGACGAACTACCTGAGCCAGTCCCTCGCCATGGCCCTCGTCTTCACCGCCTACGGCCTCGCCCTCTACGACCGCGTCGGCACGGCCGCTGTCGTACTCGGCGCGCTCGTCCTGTACGGGGCCCAACTGGCCCTCAGCAAGCACCTGATGACCCGGCACCGGTACGGCCCGGTGGAGTGGCTGCTGCGCGTGGTCACCCTCGCCCGCCTCCCGCGACGCTGAGGACCGTCCCGCCTTCAGCGCCGCAGATCGAGCAGCATCACGTCACGGAGGTACGCGTTCCCGCCCGCGCCCGCGTTCCCGCCCGCGCCCGCGCCTGCCCCCGCGCCTGCGCCCGCGGCCTCGCCCGGGGGCCGGGCCTCGCCGATCTTGCGGTACCCCCACGCCCGGTAGGCGGCCGAGGCCGCCGCGGCCTCTTGGTGGACCTTCAGCAGCACCCGCTCGGCCGGGATGCCTTCGAGCAGTGCCGCGTGCAGCCGCCGCGCGACACCCTGTCCGCGCCACGGCCCGCGCACGGCGAGTTCGATGAGCCCGAAGGTGCGGCGGCCGTCCTCCCGCCGCATGGCGGCGGACACGGGCTCGGTGAGTTCGTCCCACCACACGGCGTCGGGCGCGAGCATCCAGCCGTAGGCCATGCCGGCCGGCTCGCCATGCGGGGTACGGGCCAGGGCCGCGCGGAAGGCGGGCCTGCGCGTCTGGTCGGGGAAGCGGCGGAAGGCCGCGGAGATCTCCTCGTCGGTCTCGTGGTACGGAGCCTCCGCGAACGCCTCGGCGTAGACCAGCCGGAACTCGTCTCCGGCCTTCACCGCGGCCGTGCCGTCCATGAGCTCTGTCGCGATGGTCCCTTGCCGCGTCATGTGGTCCCCCTTCGAACGGTTGGCTCTGAGTATGGGTACTCATGTATGCGCGTACGAGGCGGGGGAGGGTGGCAGGAACCCATGCAGACGGGCTCCGCGCACCAGGTGTCGCATCCGTAGCGAATCCAGCCCGGCTGCACGGTGTGTTGACGTACGTCATGACCGCCTCAGAAGGGGAACGCCTTGCGCACCACAGGACCAAGCCCGTCCCGCCGCACCGCACTCGGTCTCGGCGCCGGCGCGGCACTCTCCGCCGCCCTGCCCCTCGGTGGAACGGCACATGCCTTACCCGCCGGGGGCGCCATCACCGCTCGGCTGAGGGAGCTCGAGCAGCAGCACTCCGCCCGCCTGGGCGTGTTCGCCCGCAACATGGCCACGGGCAGGATGGTGGCGTACCGCGCAGACGAACGCTTCCCGATGTGCTCACTGTTCAAGACCGTCGCGGCCGCGGCCGTGCTGCGCGACCTCGACCACGACGGCGAGTTCCTGGCCAAGCGCATCCGGTACAGCGCGGAGTACGTAGAGAAGTCGGGCTACTCCCCCCGCACTGACACGGCCGAGAACCTCGAAAACGGCATGACCGTAGCCCAATTGTGCGACGCGGCCATCTGCTACAGCGACAACACCGCGGGAAACCTGCTGCTCCGCGAGCTGGGGGGACCGACCGCCATCACCCAATTCTGCCGCTCGATCGGGGACGGCAGCACCCGACTCGATCGATGGGAGCCCGAACTCAACTCGGCAGAACCCTGGCGCGTGACCGACACCACCACTCCCCGCGCCATCGGCCGGACCTACGCGCGCCTCACGCTCGGTGACGCGCTTACACCCCAGGACCGGGAACGGCTCACCGGCTGGATGCTTGCCAACACGACCAGCGGCGACAGATTCCGCGCCGGCCTCCCCGCCGGCTGGATCCTCGCCGACAAGACCGGCGGCGGGAAGTACGGGGGCAACAACGACGCGGGCATCACCTGGCCGCCGGATGGCCCACCGATCGTGATGGCCGTCCTGACGACCAAGCACGAGGAAGACGCACCGGCCGATCACCCGCTGGTGGCCAAGACCGCCGCATTGCTGGCGGCGGAACTGGTCTGAGGTCGGTTCGCGCGTGCTGGTCGCAGCCACTTGTCGAGCGCTGCGGCCGGCACGCGGGCCCATCCATTCGGGCCGGCCTAACGGGGGCCGTTCCGGGGGAGCTCGGCCCACACGGTCTTGCCGACGAGCCGGTCGGAGGCGCCCCAGCGCTGTGCGAGCGCGTCCACGATGTGCAGCCCACGCCCGAACTGGTCGTCATCGGCCGCCGCTCGCGGTTCGGGGCGGCGCTCTCCTTTCGGATCGGTGACCTCGATGCGGAGCGCTGCTCCGGTGAGGCGGACCTCGACCCGGAAGTACCGGTCCCGGACGGAGCCGTGCAGCAGCGCGTTCGTGGCCAGCTCGCTGGTCAGCAGCGCCGCGTCCGCCGCGAGCTCGGGCCGCCCCCACGCCACGGCGAGCCACGCGGTGTGCCGGCGGGCGGTGGGTACGGAGTCCTGGCGGGGCGGGTAGTTCCGTACGTCGTGACGCGTGAGTCCGTTCATGGCCGTGCACCTCCGGTACGGGCGGTGGCATGCCGGTGCCGTCTCGTGGACAGCCCGGTGCGCTTCCGCCAACTGACTCTGTGCGGTGAGTAGTTCGTTACTGACCGTAGGGCGGGTCATGCCAGGGGTGCAAGCTAAAACGGGGAAATCTATCCCCAAGGAGTAGTTGTGCGGTTCGGGCCGGGCGGGGAAGACTGCCCCAGGTACGAGGAGGTGGATCAAGTGCCCATGGACAACCGGGTATCCACGGTGCTGGCGCGTCGTTTGGGTGGGGAACTGCTGCGCTTGCGTGATGCTGCCGGCCTGACCCAGCCGCAGGCGGCGCAGGTGCTGAGTGCCACGGCGGCCAAGGTCGCCAAGATGGAGCGGGGCTGG
Source organism: Streptomyces sp. NPDC099050 (assembly GCF_044759865.1). NCBI lineage: Bacteria > Bacillati > Actinomycetota > Actinomycetes > Kitasatosporales > Streptomycetaceae > Streptomyces > Streptomyces sp. NPDC099050. Next base: position 145,939 of record NZ_JBIWAE010000019.1, on the reverse strand, counting down.
GTTCCGTTCCGGGACCCGGACATCGTCGCCCTGTGCAAGCTCTACGGAGTGACGGACGAGGCCATAGTTCGCAGCCTGCTGTCACTGGCCAAGCTGGACCGTGAGCGGCGCAAGGCCAAGGGCTGGTGGCAGCACATGCCCATCGTGGGCGGCCTGGGCGAGTACATCGCCATGGAGGAGATCGCCACGCGTATCCGCACCTGGCATCCTGCCCTGGTCCCCGGGCTGCTTCAGACCCCCGAATACGTACGGGCGTTGGGGGTTACGTCCAACTGGTCGCACCCTGACGAGATCGAGGCCCTGGTGACCTCACGGATCAAGCGGCAGGCGCGGTTGCGGGGCGAATCGCCACTGGAGTTCCACGCGGTGCTGTGGGAAGCCGCTCTGCGCCACCAGGTCGGCAGCATCGAAGTGATGCGCGCTCAGCTCGACCATCTGGTGCAGATGGCGAAGCTGCCCCATGTCCACGTGCAGGTGCTGCCCTTCCGGGCAGGGAGACACCACGGCGTCGACGGCTCATTCAACATCGTTTCGTTCGCGGATCCAGGGGCGCTGGACGTCGGCTACGCCGAGACCATCGGCTCTACCCTGTGGGCAGAAGGGGCGGAGGCCAACGAGGCGTACGGCCGGGCGTTCGCGCGGGTGTCACAGCTGAGTCTTGCGCCGCACGACTCCACGAGCCTGATCGATGCCATCAGCAAAGGTATGTAAGCCGTGAACGAGTACGAGTTCGTGAAGTCCAGTTACAGCAGCGACCAAGCCAACACGGAGTGCGTGGAGGTGGCCACCAACATCGTCGGCACAGTCGCCGTCCGGGACAGCAAGCAGGGGGACGGGCCGGTCATCCGGGTCGGTGCAACCGCGTGGGCTGACTTCGCGGCGGCGCAGGCGGGGTGACCATCCGGGCCGGGCGGCTGACCCTGCTGCCCCTGGAGGTCTCGCACGCCGAGGAGATGGCCGTCGTACTGGGCGACCCGGAGCTGCACGCCTTCATCGGCGGCGAGCCGCTTACCGAGACGGCCCTGCGTGCGCGCTACGCGCGACTGGTCGCCGGTTCGCCGGACCCCGCCGTCACCTGGTGCAACTGGGTGGTCCGGCTCGACGCCGAGGACCGCCTGACCGGCACGGTCCAGGCGACCGTGTCCGGGGAGGGTGCCGAGATCGCCTGGGTCGTGGGTACGGCCTGGCAGCGCCGCGGCATCGCCGTCGAGGCGACCCGGGCGATGGTCGAGTGGCTCGGGACGCAGGCCGGCGTGCGCACCGTCATCGCGCACGTCCACCCCGACCACACCGCGTCCGCGGCCGTCGCCGCGCGGGTCGGGCTCGCCGCCACGGACCGGGTTCAGGACGGCGAGATCCGGTGGGAGGGACCCGCCTGACGGGGCATCGCCCGAGGGTGACGGCGTAGACGCAGGTCAAGGGCGTACGTAGGCCGGTTGCGCGGCGTGTCCGCGTGGGCGGTGCGGGGGCTCGGGTTGCGGGGGCTGACGGGGTGTCGGTGAGTGGGCTGGGACACGTCCCATGTCGCGTCCCACGTCACGTCACGCCCCGGCACGTCCCATGTCGGGGCTCCTCGACAGGAGAGATACGTTGCACCGCATCACGCGTTACACCGTCCCCGCCGCCCTCTGCCTGACCCTCCTGACCGCGTCCCCCGGTCTGGCGTCGGCGGCGGCGGAGTCGTCCGCGAAGCCGCAGGCCGCCGCCGCGTTCGTGGCGGCCGCGCCGGCCGGGAAGGCCGTCCCCGGTACGGAGGCCCTGCTCGCGCAGGTGCAGTCGCTGGGTGGGGTCGGCGGGCTGCTCAAGCCCATCACCGATCTGCTGGCGGCCGTCCTGAAGTCCCCCGACGGCAAGATCCCGGAGGCGGACCTGGCCGCCTTCAAGGAGAAGATCGCCGCCGCGATCGAGGACCTGAAGAAGAGCCTGCCCGCCGCCCCGGCCCTACCGGTACCGCTCCCGCCGGTGGACGCCCCGAACCTCCCGGTGGACCCGCCGAAGCTCCCGGTCGAGGCCCCGAAGCTCCCGGTGGACCCGCCGAAGCTCCCGGTCGAGGCCCCGAAGCTCCCGGTGGACCCGCCGAAGCTCCCGGTCGAGGCCCCGAAGCTCCCGGTGGCGGCCCCCGCCGTCCCCGTGGAGGCTCCGAAGCTGCCCGTGGCGCTCCCCGTCTCCGCCCACAAGGCCAAGCCCGCCGCCGGCCCGCTCGACCTGGCCACCGGTGCCATCGACAAGCTCAAGGGCTCCGTCGACGGCCTCACCAAGGCCGCCGGCCCCTGCGGCTGCTCCACCGACGCCAAGGCCAAGGCCACGGACGTGGTGACCGACCTGGTCGCAGCCCTCGTCGCCCTGCTCACAGGACTCGGCCTCCCGGGCCTGCCCCCGCTCCCGGTCCCGGCCCCGCCGCTCCCGGTCCCGCTGCCCGTCCAGTAGCGACCGCCGCACCCCCGGCCCCGGCGCTGCCCGCCCCAGAGCGGCAGCGCCCCGCCGGGCGCTGACGCAGCCGCTTGATGCCGTAGCTCAGGGGTACGACCCTGCGATGTGGCCACCCGGTCAGCAGGTGCGCAGTGCCTGAAGCAGTTGCCCCAGTGCGGCTTTGGTGTGGTCCAGGTCTTCGGGGTCGGAGGAGGATGCCAGCCAGAGGGCCGCCTCGTTCATCGCCCCCGACAGTAGGTGGACCAGCGGTGCGACCGGCTGCGAGGCGATGATCCCTGCGTCGATGAGGAAGGACAACGCGTCGGCGAGGTGGCGGGCCGAGGCGGCCTCGTCCATCGCCCGCCATTGACTCCATCCCAGCACGGCAGGCCCGTCGACAAGCATGACCCGTTGGATATCCGGATCGGTGGTCGCGGCGAGAAACTCCTGGCATCCGGCGGTCAGTTGAGCCCAGGGATCGTCGTGGGCGTCGGCGGCCGCGGCCACACGCCGGCCCACTTCCTGCTGCAACTCCTCCAGGACGGCGCGGAAGAGGTCCGCCTTGCCTGTGAAGTGGTGATAGAGCGCACCCTTGGTCACCCCGGCCGCCTGGACGATCTCCGCCAGGCCCACAGCGCCGTAGCCGCTGCCTGAGAACAGACGCCTGCCCTCTCGCAGCAGCGCCTGCCTGGTCTGCTCCCGCTGCTGCGCCCGGATGCCGTGCTGCTGCATCGCACTCCTCATTGACATACCGATGGTATGCGAATAACGTCACTCGCATACTGATGGTATGTGAAAGGGGTTCAGGTATGAAGCTGACCGGCTTCTATCCCGTGATCGGCACCGCGAAGCTGCGGGAGTCCCGCGACTTCTACACCCGGCTGCTGGAATTCGAGACGACGTTCGAGGCCGACTGGTACGTCAGCCTGCGCCGGCCGGGAGATCCCGCGTACGAGCTCGCTCTCCTCGACCACACCCACCCGACGATTCCGAAGGGCCACCGGGTCCCCGCACAGGGCCTGCTGCTCAACTTCGAAGTGGAGGACGTGGACGCGGAATGGGAACGGCTCGTCACCATCGAAGGGCTGCACCCCGTCCTTGAACTGCGCAGCGAGGACTTCGGGCAAAGGCACTTCATCGTGGCTGATCCCAACGGTGTCCTGATCGACGTCATCACGCCCATCGCCCCCACCGCGGAATACTCCGAGCAGTACGTCACCGGCTGACCGCTGCGCCTCCGCCCTGGCACTCGCGGGCGAGTGGCGGCCGCGTCCCCGGCCCGGCGCTCCCCGAGCAGCGGAACGCCTCCGCCCGCGGGGCCCGTTCGCCGAGCGGCCAGCGCCCCCGCGTGCCGCCGCGCGACCGTACGGACCCCCTTGACGCGCCCTCCGCACAGGTGGACGCTCCCGGGGCTCGGATCCGTAGGTGCGTTGGGGGGCCGGAATGCCGGAGCAGTCGGAGGGGCATGTCCAGACGGCGGGGGAGCTGCGGGCCGTGCTCGCGGTGCGCGGGGCGCGGTGGTCCGTGAGCGAGCACCTCGCCGACGGGGATCCCGTACCGAGGGCAGCCCTGGGACTGGGTGCGGCCACCGCGGTGGCTGCCGGGCTCACCCCCGCCGGGGCGGCGCCGCCGGTGGATCTGCGCGGCCTCGTAGGCCACGACAGCGGCAATCCGCACCTCAACCGGCGCAGGGCGGCGCACGGGCTGCTCCCGGGGACGGGCACGGGGGCGGTGACGGGTATGGGGATGGGGATGGACACGGTCACGCGGACGGGCACGGGCACGGGCACCGGCATCGCCACCGCCACCGCGGCCCCCGCCCGGCCGTCCGCCCTGGACTGGCGCAGCCGGTGGGGCTGGCCCTGGCTGACCAAGGTGAAGGACCAGAACCCGTGCAGCTCCTGCTGGGCGTTCGGGGCGGCCGGCCTGGTGGAGTCGATGGCCCGCATCGAGCACCACGTATGGGCCGAGCGCTCCGAGGGGGACGTGCACGACGGGCTGAAGGCGACCTGCGGACAGACGGGCAGCCCCGAGGACGCCCTCGACTGGATCCGGACCAACGGCGGACTCGCGGACCCGGGCTGCTGGCCGTACTCGCCGCCGCCGCCCGGTACCCCCGTCGACCGCCGGGAGGCCTGGCGGTCGGAGTACACCCCGAGCTGGGACCGCTCCGGGCGGACCGTCCGCATCACCGGGCACGTCCGCCTCGGCGACGTGGAGCAGCAGAAGGTGTGGCTGGACACGGTGGGCCCGCTGACCGCCTGCTTCGACGTGTACGAGGACTTCTTCGGCCTGGGCTCCGGCGTCTACCACCGCACCAGCGACCGCCTGGCGGGCGGTCACTGCGTCCTGATCACCGGCTACGACGACGCGGCCGGCTGCTGGCTGTTCAAGAACTCCTGGGGGACCGGCTACCACGTGGGCGGCCACGGCCGGATCGCGTACGGCGAGGTGCGGATCGACGACTGGGCGAAGTGCGGGCTGCAGGGCACCAACATCGACCCGTGGAGCAAGCGCCGCCTGCACACCGGCAACGTCTACGAGAGCGGCAACGGCCGTGCCCACCGCAACTTCGAGTTGGCGGCGCTCAGCGGGGACGGCGCGGACGGCGCGGGCGGCGGGCGCTCGCTGCGGCACTGGTGGCGCGCGGGCGACGCCCCCTTCGCGTGGACCCGCGCCCAGGACTTCGCCTCCGACGCCTCGGGCCAGCCCGCCTTCACGGGGACCACGTACAACCGGAACATGGAGTCGCTGCACGTCACCACCGGCGGCCGGCTGCGGCACTGGTACTACGAGCACTTCGGCGGCGCCTGGCGCGACGGCGGCGCCTTCGGCCCCGGCGACGCGGCGGTCGGGTCGACCCCGGCCTTCATCCAGAGCGACTACGGTGCGCCCGGCAACTTCGAGGTGGTCGTCCGCACCGCCGACGGCCGCCTCAACCACTGGTGGCGGATCAACGGCGCGCCCTGGACCTGGAACGACGGCGGCCGCTTCGGCTCCGGCATCGCCCACTTCGGCCCGGCCCTGGTCCAGACCCGCGCCCGCCACCTCGACCTGGTCGCCACCCGCGCCGACGGCCGGATGCAGCTGTGGTGGCGCGACGATCCGAACGGGTTCGTCTGGCGCCCCGGCGAGGTCTTCGGCTCCGGCATCACCTCAGCGCCCTGCCTGATCGAGGCGCAGCACGGGGCGGCCGACGAGGACACCGCCGGGAACTACGAGCTGTGCGTGACGGGCGGGGGCGGCCGCGTCGAGCACTGGTGGCGCGGCAACGCGGGCGGCGCCGCCTGGCAGCGCTCCGCCGTCTTCGGCCACGACGTGCTGGCGGTCACCGGGATGCTCCAGGGCAGCTTCGGGTTCAACCTGGAGGTGATCGTCCTGCGCACGGACCGCCGGCTCCAGCACTACTGGCGCGACGGCGACGGCTGGCAGGAGGGGCCGGTGATCGGCCCGGCGTAGGCCGTCTCCACAGGAGAGGAGTCCGCGTGGAGGTGCGTGAGGTGGTGCTCGCGCCCGGTGGGGCGTACGAGCTGCGGCTCACCGGTCGCGGTGCGCGCGGCTACGTCTGGACCTGGCGGGTGACCGGCGACGCGGACGCCGTCTCGGTGGCGGAGGGTCCGTCGGGGCCGCCGGTCCCCGCCGCCGCGGCGCCGCTGCCCGGGGCCGCGGTGGAGCGGCTGTACGTCGTGCGGGGGCTGGTGGCGGGCCGGGCCAGGATCCGCTTCGCGCAGGTTCGGCCGCCGTATCCGGACGAGGCCGCGTACGACGAGTTCGTGCTGGACGTCACGGTGCGCTGAGGCGCACGTCGCGCCCGGCCACGGGTCCACATCGTGACCCGCCGCGGGTCCACATCGTGACCTGCGGCCGGTCCACGTCATGACCCGCGGCCGGTCCGCATCGTGACCCCGCCACGCCCCGCTACCGGTCCGCATAATGGACACCCCCCGACTTGCACCCCTGTTGTATCTATGCTGTGCGCATGCCGCCCGCCCGTACCGCCGGTACCACCGTGACCGCTGCCGAACGCGTCTACCAACACGTCAAGCAGGCCGTGCTCGACCGCCGCTACGAGGGCGGCGTGCTGCTGACCGAAGGCGAGCTCGCGGTCGCCGTCGGGGTCTCGCGCACACCGGTGCGCGAGGCGCTGCTGCGGCTGGAGACCGAGGGGCTGCTGAAGCTGTACCCGAAGAAGGGCGCCCTCGTCCTCGCCGTCTCCGCCCAGGAGATCGCCGACGTGATCGAAACCCGGCTGCTGGTCGAGGAGTTCACCGTCCGGCGGGCCGTGCCCGCCCCGGCCGGACTGCTGGAACGGCTCGCGGAACTGGTCGAGGAGCAGCGCCGGCTCGGCGACGCGGGCGAGCTCGGGGCGATGATGGCCGCCGACCGCGCCTTCCACGCGGAGATCGTGCGCAGCGCCGGCAACCAGATCCTCTGCCGCCTGTACGACCAACTGCGCGACCGCCAGCTCCGGATGGGCGTGGCCCTGCTGCACGCGCACCCCGAGCGGGTGGAGCGGACGCTGGCCGAGCACCGGGAGATCCTCGACGCCCTGCGCGCGGGTGACGCCGACACGGCCGCCGCGGCGGTACGGGCCCACGTGAGCCGGGTCGGGGAACTGGTGCGGGGGTCCGGCCGATGAGCTCCGCGTCCGCCGCCCCGGCCGGCAACGCCCCCGCGGCCTCCCACGCCGTCTTCAAGGACCCGCCGGGCGGCCGCAAGGCGGTGCTCGTCTGGTCGATCGGCGTCGCCGTCTATTTCGTGGCGGTCATCTTCCGCACCAGCCTCGGCGTCGCCGGACTGGAGGCCGCCGACCGCTTCCACGTGAACGCCTCGGCGCTGTCCACGTTCTCCCTGCTCCAGCTCCTGGTCTACGCGGGCATGCAGATACCCGTCGGCCTGATGGTGGACAGGCTCGGCACCAAGAAGGTGCTCACCCTCGGCGCCGTGCTCTTCACCGCCGGCCAGATCGGCTTCGCGCTCTCCCCCTCCTACGGGATGGCCCTGGCGGCCCGCGCCCTGCTGGGTTGCGGGGACGCCATGACCTTCATCTCCGTCCTGCGGCTCGGCACCCGCTGGTTCCCGGCCCGCCGGGGCCCGCTGATGGCGCAGCTGGCCGGCCTGGTCGGGATGGCCGGCAACCTGATCTCCACGCTGGTGCTGGCCCCCGTGCTGCACGGCGTCGGCTGGGTGCCCGCGTTCGCGGGCAGCGCGGTGGCGGGGCTGGTCGTCCTGGTCCCGCTCGTACTGTTCCTGCGCGACCACCCGGAGGGGCACGAGCCCGCGCCGCGGGCGGCCGCCGGTGCGGGAAGCTCGGGTGCGGGAAGCTCCGGCGCGGGGGGCTTCGTACGGCGCCAGATCGCCGACTCCTGGAAGGAGCCCGGCACCAGGCTCGGCCTGTGGGTGCACTTCACGACGCAGTTCCCGGCGATGGTGTTCCTGCTGCTGTGGGGCATGCCCTTCCTCGTCGAGGCCCAGGGTCTCTCGCGCACCACCGCGGGCGGACTGCTGACGCTGGTGGTCGCCTCGAACATGGCGCTCGGGCTGGTCTACGGCCAGGTCGTCGGCCGCCGGCAGTCCTCCCGGATCCCGCTGGCCCTGGGCACGGTCGGCCTGACCGCCCTCCTGTGGGGTGCGGTCCTGGTCTACCCCGGGGACCACGCGCCGATGTGGCTGCTGATCGCGCTCTGCCTGGTGCTGGGCACGTGCGGGCCGGCCTCGATGATCGGCTTCGACTTCGCCCGCCCCGCCAACCCGGCGGACCGTCAGGGCACCGCCTCCGGAATCACCAACATGGGCGGTTTCATCGCCTCGATGACGACCCTGCTGGTGGTGGGCCTGCTGCTCGACGCCACCGGGGACAACTACCGCATCGCGTTCTCCTCGGTCTTCGTCCTGGAACTCCTGGGCATCGCCCAGATCCTGCGCCTGCGCGGCCGCGCCCTGGCCCGCGAACGCGAGCGGGCGGCTCCGGCCGCAGCGGCCGTACTTTCCTCACCGGCGCCGCCTCCGCCGGCCCCGGTGCCGGTGGCCACCGCCGTGGCCACCGCCGTGGCCGGCACCCCCGTCGGCACCCCTGCCGACCCTGGGCCGGCCCGGTGAGGTCCGGTGCCGGCCCGGCATCCGCGTAGGCCCCCGTACGGCGGGGGACGGGACCGGCGGGACAGACCCCCGTCCTTTCCCACCCGTCCGTCCGTCCGCTCCGCGAAGTCGGGTTCCGGCCAACGCGTGCCGAGCCTACGAGGGCCCCGCGCGGCCGCGTGTGCCCTGGGCGCAGGGACTGTTGACAATGCGCGCAGCGGGTTTTGCGGCCGGTGGGGCGGATTGCACCGCCGCGCGGCGGAACGCGCGGGGACCGGCTCCGTACGTTGCGCGGAACAGGCGGCTGAACACCGAGGCGTTGGTGAATCCCCAGCGCAGGGCCACGGTGTGGACGGGGACGGCGAGCCGTCCGGGGTCGGAGAGGTCCTCGCGGCAGCGCTCCAGCCGGCGCCGGCGGATCGCGGCCGCCACGCTCTCCCCGCGCTCCCGGAAGAGGAGCTGGAGCCTGCGCAGCGAGAGGCCGTGCCGGGCGGCGACCACGGAAGGGCTCAGCTCGGGATCGCCGAGGTTGTGCCCGATGAAGGTGTCGATCCGGGTCAGCAGCGCCCGGGTGCGGCTCTCCTCGGACAGCTCGCCCGCGCCCTGGCCCTCGCCGTCGCCCGCGCCCCCGATGCCGGGTCGCCCGGCGAGGCAGGCGCCGGCCAGATCGAGCGCGATGGAGCGCAGCTGCTCCAGCTCGGCCGGCGCGCACTCCTCCCCGTGCACGGCCAGGGAGTGCAGGTACCGCGCGAGGATCGCCCCCACGCCCCGGTCGGCGGGGATCCGCGCCGGGTCCCCCGGGAGGGACCCGGCCTCAGGGGACCCGGGCTCAGAGGCCCCGGGCTCAGAGGCCCCGGGCTCAGAGGCCCCGGGCTCAAAGGACCCGGACTCAAAGGACCCGGACTCAGAGGCCCCGGACTCAGAGGCCCCGGGCTCAAAGGCCCCGGCCTCAGGGGACCCCGACTCGGGGGACGACATCACCGGCCGCACCATGGCCACACCAAGGGTTCCCGAACCGGCCCCGGACCTACGGGGTCACGGAGAAGTGGGTCAGGATCGCCTCGGCCAGCGCCGGGTCGCCCTCCACCTTCACCCGGTCGGCGACGGTGTGCGCCCGCACCCGGCCGCCCGCGAGGCGTACGTACGTCTCCCAGTCCAGGGTCAGCGTCACCGCGGGCCCCAGCGAGGGGGCCTTGTCGATGGTGCCGCGGCCGTCCGCGTCGACCCGTACGGTCCGCATGAACTCCAGCGCCCCGTGCACGTCGATGACGACGGCCGAGTTCGCGGGCGCGCCCGCCTTCTTCGCGACCACCTTCGGCAGCCCGGACAGCAGGACGTCCCTGGCCACGTAGGCACCCGGCGAGTCCCAGTTCCCCGGTACCCCCAGGGCCGCCCGCAGGTCCTGCTCGTGCATCCACACGTCGAAGGCGCGCAGCCGCAGCGAGTGCTCCAGGGTGGCCGGCTCGCCCAGCGGGCCGCGGATCATCGTGTCCGGATCCCGCTTCTCGTTCCGCAGCTGCCGGGAGCGGCGGATGATCGTGTACTCCAGCTCGGAGGTCATCTCGGGCGCGGTGTGGTGGCGCCGCACGTCGACCTGCACCTCCATGTACCGGGAGAACTCGTCGACCACGTGCCGCAGGTCCCGCGGCAGGGTGTGGATCGGCCGCGGGTCGCCCAGCTGCTCGCACTCGATGCCGATGACGTGGGACACGACATCGCGCACGGACCAGTTCGGGCAGGGCGTCGCCCGGCTCCACTCGCCTTCCGTCAACGGAAGGACCAGCTCGGATATCGCCTCGATGGAGTGGGTCCACGCGTCGGCATAGGGCTGAAGGCTGGGATGCGGATGGACGGTCAACGGGACCCCTCGCGTGCTGTTCGTTGGCCTGTTGGCGCGTTCGCGCGTTGGCGGCGTTCTGGAAGCTTGTGCAATGGCTTCAAAACTACGCTGCCGGTGAGCACCCCGGCAGTGCTTTCGTGTGACGATCGTAGGCCCGAGTTGACGGCTTGAAAGCCAGGACGGTGGTACTGTGCGCGCTTCCCTGATCCAAATCGCGGTGAATGAGGGGGAGTCGGTGGTTTCCCGCCGCTCCCGGGTCGCCGACCTCGTACGCGAACAGTCCGGTTCGGACCTCGTCGTCCTGCCCGAACTGTGGACCGTGGGCGCCTTCGCCTACGAACAGTTCGAGACAGAGGCCGAGCCGCTGGACGGTCCGACCTACGGGGCCATGGCCGCGGCCGCCCGCGACGCCGGGGTCTGGCTGCACGCCGGCTCCTTCGTGGAGCGCGCGGGTGACGGTTCGCTCTACAACACCGCGCTCGTCCTCTCTCCCACGGGCGAGCTCGCCGCCACGTACCGCAAGATCCACCGCTTCGGCTTCGACCAGGGCGAGGCCGTCCTGATGTCCGCCGGCGAGTCCCTGACCACGGTCGCCCTGCCGGAGCAGACCCTGGGCCTCGCCACCTGCTACGACCTCCGCTTCCCGGAACTGTTCCGCGGCCTGGTCGACGCCGGGGCGACGACACTGGTCGTCTCGGCGGGCTGGCCGGCCCGCCGCCGGGGCCACTGGACCCTGCTGAACCGGGCGCGCGCCGTCGAGGACCAGTCGTACGTCCTCGCCTGCGGCACGGCCGGGACCAACGGGGGCGTGGAGCAGGCCGGCCACAGCCTGGCCGTGGACCCGTGGGGCGAGGTCCTCGCGGAGGCGGGCCCGGGGGAGGAGGTCCTGACGGTGGACCTCGACCCGAAGAAGGTCGCCGAGACCCGCGAGCAGTTCCCGGCCCTGAAGGACCGCCGCCTGGGCCGCTGAGCCCGCAGGGGGCCCGGCGGCGGCTGCGACCGCTGCTGCGACCGACCGGTGCTGCGACCGACCGTGCTAATCGTCGTCGCCCGGGCCCTCCCGCTCCTTCTCCGCCATCCGGATCACGCACACCGCGACGGCGATCAGCAGCGAGGCGTCGGCGTCCTCGCGGACCACGTCGACGGCGTACGTATCGCGGACCCGGTACCACTGGCGGGAGATCAGCGCGAGCAGCTCCCCCTCGTACTCGACCTTGAACTCCCGGTCCAGGATCCGCCCGCTGACATCGAGCTCGGTGCCCTCGCTGAGCGTGACCCGGTAGTGGTTGCGCAGCAGCGAGAACCGCTTCTTCCGGATCACCGCGAGCCGCCGCTCGTCGCGCTCCAGCGTCATCGCGTCGCGCAGGGCGAAGAGCTTTTCCCGCAGCGTGATGAGGATCCGCCCGTCGGGGTCCTTCAGCTCCAGGGTGTCCCGGAACCGCAGGGCCTTCCCGTCGACGAGGAAGGCGTGCCGCCCGTCCTCGTCCTCGATCCAGTAGTCGTCCCCGATGGCCAGCATCTTGTCCCGTACCAGGTATTTCACGCCCTCATCGCTGCCCGCGATAGGTTCCGGTCATGCCCCTCCTCTACGTGACCGACCTGGCCTACCCGGCGCGCGGCCGCCGCTACGGCGACGAGGACGTCTTCCTCACCGCACGCCTGCGCGAGCACTTCCCCCTGGCCCTGTGCCACCCGCTGGACGCGGAGGCCCTCCTCCCGGCCTTCGACACCGTGGTCGTCCGCAACAGCGGCCCGGTCCTCCACCACCAGCGGGCCTACGACTCCTTCCGCGCGGCCGCCCTCGCCGCCGGCACCCGGGTCTACAACCCGCTGACGGGCCGGGGCGACATGGCGGGCAAGCAGTACCTGGTGGACCTGACCGCCTCGGGCCACCCGGTCATCCCCACGATCGACGACCCGGCGGACCTGTCGGTGCTGCCGTCCGTGCCCTCGTACGCGGTGAAGCCGAAGCAGGGCGCGGACTCGATAGGCCTGACCTTCACCCCGCACCCGGACTGCGCCCCGGGGGAGTTCCTGATCCAGCCGCGCATCGACTTCGCGTACGAGGTCTCCTTCTACTTCGTGGACGACGCCTTCCAGTACGCCCTCTACGCCCCCGACCCGGCCCGCCGCTGGGAACTGATCCCCTACGACCCCACCCCGGCGGACCTGGCCTTCGCCCGCACCTTCATCGCGTGGAACACCCTCACGCACGGCATCCAGCGCGTGGACGCCTGCCGCGCCCCCTCGGGCGACCTCCTCCTGGTGGAGCTGGAGGACCTCAACCCGTACCTCTCCCTGGACCTCCTCCCGCCCGAGGTCCAGGACACCTTCGTCACCGCCCTGGTCGACTCCCTCCACAGCTTTGGAGCGTGATCCGAAGGGCGTGCCCTAGACCCGCGCGGTCCTGACACCGCGCTGCCGCGCGACGTAGCGGAGCAGGGCCCAGATCGCCGTGGCGTTGACGAGGGCGCTGAACAGGATCGCGCCGTAGAAGCCGAACTGGGACGCCATGTCGAACTTGCCGTCGAAGGACGTGTCCGTTGCCACCCAGTCCGCGGGGCGCGAGGCGGACTCCGGTACGAACTCCGTCGGCACCGGCTCGGGAGGCGGCGTAGAGCCTTCGTAGACGGGCCCGTCGACCGGGGGCGTCTCGTCCAGGGCCGCTGCCGCGGGTCCGAAGGACATCAGCAGCACGATGCTGACCGGCGCGGTGGCCAGGATCGGCCAGACTCCGAAGAACCCGACGTCCCCGGTCCGGCTGCCGACCGCGAGGTAGGCCAGCATCGCGACCACCACCGCCAGGTACGCACCGGGCACCCACATCTCAGCCTTCGACCAGCGCCGCACCATGACGTTCCCCGTTCCCGTTCCCGTTCCGCTTCGTTCGCTCTGTTGCCAGTCTCGAAGCTGCCGGCTTCCGCCACCTGAGTACGCCTACTCATCCTGCTCGGCCCTGCGTACCTGGTCAGAGCCGTGCATGGTCATCACGTCGGGGACACCGCGCGACGTATCGCCTCATGTCCGGCACACGGCGGCGGAGGCTTCCGGGACTAGAGCCCGGCCGTGTCGAGCACGATCCCGAACGGCTCCGGGATGCGGACCGGGGCCCCGAAGGGATGGGGGCCGTCGACCTCGGTGTAGCCGAGCCGGCCGGGCCCGGAGAACAGGGTGACGGTCTTGTCCATCCGGTCCACCAGCAGGTACAGCGGGGCCCCGTACTCGGCGTAGAGCTTGCGCTTGACGACGCGGTCGGTTTCCGCGTTGGACTCGGAGGTGATCTCTACGACGAGCAGCGTCTGATCGGGGAGAAGGGCCCCGCCGCCTCTCGCCAGATCTTTCGGCGCCACCGCGAGGTCGGGTACGTACCAGTTCGCCGATCCTGGGAGATCGAGGTTGCCGGAACCCGTGACGCAGCCCAGTTCCCTCACCCGCGGCTTGAGCTGATCGCGGATCTCCTCGGCCGCGTTCTCGTGGTCCCAGCTCGGTGTCACGTGCGTGAGGATCCCTTCGACGATCTCGGAGCGGTCCCCGCTCCAGTGCTGGATGGCGTACTTCAGCGCGTGCTCGGGGTCGATGCCCTCGCTGTAGTCGTGCGCGGTGGTCATGCGGGACGCCTCCTTCGCTGCCTGCCCGCCCAGCGTCCCACGGGCTCCCGCCCGGCGTCGTCACCCCGAGGAGTGCACGGGGGCGGGGTGGCCGAGTTTCTTGATGTCGACGTGGACGAGCTCGCCGGCTTCTCGCGTTCGTAGCGTCGTATGACACGGCCGGTGGCCGTTCAAGACGCTTCAGCCGAGACCTCCATCCCCCGTCCACAACCTCCCGCGGCAAATCCACCTGGACCTGCGCGGTCCTGACACCGCGCTGCCGCGCCACGTAGCGGAGCAGGGCCCAGATCGCCGTGGCGTTGACGAGGGCACTGAACAGGGGCCGGCGAGATAACGCTTGGGTCACGGTCGCGGCTCGCGTGCAGCAGCCGGGCAGCGGGCTCCGTCAGGTAGGCCGGGGGAGCCAAAGGGGCTTCGGGGGGAGGGGCGCGGATGATCAAGAGGCACGGGCCGGGTGGCCATGAGAACCGCTGACGTTCCGGCCTTCACGGCCTTCGTGCAGGCACGGTCCTCGGCACTGTTCAGGACCGCCCTGCTGATCACCGGTGAGCGGCACGTGGCCGACGACCTGGTGCAGTCCACGCTGGAGCAGGTGTGCCGCCACTGGCGCAAGGTCCGCTCCGCCGACGCGCCGGAGGCCTACGCGCGCCGGATCCTGGTGAACCTCGCGAACGACCGCTGGCGCAAGCTGCGCGGCCGCGCGGAAGTCCCCCTGGACGACGGCATCGGGGGCGTCGGAGGCATCGGGGGCGTCGGAGGCGGGCCCGCCGTCGACCCGTACAAAGGGCTGGTGGCCCGCGACGAGTTGATGCGCGGACTGCAGTCCCTGCCGGTCGGCATGCGCACCGTACTGGTGCTGCGCTACTTCGAGGACCTCGACGACGCGGAGATCGGCCGCTTGATGAACATCTCGGCCGGCTCGGTCCGGTCCCAGGTGGCCCGGGGCCTGTCGAAGCTCCGGTCGACCGTCGGTACACAGGCACTGCGAGCGGGTTCGGAAGGGGCGGCATGAAGGACTTCGACCTGGAGGAGGAGCTGGCCGCGGCCATGCTCGACCGCGCGGCCCAGGAACCGCCGCGCAGCTACGACGTGGACGGCGTGATCGGGCGGGTACGCCACCGCAGGCGCCGCCTGCAGACGGGTGCGGCGGCCGCCGCGGTGATCGTGGCCCTGGGCGCCGGCTTCGCTGTCCAGGAGGGCCGGGACCACACCCCGACACCCGCACCGGCCGCGACCGCCCCAGGTCCCGACATGCCGCCCGCCCCCTCCCCTCCCGTCCCCTCCCCACCCGCCAAACTGCCCCCGATCGACCCGGCCCGGACGACGAACACCCTGTTCCTCTCCGCCCTGCGCTACCAGAACCCGGCCACCCGCTCCCAGGTGGACCAGGCCGAGGTGGCGGCCCTGTTCGCCAACGAGCCCACGTACCACCGCATTTGGGGCACCGACTCGCTCGGCGTGACCTGCGGCGAGGCGGTCGACGGCGTCCTGCTGCCGGGTCAGGCCCTGCTGTACCGGGGGACCGAACCGCTCGACCGAAGCCCTTCCCTCACCTTCGACGGGACCACGGGGAAGGTGGTCGACCTGACCTGCACGGCGAACTCCGGAGGCGGCAAGGGCGGCGACCCGACGGTCTCCGGCTTCTACGGAGGACTGGTGGCGGCCGCCAAGTCCGGTAGCTCCACGGCACCGGCGACGCTCGCGAAGCGGTTCGTGACCGCGCACCTGCGCTCCACCCAGGGCCCCGCCGCCGCGACCTGCTCGCCCGCCACGCCCCCCTTCTGGCTCGCCGACAATCCCTCGTCCGGAACCCTCACCCACGGATGGACCATGAACCTCGGCGGCGCCTCCGCCTTCCCGATCGAGATCGACGAGACCGAGAAGATCACCCGCTCCTGCGGCGGCTGACCCGCACCGCCGACCGCCGCTGACCCGCCCGCGCAGGCAGGAGCATGCGCCGCGGGGCGATGTCCGCGTGCCCGGACATCCGAAAGCGAGTGCCCGTATGAAGCACCCGAAGGTCTCAGGCTCAACGGTGACGAACACGTTGCCGGATCGTCCGGGCGAGGCGACCCGAGATGAGCCAGGGCCCCCGTCGTACGTGCGTGATCCGACGTTCATGCGCGGATGGCAAGCTTGAAGCATGAACGATGCTGCCCCGGCGCCCACCCCCGCGCCCGCGCCCCGCCGTGCCCGTGTCCGCGCCCCCGAGCTGATCGGCACAGGGGGGTGGATCAACACCGGTGGCAAGGATCTCAAGCTCGCCGACTTTCGAGGTCGCACGTTGATCTTGGACTTTTGGACCTTCTGCTGTGTGAACTGCCTCCACGTGCTCGACGAGTTGCGCGAGCTGGAGGAGAAGCACCGCGACACCGTCGTGATCGTCGGCGTGCACTCGCCGAAGTTCGTGCACGAGGCCGAGCACTCCGCCGTCGTCGACGCCGTCGAGCGGTACGGGGTGCACCACCCCGTGCTCGACGATCCCGAGCTCGCGACCTGGAAGCAGTACGCCGTCCGCGCCTGGCCCACGCTCGTGGTGATCGACCCCGAGGGGTACGTCGTCGCGCAGCACGCCGGCGAGGGGCACGCGCACGCCATCGCGAAGCTCGTGGAGGAGCTGGAGGCCGAGCACGAGGCCAAGGGGACGCTGCGGCGCGGGGACGGTCCGTACGTCGCGCCCGAGCCGGTGGCGGGGGACCTGCGGTTCCCCGGGAAGGCGCTCGTGCTGCCGTCCGGGAACCTGCTCGTCTCCGACACGACCCGGCACCAGCTGGTGGAGCTGGCTCCCGACGCGGAGAGCGTCGTACGGCGCATCGGCGGCGGGGAGCGCGGCTTCGGGCCGGATGCCTTCAGCGAACCGCAAGGGCTCGCCCTCCTCCCCGGCGGGTCGGTGGTCGTCGCCGACACCGTCAATCACGCGCTGCGCCGCTTCGACCCCGAGACCGGGGCCGTGGAGACCGTCGCCGGGACCGGGCGGCAGTGGTGGCAG
The DNA here is from genome assembly GCF_044759865.1 of Streptomyces sp. NPDC099050. NCBI lineage: Bacteria > Bacillati > Actinomycetota > Actinomycetes > Kitasatosporales > Streptomycetaceae > Streptomyces > Streptomyces sp. NPDC099050. Next base: position 129,015 of record NZ_JBIWAE010000019.1, on the reverse strand, counting down.
GGCTCCCCGACCTCCGGGCCGGCCCTCGAAGTCGACCTGTCCTCGCCGTGGGACGTGGCCTGGTGGCAGGGCAAGGTGTGGATCGCCATGGCGGGCGTGCACCAGCTGTGGACCTGGGACCCCGAGAGCGACACCGTGGCCGTCGCCGCGGGGACGACCAACGAGGGGCTGCACGACGGTCCGGCCGCCGAAGCCTGGTTCGCGCAGCCGTCCGGGCTCGCGGCCACGGAGGACCGGCTGTGGATCGCCGACTCCGAGACCAGCTCACTGAGGTACGTCGAGGCGGGCGAGGGCGGCTACGCCATCCGCACGGCCGTCGGGTCCGGCCTCTTCGACTTCGGCCACCGCGACGGCGACGCAGCCCAGGCGCTGCTCCAGCACCCGCTCGGCGTCACCGCACTGCCCGACGGCTCGGTCGCGGTGTGCGACACGTACAACCACGCCCTGCGCCGCTACGACCCCGCCACCGGCCAGGTCACCACCCTCGCCACCGACCTGCGCGAGCCCAGCGACGCCGTGCTGGCCGGGGACGACATCGTGGTCGTGGAGTCCGCCCGGCACCGCCTGACCCGCCTGCGCCTTCCGGAGGAGGCCGTACGGGTCGACGCGGTCGCCCACCGCACCCAGCGGGCCGCCACCGAGGTGGCCCCCGGCACGCTCCGCCTCGACATCGTCTTCCAGGCACCGTCGGGCCAGAAGCTCGACACCCGCTACGGCCCCTCCACCCGCCTGCTGGTCTCCGCGACCCCGCCCGAACTCCTGACGGCGGGCTCCGGACCCGGCACGGACCTCTTCCGGGACCTCGCCCTGAACCCGGCCCTGACCGAGGGCGTCCTCCACGTCTCCGCGATGGCCGCCTCCTGCGACGACGACCCCGACAACGAATACCCGGCCTGCCACGTCCACCAGCAGGACTGGGGCGTCCCGCTCCACATCACCGCCGACGGTACGACCCGCCTGCCGCTGGTACTGGCGGGGATGGACGCCTGAGCCCGGAAGTGACCGTGCCCGCCGGGGAGATCCCCGGCGGGCACGGTCAGGCTCATGGTCACGCCCGAACGATGACGAGGGCTCAGTTCTCCAGGAACGCCAGCATCACGTTGGCCAGGAGGTACGGGTCGTCCGCGCCGCAGAGTTCGCGGGCGCTGTGCATCGAAAGGATGGCCACGCCGATGTCGACCGTCTGGATGCCGTGGCGGGCCGCGGTGATGGGGCCGATCGTCGTGCCGCACGGCATCGAGTTGTTGGAGACGAAGGTCTGCCACGGGACGCCGGCGCGTTCGCAGGCGCTCACGAAGACCGCGCGGCCGCTGCCGTCGGTGGCGTAGCGCTGGTTGACGTTGACCTTCAGGATCGGGCCGCCGTTGGCGCGCGGGTGGTGGGTGGGGTCGTGCCGCTCCGCGTAGTTGGGGTGCACGGCGTGGCCGGTGTCCGAGGAGAGGCAGATGGCGCCGGCGAAGGCCCGCGCGCGGTCCTCGTAGGAGCCGCCGCGCGAGAAGACTGAACGTTCCAGCACGTTGCCCAGCAGGGGCCCGTCCGCGCCGGTGTCCGACTGCGAGCCGTTCTCCTCGTGGTCGAAGGCGGCCAGGACGGGGATGTGCGTGAGGGTGTCGGCCGTGGAGGCGGCGACGAGGGCGGCGACGGCCGCGTGGACCGACAGGAGGTTGTCCATGCGGGGGCCCGCGAGGAGCTCGCGGTCGCGGCCCAGGTAGGCCGGGGGCTCGATCGAATGGACCATCAGGTCCCAGCCGGCGACGGAGCCGCGGTCCAGCTCCTCCTCGTCCTCCAGGAAGGCGATCAGGTCGCCCTCGTGGACGTCGCCGAGGCCCCAGATCGGCTGCATGTGCCGCTGCTTGTCCAGCTTGAGCCCGTCGGAGTTCACCGACCGGTCCAGGTGCACGGCGAGTTGGGGTACGCGCATCAGCGCACGGTCGATGTTGACGAGCCGTTCGGTGCCGTCGAGCAGGGTGAGGCGTCCGGCCAGGCCCAGGTCGCGGTCGAGCCAGGTGTTGAGCAGGGTGCCGCCGTAGATCTCCACGGCGATCTGCCGCCAGCCCTGGGCGCCGGTGTCGGGCAGCGGCTTGACCCGGAGGTTGGGGGAGTCGGTGTGCGCGCCGATGATCCGGAACGGGGTGTGCGCGGCCGCGCCTTCGGGCACGTACCAGGCGATGATCGCGCCCCCGCGGAGTACGAACTTGCCTCCCGTGCTCGCGTCCCACGCGTCGGTCTCGGCCAACTGCCTGAATCCGGCCTTCTCCAGCCGCTCGGCCGCGTTGGCCACGGCGTGGTACTGCGACGGACTCGCCGCCAGGAAGGTCATCAGGTCGTCGGTGTGGCCGCGGTCGAAGCGGGCGGCGGCGGGAGAGCTCATGTGGGTCACCTTAACGACGGTCGTGTTCGTCATGGCCGGACTGCGGCGGATGGCCGGAGGAAGGAGCCGCGGGGGTGTTGCCCGGACCCCGGAGCTGGGTCAGCCCGGCGGACGGTCGAAGCGGCGCTGCAACTGTCTGCGCTCGCCCCGGCGGATGCGCGGGAGCATCTCCGGGGTCTGCGCGGAGCGCTGCGCGCGTCTCTTGCGTCCGGCGCAGAAGATACAGGCCTCACCGGGAGGGGCGTCGGGATCGATGGGTGCGCCGGGGTGCTCGGAGCATCCGGAGGCGTTGCGCGGGCGCGACAGCTCGCGCGCCACGATGAAGGCGCGGTGCAGGTCGTCGGCCATCGCGACGAAGTCCTCGGGGGGCGAGGACAGGCTCAGGTGGAAGCGCCGCTCCTCGACCGTGCGCAGCCGGGTCTGGAGCGCCTGGAGCGTGTACGGGGGCTCGGGTACGGGATAGCCGAGCCGCCGCTGCTCCCCGGCGGGCGGGGTGGCGGCGGCCGCGGCCCGGGCGCCCTGGGCGCGCAGTCCGAGGCGGCGCCGGTCGTTGCAGATCAGGCAGCGCCCCCAGCCCTCGGGCGCCTCGGGGTCCAGCGCGCCGTTGGGGTGCTCCGGGCAGCCGGTGTAGCTCTTGGCGGGGGCGAGCCCGGCGGCGGTCTGGAAGGCGGTGTAGAGGGCGTCGGCCACCGATTCGTACTCGGTGGGGTGGGCGCCCTCGTAGAGCTCCTTCAGGTGGTCCCCGAGGCTGCCCACGGCGGACTGCAGCTCCTTGAGGGCATAGGGGCGCCCGGTCGGGACCGAGTACCCCCTGCTGCCGCGCTGCTGCTCCTGTCGACTCATACCCACGAGCGTCCCACGAACCACGGACATCCCGGGAACCCCGCAGCCCACAGGCGGTACGGGGCCCCTGACGGGGTCGTACGGGAGGGCCGGCTCCGCGCGCACGCCGACGGCCGGGCCCCCGTGCGGAGGACCCGGCCGTCTGCGCGTACGTACACCGCGTACAGCTGTGGGATGGAGGGCTACGGGCCTAGAAGGCGGCCTCGTCGAGCTCCATCAGGGTGTTGTCGACGGCCTCGGCGAGCGCGCGGGCCACCGCGACGCCCGGGAGGACCTCGCCGGCGAAGAACTTCGCCGCCGCGATCTTGCCGGTGTAGAACGGCACGTCCTTGGCGGAGGCGGTCGGCAGCTTCCCGGCGGCCACGGCCGCGCCCTTGAGGAGCAGGTAACCGACGACCACGTCACCGGAGGCCATCAGCAGCCGGGTGGTGTTCTGGCCGACCTTGTAGATGTTCTTGACGTCCTCGCCGGTGGCGGTGAGGTCGACGACCATCTGGCCGACGATGGCCTCCAGGTCAACGGCCGCCTTGGCGAGCGCGTCGCGGGCCGGGGCCAGCTCCTCGCCGCCGTCGCCCTCGGCCAGGAACTTCTTGATCGTCTCGGTGAGGACGTTCAGCGCGGCGCCCTGGTCGCGGACGATCTTCCGGAAGAAGAAGTCCTGGCCCTGGATCGCCGTGGTGCCCTCGTAGAGGGTGTCGATCTTGGCGTCGCGGATGTACTGCTCGATCGGGTATTCCTGCAGGTAGCCCGAGCCGCCGAAGGTCTGGAGCGACTGCGCGAGCTGCTCGTAGGACTTCTCGGAGCCGTAGCCCTTCACGATCGGCAGCAGCAGGTCGTTGAGGCCCACCAGGGACGCGGTGTCCTCGCCGGCGGCCTGCTTGACCTGGATCTCGTCCTGGACGGAGGCGGTGTACAGGACCAGGGCGCGCATGCCCTCGGCGTACGCCTTCTGCGTCATGAGCGAGCGGCGCACGTCGGGGTGGTGCGTGATGGTGACCTTGGGGGCCGTCTTGTCCATGAAGTTGGCCAGGTCGGGACCCTGCACGCGCTCCTTGGCGTACTCCAGGGCGTTCAGGTAGCCCGTCGACAGGGTGGCGATGGCCTTCGTGCCGACCATCATCCGGGCGAATTCGATGATCATGAACATCTGGCGGATGCCGTCGTGCTTGTCACCGATCAGCCAGCCCTTGGCGGGGTGCTGGTCGCCGAAGGTCATCTCGCACGTGTTGGAGGCCTTGAGGCCCATCTTGTGCTCGACGTTCGTCGCGTAGACGCCGTTGCGCTCGCCCAGCTCGCCGGTCTCCCAGTCGAAGTGGAACTTCGGGACGAGGAAAAGGGACAGGCCCTTGGTGCCCGCGCCGTGGCCCTCGGGGCGCGCGAGGACGTAGTGGAGGATGTTCTCCTCCATGTCGTGCTCGCCCGAGGTGATGAAGCGCTTGACGCCCTCGATGTGCCAGGAGCCGTCGTCCTGCTGGACCGCCTTCGTGCGGCCCGCGCCGACGTCCGAGCCGGCGTCCGGCTCGGTGAGGACCATGGTGGAGCCCCAGCGCTTCTCGACCGCGAGCGCGGCGATCTTCTTCTGGACCTCGTTGCCCTCTTCGAAGAGGACGCCGGCGAACGCCGGGCCGGAGGAGTACATCCACACGGCCGGGTTCGCACCCAGGATCGTCTCGGCGAAGGCCCAGATCAGGGAGCGGGGCGAGGTGGTGCCGCCGATCTCCTCGGGCAGGCCCAGGCGCCAGTACTCGGAGTCCATGAAGGCCTTGTAGCTCTTCTTGAAGGACGCCGGGACGGGCGCGGTGTTCGTCGCCGGGTCGAAGACCGGAGGGTTGCGGTCGGCGTCCTCGAAGGAGGCGGCCAGCTCGTTCTCGGAGAGCTTGGCGATCTCGCTGAGGATCGTCTTGGCGGTCTCGGTGTCCATCTCACCGAACGGGCCGGTGCCGTACACGTTGTCGCGGCCGAGCACCTCGAAGAGGTTGAACTCGATGTCGCGGAGATTCGACTTGTAGTGCCCCATGGCGACGGCTCCGTTAAGGCTCGGTGAGAGTGGTTCCTCGTGCATACCAATCGGTAACGTAATGATGCTACCCACCGGTAATAAGAGCAACCCTTCCGTGGCGACTGTGACCAGGGTCAAGTTCGAGCTCGCACCAGACGGTCTTGCTCCCGGGCCCCTGGATGACACTCCATTGCAGCGCTAGCGCATCGAGCAGGGCTAGGCCCCGGCCGGATTCCGCGTCGTCGGCGGCCTGCCGCAGTACGGGCCATGCGTGCGGGTGGGCGTCGGTGAGCTCGCCCCGCGTACGGGCTGCCCTTCCGATGACCCGCAGCGTGACGGGCGTGCCGTTGCCCAGGTGGGTGAGGGCGTTGGTCAGCAGCTCGCTGACACAGAGCTCCAGCTCGTGGCTCCCCAGGTGCTCCCGCACCGCGTGGCGGGCCAGGGGGACGGCACCGGGGGTCGCGATCAGCCGGAGCGTGAGGTCGCTGCTCATGGCGTGCCCGCCAGGGCTTCCGCGAGGCGCTGGGCCGTGGCCGGGTTGCAGTTGCCGAGGGCGATGAGGGGGGCGGAGTCGTATCGCCCGGCGTAGGAGAGGAGGTGGAGGTCGAGGGAGGGGAGGACGATGCCGTGTCCGGCGAGGGCGGCGCGGAGGTTGTCCAGAGCCTGGGTCGCCTCGTGGTCGTGGGGGTGGTCGCTCATGGCGGGATTCCTTCGCAGCGGGGAGTGACGAACTGCTCACAGGCTGGCGCGGTCCGGCGTAGCTTGGGAAGCGTTTCGAGTCCACAGCGCGATGTGTGGAAAGCAGGGGTCGTGGCCGCACGTAAGGACATTGACGGGTCGGCGAGCGTGCCGGCCTTTTATGGCAAGGAGCTGCGCTGGAAGCGGGAGGCGGCGGGGTGCACGCTCCAGCAGGTGGTTGAGGGCTCGTTCTACGGCGTCAGCTACCTGAGCGAGATCGAGCGGGGGCAGCGGCGCATGCCGGAGGACCTGGCACGGCACGTGGACCAGTTCCTGAAGACCGACGGCTTCTTCTCGCGGAGTTGCGAGGACGTCCGCAAGTCCCGCCTGGACGGGCATGCCGAGTACTTCGCGCCGGTCGCCGAAGCCGAGAAACGGGCGCGGTCCATCGAGGACTGGGCCAATGCGATCCTCCCCGGACTGCTGCACACAGGGCCCTACACCCGCGCGATCGCGAACACCACGCACCCGCTGGACCTGCCGGAGGCGGTGGACACGAAGGTGCGGGACCGGCTGCGCCGAGGTCGGCTCTTCGAGGATCCCCAGCGGCCGGAGTATTGGGTGATCCTGCACGAGTCTTTGCTGCGCAGCCCGTTGCTTCCGCCCCGGGAGATGGCGGAACAGCTGGACCACGTGGCGGCACTGGCCCGGCGTCGCCGGGTCGTTCCACAGATCCTTCCGTGGAACGCGCCCGTGAGCCCGTTCATGGCACAGTCGATCAAGCTCATGGAGTTCGACGACGAGCCGCCGATCATGTACACCGAAGGCCCGTACTCCGGGCAAGTCATCGATGATCCGGCCATCGTGAAGCGATATCGGAAGGCATACGATCGGCTCAGGGCCGCCGCACTGCCGTCCGAGGCGTCCCTCGACCTGATCGAATCGACAGCCGAGGACCTCCGAAATGGCACACATCGGGACCGACTTGAGTAACGCCGTCTGGAGGACGAGTACCTATTCCAACGCCGACGGGGGTGACTGTGTCGAGGTCGCGGACGGCGTGGTCGGGCTGGTCTCCGTCCGGGACTCCAAAGTCCAGGGCGGGCCCGTCCTCATGATCGGGGCCACCGCCTGGGCGGGCTTCGTTACGGGGCTGAAGTCCCACTGACCGGAACTCGTCGTCCCGGCGGGCCACCGCCTCGGTAGGCTTCGGGCCATGTACGGCTATGACCAGAACGTGAGCGCGGGGCAGCAGGGCGGCTACGCCCAGCCCCAGCAGGGCTACGCGCAGCAGCAGCAGCCGCCGCTGTACCCCGAGCCCTCGCCGCCCTCCCTCGCGGACGCGGTACGCGCCTTCACGACCGGGTCGCTGTCCGCCGAGGACTTCCAGCAGATCTTCGCCTCCTCGAAGGTCTACTGCCCGCGCGGCGACACCCCGGGCTTCCTCGCGCTGCACAACACCCAGCAGCCGGTCATCCCGATGTTCACCACGCTCAAGGAGCTCCGCCGCTACGCCGGCAAGGAGTCCAAGTACTTCGTGATCACCGGCGCCGAGGTGATCGACCTGCTGCCCACCGGCTACGGCTTCGTCCTCGACATGGAGGGCGACCACCGGATGGTCTTCGACGCGAAGGCGGTCGAGCAGATGGTCGACTTCGCCATGCGCCGCATGTACGGCTAAGCAGGCGGCACACAGGGCCCGGGGGGCGACATGCTGCGCGTGCACTTCGAGGCCGAGGACCTGCTCAACGTCACCTTCGCGAGCGAGCCCCTGCCCTTGGTGGAGCTGGCCCTCGCGCTCGTCGCGGCGCAGCGCACGGACCAGCAGGCGGTTTTCGGCCGTTGGCGCGGCCTCGCCGCGCGGGAGCTGCCCGGGCGGGTGCGGCCGCTCTTCGATCTCCTGCGCCCCGACGGCGACAACCCCCACTTCGTGGAGCCGTACGCGCGCAGCCTGGAGGAGGGCATCGGCGTCATCCGGGACCGGGTCCCCTTCCTCACGCCGGAGGGGCTGGCCCGCGCGGCCACCCGCGCGCCCGGGTCCCCGTCCTGGCTGCGGGCCCTGTGGGGGCAGGACCGGGAGGCCTGGGAGCAGCTCGACTCCGCGATCCGGTCCGCGTACGAGGTGCTCATCGCCCCGCAGTGGCCCCGGATCCGGCAGTCCTTCCAGGCGGACGTGGCCTGGCGGACCCGGCTGCTGGCCGCCCACGGGATCAAGGCCTGCCTGGCGAGCACGCACCCGGCGGCCGACTGGTCGGGCCTGGTCTTCGAGGTGGGCCGGCCGCCGGACTACGAGGTCCGGCTCGGCGGGCGCGGGCTGGTCCTGATGCCCTCGCCGTTCTGGACGGGGCGTCCACTGCTGGACGACACCCCGGACGGGACGTACGTACTCCTCTACCCGGCGCTGACCCCCCTGCCGCTGGTGTCCCCGGACCGGGCGGACGGCGCGCTGGACGCGCTGCTGGGGCGGACCCGGGCGGCGGTGCTCCAGCTGCTGATCCAGCAGCGGACCACCTCCGAGCTGGCCCGGGACCTCGACATCAGCCTCCCGTCGGTCTCGGAGCACACCCGCACCCTGCGCGCGGCGGGCCTGATCACCACGGCCCGCGACGGCAAGGCGGTCCTGCACTCGGCGACGGCGCTGGGCGTGGACCTCCTGCACAGCGGCGGCTGAGCGCAGGTTTCGGCGGTACCCGAAAGGATCGCGGCGGCGGCTGCGACTCCCGAATATCAGTGCTGCGGGGAGGCCGCAGGGCCCCGCTCCTACCGACCAAGGGAGACGGCAATGTCACGTACGTCGTTACGGATGAAGTTCGCGACGATGGCGGCCGCGGGGGTGATGGCGCTGGGTACGGGGGTCCTGGCGGCGTCGCCGGCATCCGCGTCGGACCAGACCTTCTACGGCTGCTATTCCGGCAACGCGTGCATCTGGGGGGCGGGCGCCGCCCTCGGCACCGGCCCGACCCACCAGTACCGGAACGCCGGGACCTACAACCTGAGCGGCCAGGAGAACTACCACTACGTGGCGAACAACCAGACCAAGGGCTGGAAGTTCAAGCTGTGCACCGGATACAACGGCTCGGGGACCTGCTACACGATGTACCAGGACGATCTGTGGTGGACGAACCTCACGCCGATCAACTCGGTCATCGTCACTCCGTAACCGCGCGGGTCGGGTCCTTCCGGGACCGGCCGAAGGCAATCGCGGCGGCGGCCGTGAATCCGAACGAGGAGGCAGCAGTGACCCGTACGACTTCCACCACCCGCAAGGCGCTCCGCGCGAAGGCGGGCGCGGTGCTGGCCACGGTGGCCCTGGCGGTGGGCGTGGGCGTCCTCGCCGCGGCCCCGGCCCAGGCGGCCACGGCCCACCTGTGCCGCTACCCCGCTCCGTCCTGCAGCGGCTGAGCGACCGGCGCACATTGAGCAACGGACCCCGGGGGAATTCCCCCGGGGTCTTCTCTGTTCTGTCGGGTGGCAGAAAGTTCGGGTTTCAACTAAACTCGACGCCAGAAGGAGGTTCCGACCATGCCTGCAGTGACTGTGGAGAACCCGTTGACGCTCCCGCGCGTCGGGGAGCCGGCCCAGGAGACGACCGCCCGCAAGGTGCTGGCCGTCACGACCGCCCCGGGTGGCTTCGAGGGCGAGGGATTCCCGGTGCGCCGTGCGTTCGCCGGGATCAATTACCAGTACCTCGACCCGTTCATCATGATGGACCAGATGGGCGAGGTGGAGTACGCCCCGGGCGAGCCCAAGGGCACCCCCTGGCACCCTCACCGCGGCTTCGAGACCGTCACCTACCTGATCGACGGAACCTTCGTCCACCAGGACAGCAACGGCGGCGGCGGCGTCATCAACGGCGGCGACACCCAGTGGATGACGGCCGGCAGCGGCCTGCTCCACATCGAGGCTCCGCCGGAGTCGCTCGTGGTGTCCGGCGGGCTCTTCCACGGCCTCCAGCTGTGGGTGAACCTCCCCGCCTCCGACAAGATGATGCCCCCGCGCTACCAGGACATCGGCGGCGGCCAGGTCCAGCTGCTCTCCACCCCGGACGGCGGCGCCCTGCTCCGCGTCATCGCCGGCGAGCTGGACGGCCACCAGGGACCCGGCATCACCCACACCCCGATCACGATGATCCACGCGACGGTCGCACCCGGCGCGCAGATCACTCTCCCGTGGCGCGAGGACTTCAACGCCCTGGCGTACGTCATGGCCGGGCGCGGCACGGTCGGCGAGGACCGGCGGCCGGTGCACACCGGGCAGACCGTGGTCTTCGGCGAGGGCGGCTCACTGACCCTGCGCGCGGACGAGGGCCAGGACGCCAACGCCCCCGCGCTGGAGATCGTCCTGCTCGGCGGACAGCCGATCCGGGAGCCGATGGCGCACTACGGGCCGTTCGTGATGAACAGCAAGCACGAGCTGCAGCAGGCGTTCGACGACTTCCAGGCGGGCCGGCTGGGCCGCATCCCCACCACGGAGCGGACCGGCCTCGGCCACCGCGGTACGGGCGCGGCCGACACCGAGTCGTAGGCCGCGGGCCCGAACCCCGTACGGCGAAGCCCCTGGCCATTGGCCGGGGGCTTCGCCGTGTCGCGTCAGCGGGTCAGGGAGGCGGCCAGTTGCAGCCGGGACTCCAGCTGCTCCTTGGCCAGTGCCAGGGTTTCCCCGTGCTTCTCGGTCTGCTGCCGCTGGTAGGCCGTCGTCACCGCGTAGTACACGCCGATGAGGTTGACCTCCTGCTTGCACCGCACGTCCGCCCTGGCGGCGGTGACCGCGGCGGGGCTGGAGAGGGCGTCGCCGCTGAAACCCAGCTCCTTGGTCGCCTGCAGGGGGGACGTGACCTTGTACCCGGCCTTCGCCATGCACTGAGACCAGCGTTCGTTGACCGCGCGGACACGGGAGTCCTCACGTGTCTTCGACTCGGCCTCGCCCTTGAGGTTGAAGACGAAGAGGATGTCCACCTCGTTCGCCTTGCGCGCGTAGAGCTTGAGGAAGGACTCCCGGACGCAGCCGCCCACGGGAACGGCCTTCCCGTTGAGCTTCACGCTGCTGCCGCCGGACTTCTCGGCCTCGTCCTGGTTCTGGGGCATGGTGCCCGGCTTGATCTCGTTCTCGCCGGACAGGGCCAGGTTCTCCGCGGCGGTCGGCTCGTGCTGCGGGTTCGTCCTCACCGGGGCGTCGGTCATCCCGGGAGTCCGGTACCCGAACTGCGCTGCGGTGTCCGGGTCGGACAGGCCGAACACGCGGGCGTTCGACTTGCTCGCGGAGGGAACCTGCTGCTCGACGGCCTGGTGGGCGAAGCCGAACCGCTGCATGCACTGGGTGATGAGGATGCCCTGTGCCCGATTGAGCGTGTTGGTCTGCTCGGGGGTGGCCTCGTAGGCATCCAGCGGGAAGGTGACGCCAACGGTCTTGAGCATGGCGGGAGTTGCGGTCACACGCGGCTCGGCGTTCCCGGCGGAGCCGCCCCCGCCCGTGACGGAGCAGCCCGCAAGGGCGAGGACGAGGGGGAGGGCGACGCCGGCCGTGGCCACGTGGCGGCGGATCGGTCCCGCCGCCTGATTTATATTCAAGTACCGTCCCGTTGAATTGAATTGATCATCAAGATCACCGCAAAGCAGGCGAAGTGGATCACGGCCGGAACTCGGCTGTCTACTCCCGGTGGGGCGGTGGACGTACCCGCGCCTACGACCTATTCTTTGGGCGCTCGGCCCGGAACGGCGCCGGCAGACTCATGCCCGGGTCCGCCTCTGGTGGAGTCGCCGGGCGAGGCCGGAGCGACGTCCGTGACAGCTCGTCCCGCTCATGCTCACGCTCGTGCTCATCGGAGTCTCCATGCTCGTTCGCCCGGCCGTGCCCGGATTCGCGGCGGTGGCGCTGCTCGCCTCCGTCCTGGTCTCCGGCTGCTCGGGAGGCTCCGCCGAGCCGAAGGACAGGAAGTCACCGCCACCGGCCGCCGCGGAGCTGGCGTACTACCGCTGCCTCGAAAGCAACGGTGTCCTTCTGGAGAAGCGCGACGACGACCAGCTCCGCGTGGACAAGGACAAGTTCGACGAGGCCGTGAACGCCGCGGCCTCGGAGAAGTGCGCACCTCTGCTTCCCGGCAAGGAGTCGGTCCCGCCGCCCACCGCCGAGCAACTGGCGAAGGTGAAGAAATTCAGTGCCTGCATCCGCGGCAAGGGCTTCCCCGACTACCCGGACCCGAATCCGGCCACAGGTCAGGTCGAGCTGACCCAGGACCAGCATTCGAAGTTCGGGACGATGACGTTCAAGGTCACCGCGGAGAACTGCTCCTCGGATGCGAGCGGTGGCATTGCCGGCGGCTGATCCCGGCGGCTGATCCGCGTAAACCCGCGATGCGAAGAGGACTCGGATGGCGCAGGACATGGGCACGACGGTCGACGTGGCTCAGCTGAGCCTCCCGGAGTCGGACATACCCGAAACGGGGGATACGGCCGAGGCTGCCGAGACGGCGCGCGGTCTGTCCGGCCGGCGCCGGTGGGTGGCCGCCGTGGCCGTGGGGGCCGTGATCGCCACGCTCGGCGGGCTGGGGGCGGCGCTGCTCGTGAAATCACCCGCGCAGGTCGCCGCGGACGCCGCCGCGCCCCGGGCCGACGTGCTGACCGCGACGGTGGAGCACCGGGTGCTCACCTCGTCCGTCATCACCCGTGGCCAGGTCGTCGCGGGTCAGACGGTCGAGGTGATCCCCCAGGTGACCGCCGGGGTAGGGGCCGCGCGTCCCGTCATCACCAAGCTGCGGGTGCGGCCCGGAGACACGGTGAAGGCCGGGCAGGTCCTGATGGAAGTCTCCGGGCGGCCCGTGTTCGTCCTGGAGGGCAGCCTGCCCGTCTACCGAGACCTGAGTCCGGGCGCCACGGGCGACGACATCGCGCAGTTGCAGAGGGCGCTGAAGGCGCTGGGTCACTCCTCGGCGCCCGACGCCGCGGGCAGGTTCGGCGCCGGTACGAAGGCCGCGCTCAACTTCTTCTACAAGGCCGTGGGTTACAGCCCCGTATCCGCGAACGGCACCGAGGGCGACCCGGTCGCGGAGGCCCGGAGCCAGGTCACGGCCGCCCAGCGGGCACTGGAGGACGCCCGGAGCGCGCAGGCGCAGGCGTCCAAGCCGGGTGCCAAGCCGGGTGCCAAGCCCAGTGTCAGGCCGGGCGAGGAGGCGGCGGCCACCGGTGGCGGCGACGGCGGGAAGGCCGTGCGCAGGGCGCAGGAGGACCTGGCCGAGGCGAAGAAGAAGCTCACCGCCGCCGAAGCGGCCGCCGGGCCGAAGCTGCCCGCGGCCGAGGTGGTGTTCCTGCAGAGCTTCCCGGCCCGGGTGGACTCGGTGGTCGCGAAGGTGGGCGCCGAGGCGACCGGTACCGCCATGACGCTCTCCGCCGGCAAGCTGGTGGTGCAGGCGTACGTCCCCGAGTACCAGAAGGACCTCATACAGCCGGGGCGCGCGGCCGAGATCTACTCCGAGGTGACCGGCCTGTCCGCGAAGGGCGAGGTCACGCTCGTCTCCGACAAGCGCTCCGAGGCCGGCTCCGCGTCCGGACAGGCGAAGCCCGGCGCGGACGCGCCCGCCCCCGGTGGCCAGGGAGCGACCGGGTGGCTCGTGGAGATCACCCCCGGTGCGCCCCTGAAGGCGGAACTGACCGGCCAGGACGTACGCGTCACCGTCACCGCGGCGTCCACGGACGGCAAGTCCCTCGTCGTGCCGATCACCGCGATCAGCTCCGGGGCCGACGGCCGGACCACCGTGACCGTGCTCGACGAGAGCGGGGAGCGGCGCCGGGTGGAGATACGGACGGGCACGGCCGGGGACGGTTTCGTGGCCGTCGTACCCGTGGCGGACGGCTCGCTGGCGGGCGGCGACCGGGTGGTCACCGGGGTCGCGCGCGAGAAGGCTTCCCGCGAGAAGGCTTCCCCGTGACGGTGAGCGCGAGCGTTGCCGAGCCGGTCATCGAGTTCCGCGGGATCGGGCTGACCTATCCCGGGCCGCCTCCCGTGGCGGCCCTCAGGGCCTGCGATCTGACCGTCGGGCGGGGCGAGTTCGTCGCCGTCGTCGGCCCCTCGGGTTCGGGGAAGTCCACGTTCCTCAACATCGTCGGCCTGCTGGACGCGCCCACCGGCGGAACGTACCTCCTGGACGGCATCGACACCGGCACCCTCCGGGACGCCGACCGCACCGCGCTGCGCGGGCTGCGCATCGGCTTCGTGTTCCAGTCCTTCCATCTGCTGCCCCAGCGCAGCGCGTTGGAGAACGTCACGCTCGCCCTGGTCTACGACGGCACCCCGCGCCGGGAGCGGCGTGCCCGGGCCCTGCACGCGCTGGAGCAGGTGGGCCTCGGCCACCGGGTCGACTCGCTGCCCACGCGGCTGTCCGGCGGGGAGCGGCAGCGGGTGGCCATCGCACGCGCGCTGGTGACCCGGCCCTCCCTGCTGCTGTGCGACGAACCGACCGGCAACCTCGACACGGCGAACGCCGATGCGGTGCTCGCCCTGTTGGAGCGGTTGCACGGGGACGGCATGACGGTCCTGGTGATCACCCACGATCCGCTCGTCGCCGCCCGCGCCAAGCGCACGGTGACGATCCGGGACGGGGTGCTGAGCGTCTCGGACCCGGTGGCGTCCGACCTGGTGGCGTCCGACCCGGTGGCGTCCGAGGTGGCGCCGTCCGACGCGGCGCCGTCCGAGGTGGCCACGTGAGGCGCGCGTGGCGCGCGCGGCGCGGGAGCGGCATCCGGCCCTCCGTGTTCGGCTGGCGCGACGTGCTCTCCGAGTCCCTCGCCGGAATGCTCCAGCGGCCCGGCCGCTCGGCGCTGACCGCCCTCGGTACGGTGCTCGGCGTGGGCACGTTCGTGGCGATCCTCGGGCTGACCGCCACCACCTCCTCCCAGATCGACACCCGGTTCAACGCCCTCAGCGCGACCGAGGTGAACGTGGAAGACATCGCCCACGAGCAGAACGAGTTCGCGGGCCCCGCCTTCCCGAAGGACGCCGACGCGCGGATCGAGCGCCTCAACGGGGTCGAGCACGCAGGGGTGTTCTGGCCGGTGAGGCTGACGGCGGAGGAGGCCGTACGGTCCTCCGCGGTGGTCGGGGACCGCCTCGCCCAGGGCAGTACCGACGTCGTGGCCGCCTCACCCGGGGTGCTCGCCGCGGCGGGTGCGCGCCTGGCCGAGGGAAGGCTCTACGACGCCTACGCCTCGGAGCGCGAGGCGCCGGTGGCCGTCATCGGCACGGGGGTCGCCGACCGGCTCGGCATCACCACGCTGGAGACCAACCCGGCGATCTTCATCGGCGGCCGGCCGTTCACCGTCGTCGGCATCATCGCCGACACGGACCGCAAGGCCGACCTCCTGCTGTCGGTCGTCGTACCCCACACCACCGCGGAGCGGATCTGGGGCGCGCCCGACTCCGGCGGGGCGAAGATGCTGATCACGACCAGGATCGGCGCGGCCGCGCAGATCGCGCACGAGGCCCCCACGGCGCTGCGCCCCGACCATCCCGAGTACTTCAAGGCCGTTCCGCCGCCGGACCCCAAGATGCTGCGGGGCCAGGTCGGCGACGACCTGAACCGGCTGTTCCTGCTGCTGGCCTCCATCTGCCTGGTGATCGGCGCCGTCGGCATCGCCAACACCACCCTGGTCGCCGTACTGGAGCGCACGGGGGAGATCGGCCTGCGCCGGGCCCTGGGCGCACGCGGACGCCACATCACCGTGCAGTTCCTCGCGGAGTCCGGTGCGCTCGGCGCGCTGGGCGGCCTCGTGGGGACCTCGCTGGGCGTCCTGACCGTGGTGACGGTCGCCGTGTTCCGCGACTGGACCCCGGTGGTCCACCCGGCCACGGCGGCGGCGGCGCCGGCCATCGGACTGCTGACGGGCCTCGTCGCGGGCCTCTACCCCGCATGGCGCGCCGCCCGCATCCAGCCGGCGGAGGCCCTGCGCCGCTGAGGGCCGCGCCAGGCCCTTGCGGGCCGTACGCCCGTCGCCGATCGTCGGCTCCATGGGGTTGCTGACGACCTGTCTGGTCTCGCTGGTGGCGGTGAACATCGCGCTCGGGCTGCTCCGGCTGTGGCGGCGGTCGGTGGAGGCCCGGATGATCCGCCAGGTGGGGGCCCTGCCGGGACTCGACGCCTACCACGCGGAACTGCTCGGCGCTGCGGAGCCGTTGTGCGCGAGGGACTTCCAGCCCGACAGGCTGACGCGCAACTCCTACCGGGCGGCCGCCGTGGCCCTGCGTCTGATGCGTGAGGACGGTCTGCTCCGTGACGGCGACGGTGTCGGTGTCGGTGTCGGTGTCGGCCCGGAGGTGGCGGAGGTGGTGGAGGGTGCGGCCGAGCCGGCCCACCCCGTCACCGCGGCGGCGTTCCGCGCGCTGCGCCGGTACTCGTCGGACGAGGGCGGGTCGCGCCTATACGTCGACGGCGGCGATCCGGCATTCCAGGCCGCCGTCCGAGCCCACCTGGACGCACTCTTCGCCCTCGCCCCGGCGACCCGCCTGCACATGAGCCCCTTCGGTCATGAAGCGGCCCTGTGGTCCTACGGCATCGGCGCGGCGGCCCCCGCCGTCCACACCTTCTTCCTCCTGCGCGCCATCGCCCCCGGGGACCCCGACACGGCCGGGGGCTCCTTCGTACTGGCCTCCCTCGTCTTCCTGGCGGCCCTGATCGTGCTCACGGCCCAGGCCGGCAACACCTGGCACCCCCTCGCGGACCTGGAAGTCCCCGCCGCCTTCAGGCCGCCGGTGCCGCCCCCCGCAGCAGATTGATCAGCCGCGAGCTGCTGTCGGCGCCGAAGCCCGCGGCGACTCCGCGCCGGTACAGGTCGGCGTGCGCGCTCAGGATCCCGGTGTCCACCCCGGAGTCGGCCGCGGTGTGCAGGATGTGCTCCACGCTCGCCGCGCACATCGCGAGGCGCTCGTACGTGCCCTCGTGCGCGTCCGCGTCGATCAGCGGGGCGCCGCCCTCGTAGAAGCCGCGCAGGCTGTCGGCCGTGGCGCCGGCGTACGGCACGAGGTCCGCGGCCGTCAGGCCGTTGGCCCGCGCCACGGCGAGCGCCTGGTACCAGCCGGTGTACGCGGTCCAGAACATGATCATGTTGAGCTGGTAGTAGAGCTGCGCGTGACCGGCGTCGGCGCCCCGGTAGTCGGTGGCGGCCAGCACGTCGAGCGCCGCGCGGTGGGCCGCGTAGACCTCACCGGGGCCGCTGACGAACATCGACGAGCCCTCCCGGCCGATGCCGGTGGGCGGCACGTTGACCCCGCCCGTGAGGTACGAGGCCCCGCGCTCCCGCGCCCAGCGGGCGGCCGCCCGGGCCTTGTCGGGTACGTCGGACGACAGGTTGGCCAGGACCCGGCCGTGGAGGTCGGCGTCGGCGAGGGCCGTGTACGCGGCGTCCACGTCGATGAGGCTGAGCACGGTCAGCCCGCTCGCCGCGACCGCCTCGGCGGCGCTGCCGGCCCGGCGCGCACCGCGTGCCACGAGCTCGGTGTCCTTGCCGGGGCTGCGGTTCCAGACGGTGACCTCGTACCCGGCGTCCAGGTAGGCGCCGGCCATGGCCAGGCCCATGGGGCCGAGTCCGATGACGGTGACCTGGTTCGGGGCCTGGTTCGGGACCTGGTTCATGGCAGAGCTCTCCTCGGGTCGATGCCTGCGGCGGTTCTCTGGAACGAACGCTCTATTGAGCCGCTCGGAACGAACCTAGCACGCACTAGAACGAACGCTCTATCTAGATCCCGGGGTATCGTTCCGTCCATGGCAGCAGCAGAGGTGAAGGCGAAGGCGACGGCGAAGGCGACGGCGAAGGCGACGGCGGACGGACTCGGGACGCGGGAGCGGCTGGTCCGCACGGCCTCGCGACTCCTCCAGCACGGCGGGTACGAGAACACGCCGATCAAGCAGCTGGTCCGCGAGGCGGAGGCCACCCTCGGCTCGCTCTACCACTTCTTCCCCGGAGGCAAGCAGGAGCTCGCGGTCGCCGCGATCCACTTCGGCGACGAGGAGTTCGCCGAGGTCCTGCGCTTCGGGCTGTCCGCCCACGCGGACCCGGCGCGCGCCATCGAAGCCGTCGCCGAGCTGCTCGCCGAGGCGCTCGAAGCGTCCGACTGGCGCGACGGCTGCCCGGTGACGCCCACGGCGCTGGAATCGATCGGCCGCCTGCCCGAGCTCCAGGCGGCCTGCGCGCGGGCCTTCGCGAACTGGCAGCGGCTGGTCGCCGCGAAGCTCCTGGCCTGCGGCCACCCGGAGGCGGAGGCGCGCGAGCTGGCGGTCACTGTGATCAACACCCTGGAGGGCGCCGAGATGACCTCCCAGGTCACCCGGGACCGTGCCCCCCTCCTCCTGGCCGGCCGGCACCTCGCGCGCCTGGTCTCCTCGTACGCCTAAGGAGAGCGCGGCCTGGTTCCGGCGGCCCAGGCCGTAACAGGCCCCGGCGTGGTGCGCGCCCGGCCCGCGCGCCCGGCCCGTCCGCCCGCCCGCCCGGCCCGCCCGCCCGGCCCGCCCGCCCGTACGGAGCCGGCGGCCGACCGGGGCCACGTACGCGAGGTCCCGCGGCGCGGCAACGAGCGCGCGAACGCGGTCGAGGATGCTGCTGGTCGCGATCACCATCGCGTTCTTCGTCTCCGTGGTGATCGTGGTGGGCCTCCTCCTGCCCGGCGGCCTGTTCTCCCTCGGCATGCTGGTGTTCGACCGCCGGGCCCTGGAGACCGAGCCGGGCGGGGCGGGGCGGACTCCTCCACCGGCTGATCGGAGATCAGGCCTCCGGCGCGTAGCGGGACTTCAGCTCCGAGACCACGCCGAAGAAGGCCGCGGTCAGCGGTACGGCCAGCAGCATTCCGAGGATGCCGGCGACGCTGGCGCCGGCCGTGATCGAGAGCATCACCACCGCCGGGTGCATCTGTACGGTGCGGCTCTGCACCATGGGCTGGAGGATGTACCCCTCGATCATCTGGACCGCCAGCACCACGCCCAGCGCCCACAGCCCGATCACCCAGCCGCGGTCCGCGAGGGCGACGAGGACGGCCACGGCGCCGGACAGGAAGGCGCCGAGGTAGGGGATGTAGGCCGTCACGAACACCAGGGCGGCCAGCCCCACGGCCCCGGGGACCTGGAGGATCAGCAGGCCCGCGCCGATCAGTACGGCGTCGACCAGGGCCACGAAGGTGGTCCCGCGCATGAAGCCCTCGACGGCCTCGTACGCGCGCCTGCCCATCGCCTCCATCAGGTCGCCCGAGCGGTGGGGGACCATCGAGCGCAGGGTGCTCACGGCGCGGTCGGAGTCGCGGAGGAAGAAGAAGATCAGCACCATGGCCAGCAGGGCCGTCGCGAGCATCGTCGCGACCACGCTGAGCCCGGTGACCACGCCCGAGGCGGCCGTGCCGCCGAACTTGGTGAGCAGGCCCTTGGAGTTCTTCGCCACGTCCTCCAGGGAGGTGCCGAGCGCCCCGAAGTGCTTCGCGAGGTCCGTGCCGGCCTTCCGCAGGGAATCGATGATCTGGTCGCCGGTCTCGATGAGCGCGAGGACGACGATGTAGCCGGCCCCGCCGACCACGGCGGCCACGGTCAGGCAGGTGAGGGCCGCGGCGAGCGAGCGGTTGACCTTCATGTGGACGAGGCGCCGGTGCATCGGCCCGAGCAGGGCCGTGCCGAGCACGGCGAGCAGCACGGGCGTGACCACCGTCCGGAAGACGGCGCACAGCCACACGACGAGCGCGAGGACGGCGGTGGCGAGGAGGACGACGACGCACCAGGCGGCGAGTCGGCGTACGGGCTCGGGCAGCAGGGGAGTTGTCGGAGTTGTCGGCACGGCTCATACAAACACGGACAAAAACCGCCCCCGGCCGCGCCCCGCCGGGGGTGCGACCGGGGGCGCGGGTGCTACGGGTTGACGATGACCTCGTCGACGCGGCTCTCGGCGAAGAAGTGGGTCGCGGCGGTCTCTTCGTAGCGGGCCGTCCAGGAGCCGGTCACGTCGGCGGTGTAGGTCTGGGTGAACGTGCCGTCGGCGGTGGTCGTGGCGCCGTGCTCGCGCTTGCGCCACGTGGTGCTTCCGGCGGGGAGGAAGTAGATGGCGACCTTCTGCCCGGCGAAGGGCTTCCACGTCGGGTCGGCGTGGGTGAGCTTGCCGGTGACCGTGATCGTCCGGTTGTGCCGGACCGGCTCGGGCGAGACGTTGAAGTCGGGGATGGCCGTCATCGTCCGGGCGGTCTTCACGGCGGGGGTGACCGAGCCGTGGATGCCTGCCGTGCCGGCGTGCCGCAGGCGGACGTACCCGGCACCCGGGTAGGGCAGCGTCGTCTCGATGAGCGCCACGGTGTTGGCGCCGGGCTTGGTGGTGACGTTCATGCTCTTGCGGGTGGTCCAGCCGGTCTTGCCGTCCGCCGAGTGCTGCACCTCCACCTTCAGGGAGGTGGTCCCGGCCGGGATCTGGGCGCGCTCGAAGCGGGCGTTCACGCTCACGGTCTTGTTCTGGTCCACCGAGGCCTTGAAGTCGGAGAACCGGGACCCGCCGGTGGTGTTCACCGTGACCTGGGGGCCGCTTCCGTACAGCCAGGGGGAGCTTTCGACGACCTTCCACGGGGCGTCGTCGACGAACAGCGGGGAGGAGGCGAAGCGTCCCGAGGCGTCCGTGACGGCGCTCGTCGGGCCGGTCGAGATCTTCATGCCCGCGGGTGCCGGCTTGTACGTGCCGTCCGGAGTCCTCCAGGTGACGGCGCCGCTGATCTTGCCCCGGGTTCCGTAGGCACCGGTCTGCGTCGTGGAGTCCAGGGTGATGCGGGCCCTCATCGTGTCCACACCGGGTTCCGCGGCCGCCACCGCCTTGACGCCGTTCAGCTCGGCCGCGAGGTCCACGTGCACGTGGTACCACCCGTAGTCGATGTGGTCCTCGTGAATGGGCTCGGAACCGGTCAGCGTGACCTTGGACTCGAAGTGCCCCTGCGCGTCCGCGACGACGGGCGTGGCGACGGTGCCGATCACGCGGGTGACCGTGGCGCCCGCGAACGGCTTCAGCGAGCCGTCGCGCGGGTCGCGGAGCTTGAGGTCGCCGGACACCACCGTGTCCCGCTTCGCCAGCGACACCTGGTTCGAGCTCTTCACGTTCTCGAACACCGGCCGCAGCCGGTAGTTCAGGACCGCCTTGTCCTCGTGGAGGACGGTCTCGCCCTCGGTGCCGTCGTACTCCACGTCGATGGCGTACTCCGCGAGGTCGGCGAGCTTCAGCGGGCCGGTCACGAACGAGCGCGACAGGACGGGGGATTCCGGATCCTCGCAGCCGTCCGCGCAGTTGTCCCTCGGGGTGAGGTCCGTGACGGTCGCGACCCGGGTGGTCGTGCCCTTCTTGCGGACGTGCACCTTGAGGTCCGCCGGCGGCGTCATGGTGTTGAAGAAGACGTCGGCGCCCCCGCTCGACACGTTGACGACGACCTTCGGATAGGGGTCGGCCGCCTGAGCGGCGGTGGGTACGGCCAGCACCGCCCCCGCGGCCGTCATCGTGCAGAGCACGGCAAGAATGCGCTTCTTCATGTGTCCCCCCGGGGAATCCGTTCATCGGCCGGTCACCGGACCGGCCGATGAAAGGACTTCCCGGTCCACCGGATGGTTGTACGGGGGTTTGACGACAGGCCCTGGCTAGGGCCCGTCGGGCTTCGACTGTTCCAGCAGCACGAACCACGTGGACTTGCCCTCGCCGCGCGGGTCGACGCCCCAGTCGTCCGCCAGCATCTCCAGCAGCAGGACGCCCCGCCCGCTCGACGCCATCTCGCCCGGGTGCCGTTTGTGCGGCAGCTCGTCGGAGGCGTCCGCCACCTCCACCCGCAGCCGGCGCGAGCCGAGCTCGCCCGCCGCCTCGGCGATCAGCAGCGCGTCCCCGTCCGTGTGGACCAGTACGTTCGTCAGCATCTCGGAGACCATCAGCACCGCCGAGTCGACCTGCTCCGGGTCCGCCCAGTCGTGCAGCAGCTCCCGGATCTGCTGGCGGACCCCCGCGACCCGCTCCGGCTCGGCCTGCGCGACGGTCGTCATGGTGCGCCGGGCCGGCCGCGACGGGTGCAGCAGCGGGGTCTCGCAGCCGCAGCCCGCGCCCTCGCGGCAGAGCAGGACGACGGCGATGTCGTCCTCCCGCCGGTCGGCCAGCGGGCCGGTGGTGTGGTGCGAGGACGGGCCGTGCACCGCCTGGACCAGCAGGTCGGCCAGCCGTTCCAGGTGGCGGGGCTCCGGGTCCGCGTCCTGCGCGGCGTAGGGGGTCTGCGACTCCAGGATGGCCCGCAGCCGGGCCCAGCCCGTGTCGAGGTCGTGCCCGCCCGTCTCGATGAGCCCGTCGGTGCAGAGCATCATCGTCTCGCCGGGTTCCAGGGTGAACCGCGTCGTCGGGTAGTCGGTGTCCGGCACGATGCCGAGCGGCAGCCCGCCCGCCGTGGGCCGCATCAGGACGGTGCCGTCGGCCATCCGCACCGCCGGGTCGGGGTGCCCGGCGCGGGCCACCTCCAGCAGTCCGGTCGCCGGATCGCACTCCACGTACAGGCAGGTCGCGAAGCGCGGGCTCTGGAAGTCGGAGTCCCCGGCGCCGCCGCCCGAGCCCGGGCGGCCCGGGTCCGGCCCGGTGTCCTCCTGCTCCGAGCACAGGCCCGCCAGGAACCGGGAGGCGCGCGAGAGCACCGCGTCGGGCCGGTGCCCCTCGGAGGCGTACGCGCGCACCGCGATCCGGAGCTGGCCCATCAGGCCGGCCGCGCGGACGTCGTGGCCCTGGACATCGCCGATGACCAGCGCGAACCGTCCCGAGGGCAGCGGGATCATGTCGTACCAGTCGCCGCCGACCTGGAGCCCGCCGCCGGTCGGCACGTAGCGCGCGGCGAGGGTCATCCCGGGGATCTCGGGGCCGAGCTGCGGCATCATCGACCGCTGGAGGCCCGTGGTGAGCTCCCGCTCGGATTCGGCCACCCCGGCGCGCTGGAGTGCCTGTGCGAGCATCCGGGCCACCGTCGTCAGGACGGAGCGCTCGTCGGGGGAGAAGGACACCGGGTGCTTGAAGGCGGCCATCCAGGCGCCCATGGTGCGTCCCGCGACGATCAGCGGCAGGAAGGCCCAGGAGATCCTGCCGAAGTGCTGGGCGAGCGGCCAGGTGGCCGGAAAGCGCCGCTTGTAGTCCTCGGGGCTGGGGAGGTAGATCGCCCGGCCGGTGCGGACGACCTCCGCGGCCGGGTAGTCGGTCAGCAGCGGCATGTCCGCGAAGGGGCCCTCGTCCCCGGGATCGTGCCCGTGGTGCCCGATGATCGACAGCCGGTCGCCGGACACGCCGAAGACCGCCAGCCCGTCGGGGATGAACCCGGGCATGGACAGCGAGGCCGCCACCCGCAGCACCTCGGCGGTGGAACGGGCCTCGGCCAGCGCCCGCCCGGCGTCCAGCAGGAACGCCTCGCGCGAGCGGCGCCAGTCGCCGGTGATGGGGGTGTGCACGGCCGTGGTGCCGGGCTGGGCCTCGGCTATTTCCTGGATCGTGCCGATCAGCTCGTAGTCGAGGCGGCCGTCCGCGCCCCGGTTCTCCAGCGGCTTCGAGCGGCTGCGTACGGTGCGCAGCACGCGCCCGTCCTCGTCCATGATCCGCAGCCGGGCCTCGGCGAGGGTGCCCTCGGCGACCGCGAGGTTCACGATGCCGTTGATCTCGTTCCAGTCCACCGGATGGAAGCGCGAACGCACGGCGACCTCGGGCAGCGCGACGGGTTCGGCGGGCAGCCCGAGCAGCCGGGCGGCCTCGCTGTCGAGGGTGACCGTCCCGGAGGCGTTGTCCCATCGCCACAAACCGGTCGCGATGGCGGCCAGGACGTCCTCTGTGCGCACTCGGTCATCTTTACAGGTCATCCGCCTGACGTGCCTGTTCACCACCCCGGTCACCGCCCCGGTAACGACCCCGATCACGACCCCGATCACGACCCCGATCACGACCCCGGCGGGCGGCCCCGCACGGGCTCGCGCCCCGGACGGTAACCTTGGGACGGTTGAATCCACCCTGGTATCACGTAGAACTGGATGACTGATGCATCGGTACAGGTCCCACACGTGCGGCGAGCTTCGTGCCTCCGACGTCGCCTCCGACGTCCGGCTGAGCGGCTGGCTGCACAATCGTCGAGACCTGGGCGGCATCCTCTTCATCGATCTGCGTGACCACTACGGCATCACGCAGCTCGTCGCCCGTCCCGGCACGGCCGCGAACGAGGCGCTCAGCAGCGTCACCAAGGAGACCGTCGTCCGCATCGACGGCAAGGTCGTCTCCCGCGGCGCGGACAACGTCAACCCCGAGCTCGCCACCGGCGACATCGAGGTCGAGGTCACCGCGGTCGAGGTGCTCGGCGCCGCCGCCCCGCTGCCCTTCACCATCAACACCGATGACGGGGTGAACGAGGAGCGCCGTCTGGAGTACCGCTTCCTCGACCTGCGCCGCGAGCGCATGCACCGCAACATCATGCTGCGCTCGGCCGTCATCGCCTCCATCCGCTCCAAGATGGTGGCCCTCGGCTTCAACGAGATGGCGACCCCGATCCTCACCGCGACCTCCCCCGAGGGCGCCCGTGACTTCGTCGTCCCGTCCCGCCTGAACCCGGGCAAGTTCTACGCGCTCCCGCAGGCGCCGCAGCAGTTCAAGCAGCTGCTGATGATCTCCGGCTTCGACCGGTACTTCCAGATCGCGCCCTGCTTCCGCGACGAGGACGCCCGCGCCGACCGCTCGCCGGGCGAGTTCTACCAGCTCGACGTCGAGATGTCCTTCGTCGAGCAGGAGGACGTCTTCCAGCCGATCGAGCGGCTCATGACGGAGATCTTCACCGAGTTCGGCAAGGGCCGCGCGGTCACCTCGCCGTTCCCGCGGATCCCGTTCCGCGAGTCGATGATGAAGTACGGCAACGACAAGCCCGACCTGCGTTCCAAGCTGGAGCTCGTCGACATCACCGACGTGTTCGAGGGCTCGGAGTTCAAGGCGTTCGCCGGCAAGCACGTGCGCGCCCTGGCCGTCCCGGACACCGCCGCCCAGCCGCGCAAGTTCTTCGACGGCCTCGGCGAGTACGCGATCTCGCTGGGCGCCAAGGGCCTGGCCTGGGTCCGCGTGGGCGAGGACGGCGCGCTGACCGGCCCGATCGCCAAGTTCCTCACGGAGGAGAACGTCAAGGTCCTCACCGAGCGCCTCGGTCTGGCCGCCGGTCACGCCGTGTTCTTCGGCGCGGGCGAGTTCGACGAGGTCTCCAAGATCATGGCGGGCGTCCGCGTCGAGGCCTCCAAGCGGGCCGGGCAGTTCGAGGAGAACGTCTTCCGCTTCTGCTGGATCGTCGACTTCCCGATGTTCGAGGCGGACGAGGAGACCGGCAAGATCGACTTCTCCCACAACCCGTTCTCCATGCCGCAGGGCGGCATGAAGGACCTGGAGGAGAAGGACCCGCTCGACATCCTGGCGTGGCAGTACGACATCGTCTGCAACGGCATCGAGCTGTCCTCCGGCGCCATCCGCAACCACGAGCCCGAGGTCATGCTGAAGGCCTTCGAGATCGCCGGTTACGAGGCCGAGACCGTCGAGCGCGAGTTCGCGGGCATGCTGCGCGCCTTCCGCCTCGGCGCCCCGCCGCACGGTGGCATCGCCCCGGGCGTGGACCGCATCGTCATGCTGCTCGCCGACGAGCCGAACATCCGCGAGACCATCGCCTTCCCGCTCAACGGCAACGCGCAGGACCTGATGATGGGCGCGCCCACCATCCTGGAGGAGTCCCGCCTGCGCGAGCTGAACATCGCGCTGCGCAAGCCGGTGGAGACCAAGACGAGCGAGCCGGTCGACAAGGCCGTCAAGCCCCACCAGTAAGCCGTCACATGAAGAAGGGCCCGGCATCCGTACGGATGCCGGGCCCTTCTCCTGTTGCTACTAGAACTTCTCCAGGAGGCCCTTCAGGAGGGCTGCCGAGGTCAGTTCGGCCGGGGCGGGGCCGGCGTGGAAGAAGCCGGCGTTGTCGGCGTCCAGCTTGCGCAGGAAGTCGAAGGCCTTGGCGTCGTGCTCGCCGAACGCGACGAACTGCCAGTGGATGCCGGGGGCGGTGGTGGCGGCGTCGGCGATCGCCTGGCGGGCGGGGCGGACGTTGTCGGGCGCGCCGTCCGTCTGGAACACGACCAGGGCCGGGCCCTCGCCGCCGTCCTTCTGGTAGCGCTCGAGGACGGCCTCCACGGCCACGTGGTAGCTCGTGCGGCCCATGCGGCCGAGCTCCGTGTGGCGGGTCTCGACCCAGGCCCCGTCGTACGCGTCGAGGGCCAGGTCGGCCGCGCCGTCCAGCTCGGTGGAGAAGAACACCGTACGGACGGTGGCCTCTTCGTCGAGGTGCGCGGCGAGGGCGAGGGCGTGGTCGGCGAGGTGCTGGACGCTGCCGTCCTTGTAGAACGGGCGCATCGAGCCCGACCGGTCGAGCACCAGGAACACGGTGGCGCGGGCGCCGGCCTTGCCCTTGGTGCGCAGGGCCTGCCCGGCGGCCTTGTACGCGGCCACCAGCGGGGGCGCCTGCCGCTTGAGGGCGGCGAGGCCGTGCGCGGGGCCGCCTGCGGCGGCATCGGCGGGGAGGAGGTCGGCCTCGGCCTGGGTGGGCTCCGCTTCGGCCGCGGCCGCGATGGGCTCCGCCTCGGCGAGAGCCTCGGGCTCGGCCGGGGCCGGCTGCGCCTCGGCGGTCTCCGCGTCCTGCGCCTGCGGCGCGGCGGCATCAGCCGCCACGGGCTCGGCCTCGGCGGCTGCCTGCGGCTCCGCCTTGGTCTCGGCATCCGCTTCCGGGGCCGCTACGTCGGCCTGCGGCTCGGTGTCCGCCTCGGCGGCGGGCTCGTCCTCGGGCGCCGCGGTCAGGGCCGGCTCGGCCTCTGCCTCGGCGGCGACCGGCTCGACCTCGGGGGCGGTTGCGTCGGCCTCGGCTTCGGCTTCGGCCGCCGGAGCGTCGAGCGGCTCGGCTTCCGCCTCCGCCACCTCGGCTACGGCTTCGGCCTCGGCCGCGAGGGGCTCCGGCTCGGTGGCGGCGGGCTCCGGCGTTGCCTCGGCGGCCGGTTCGACCCCGGCTGCGGTCACAGCCTCGGCTTCGGCTACTGCCTCGGCCTCGGCCTCGGTCACAGCCTCGGCCCCGGTCACAGCCTCAGCTGCGGCCTCGGTCACAGCCTCGGCCTCGGTCACAGCCTCAGCTGCGGCCTCGGTCACGGCCTCGGCTTCGGTCACAGCCTCAGCTGCGGCCTCGGTCACGGCCTCGGCTTCGGTCACAGCCTCGGCAGCGACCTCAGCTTCGGCTACAGCCTCGGCCTCGGCTGCGGTGGCCGGGGCCGCCTCGGCGGCCGGTTCCGCTTCGGCGGTGACGGGCTCCGCTTCGGGGGTGGCCGGGGGCGTCGTGGTGGGCGGTGCCGCCGGGGTCGCCGACGGGCCCCCGGTGGGGGAGCGGCGGGCCTCCGGGACCGTGGGGTCCGGGTTGGGGGCCGGGGCCGGGGCGGTGAGGACGGTGCCCGGTTCGCGGTCCCTGGGGGTGGACTGCGGGGGAACCGTGGGGTTGTCGAAGGAGGCGGCGACCAGTTCGGCCGCGGCGTCCAGGGGGGTGCGTTCGGTCTGGCTCGGGAGGGCCGCCGAAGGGGTGCCGGTCGTCTCCGGAACCGATTCAGAGGTCCGTCCGAACACCTTGCGCAACAAGCTCCGAATACCCATGGGCCAGGCCTTTCGCATGAGTGCGTGCGTCATTTGTCCGTGAGGCGCGGTAGATCCCTGCCCAGAGTGGACACGTAAGGTTATCGGCCCCTTGGCTGGAACTTCGGGAGGGGCACCTTTCGTGGCGCCCATGGCGCAAACACACCCGTTCCGCCCCCGAACTGCCGCCCCGACGTGCCGGATTCACCGGGCGTTCACCCAGCGGCCGCCGCTTCGGCGCAACCCGCCCATAGCGTCACCGACGGATTGTTCCGACACGTTGTCGGGGACCGTGCATCAACGGAGGACACTCGTGCGCAAGCTCCTGCCGCTCATCGGCTCATCTCACGGGGGCGGCCGTTCCGCTCTCACCTGCCGCTACCGCTGCGGCGACGCCTGCTTCCACGAGGTGCCGAACACCAGCGACAACGAGTACGCCGGCGACGTCATAGCCCGCGCCTACTCCCGCCGCGCGATGCTCCGCTCCGCCGCCGTCGTGACGGTCGCCTCGGCCGCCGGTACCGCCATCACGCTGAGCGGCAACGGCTCCTCCGCCTCCGCGGACCCCACGGTCGAGGCGCAGCGCGCCGGCGCCGCCGGGGTCAACGCCGCGGGCGCCCGCGGTCTGCGCTTCACGCCGGTCGCGCCCAACACCGCCGACCAGGTCACGGTCCCCGAGGGCCACGAGCAGAACGTGGTCATCCGCTGGGGCGACCCGATCGTCAAGGGTGCGCCGGGCTTCAACCCGGACAAGCAGACCGCCGCCGCCCAGGCCGGTCAGTTCGGCTACAACAACGACTTCCTGAGCCTGCTCCCGCTCGGCGGCGACTATGAGCGCCAGCAGCTGCTCGTGGCCAACCACGAGTACACGGACGAGCAGCTCATGTTCAAGGCGTACGACGCGGCCAACCCGACCCGCGAGCAGGTCGAGATCGCCTGGGCCGCGCACGGCCTGTCCGTGGTCGCGGTCCAGGAGGACCACCGCAGCGGCAAGCTGACGGCCATCAGCCGCCACCGCCTCAACCGCCGTCTGACCGCCACCAGCGAGTTCAAGCTGACCGGTCCGGCCGCCGGCACCGACCTGGTGAAGACCTCGGTCGACGCCACCGGCACCAAGGTCCTCGGCACCCTCAACAACTGCGCCGGTGGCACCACCCCGTGGGGCACCACCCTCCACGGCGAGGAGAACTTCAACCAGTACTTCGGCAACGCCGGACTGGTCACCGAGCCCACCCAGGCCGCCCGCCTGAAGCGCTACGGCGTGACCGCCGGAGCCACCGAGCGCAAGTGGGAGCGGTTCGACAAGCGCTTCGACGTCGCGCAGGAGCCCAACGAGTCCCACCGCCACGGCTGGGTCGTCGAGCTTGATCCGTACGACGTGAATTCCGTCCCGCGCAAGCGCACCGCGCTCGGCCGCTTCAAGCACGAGGCCGCGCAGCCCCGTCTGACCGAGGACGGCCGCCCGGTCGTCTACATGGGCGACGACGAGCGCTTCGACTACTTCTACAAGTTCGTCTCGTCGAAGCAGATGAAGAAGGGCGACTCGCGCGCGGCGAAGGAGCACAACCTCACGCTGCTCGACGAGGGCACCCTCTACGTCGCCAAGCTCACCGGTGACACCCCGGTCACCGAGTTCGACGGCACCGGCAAGCTCCCCTCCGACGGCGAGTTCGACGGTTCCGGCGTCTGGATCAAGATCCTCACCTCTTCCCCCACGGGGAACGTCTCGCACGTCGAGGGCATGACCGCCGAAGAGGTGTCCGTCTTCACGCGCCTCGCCGGTGACAAGGTCGGCGCGACCAAGATGGACCGTCCCGAGGACGTGGAGCCGTCCCCGCGCACCGGCCGCGTCTACATCGCGCTGACGAACAACACGGACCGCGGCAAGCCGGGCAAGGAAGGCGCCACCGAGGCCAACCCGCGCAACCTGAACAAGCACGGCCAGATCCTGGAGCTCGCCGAGAACTTCGACGACGCGGCCGGCGACGGCTTCGCCTGGCGCCTCTTCCTGGTCGCGGGCGACCCGAACGACCCGGCGACCTACTTCGCGGGCTTCCCGAAGGACAAGGTCAGCCCGATCTCCTGCCCGGACAACGTGGCGTTCGACCCGCACGGCAACCTGTGGATCTCCACGGACGGCAACCAGCTCGGTTCGCACGACGGCCTGTTCGGCGTCGCGACCGCCGGTGACCGCCGCGGTGAGCTGAAGCAGTTCCTGACCGTTCCGCGCGGCGCCGAGACCTGTGGCCCGATCATCCAGGACAAGCGCGTCCTGGTGGCCGTGCAGCACCCGGGCGAGATCGACGGCGCGACCGTCGAGAAGCCGCAGTCGGTGTGGCCCGACGGTCCGGGCAAGATCGTCCGCCCGTCGGTCGTCTCGGTCTGGCGCAAGGACGGCAAGAACATCGGAGTCTGACTGCTGACGTCTGACGTCTGACGTCTGACTGCTGACGGCTGGCATCTGGGCCGAGGTGAGTTGATCTGTGCGGGGCGGTGGTTGTTTCACGTGAAACAACCACCGCCCCGCTCAACTTCCCTCCGGCAGCCGCCCGACGGGGAGCAGGAGCGTGGTCACCGCGCCCCCGTCAGGGGCGTTGGAGAAGCGCAGCTCGATCTCCAGCACCTCCGCCTGCCCGGCCGCGATGGTCAGGCCGAGCCCGTGGCCCCGCCCGCGTCCGGGATCCCCGGTGCGGAACCGCCGCGGGCCCTGCTCGATCAGCTCGGCCGGATAGCCGGGCCCGTGGTCGCGTACGGTCACCAGCGGGCCGGTGACGGTCACTTCGATCGGCGGCCGCCCGTGCTTGTGGGCGTTGACCAGCAGGTTGGCCAGGATCCGGTCGAGGCGGCGCCGGTCGGTCAGCACCACCGCGTCCCGCTCGATCCGAACCACGACGGGCAGTCGGGTGCTCGCCGCGGCCCGCTCCACCGCGCGGCCGAGCTCCACCCGGGCCAGGTCGGCCCGTTCGACGCCGGAGTCCAGCCGGGAGATCTCCAGCAGGTCCTCGGTGAGCAGGTGCAGGGCCCCCAGCCGGTCGTTGATCATCTCCTTGGGCCGGCCCTCGGGCAGCAGCGCGGCGGCGGCCAGGGATCCGGTGAGCGGGGTGCGCAGCTCGTGCGCGACGTCCGCCGTGAACCGCTTCTCCGCCTCCAGCCGGGCCTGCAGCGAGGCCGCCATCGAGTCGAGGGCCTGGGCCACGTCCCGCACCTCGTCGCGGGAGCGGGTGCGGGACCCCTCCCCGTCGGCCGGGAAGCCGACGCGCGCGTCGAGGTCACCGGCGCTGATCCGGCGGGCCACCGCGGCGGTGGTGGCGAGCCGGCGGCTGATGCGGCCCGCGAGGAAGATGCCGGCGAGGGCGACCACCCCGGCGGCGAGGACGGCGGAGACCAGGATGGCGGCGTCGATCTCCCGCAGCCGGGTGCGGGTGCTGTCGTAGGGGACCCAGACCGCGAGGGGCTTGCCGTCGGCGGGTCCGGCCGCCCACATGACCGGTTTTCCGTCCTGGGTGCCGGTCATGGAGCCGGTCAGTCCGCGGGCGACCAGGTCGCGCAGCGGGGCCGGGAGGCCGGGCGGGTCGAGGGCGCTGTTCCCGTCGCCGTGCGCGGTGCCGTACTCGTACTGGCTCAGGGCCCAGTCCAGCTCGCGGTCCACGTCCTTGCGGACTTCGCCGACGAGCTGGCGGGCGACCACGTTGTGCACGAGCATGCCGAGCGCGGCCGCGACGGCGCAGCACACCGCGGTGGTGGTCATGGCGATCTTCCAGCGCAGGCTGCTCGTGCGGTGCATCGGTGTTCCGGCCTCCTCAGCCCGTGCCCGTGCCCGTGCCGGATCCGGAGCCGGATCCGGAGCCCGCGGCCGGGCAGGGGGAGGTGTCGCCCTGGCCCGGGCACTCGTCGAGGGTGAGCTGGGAGAGGTTCATGATTCCGGCCTCCGGGTCCCACACGTAGTCGGAGATGGAGACCTTCTTCGGGTTCGAGGTCGGCTCGCGGATCGCCAGGTGCTCGGCGGCGACCTCCACGCCCTCCAAGACCCCGCGCCGGGACAGGATGCGGGCGATCGTCCCGTCGTCCCGGACGGTGTAGACGCGCAGTTCGCTGACCCGGCCGTCGATGTCCAGGGCGGTGATCAGCTCCGGAATGCCGTTGCCCGTGACATCGGCCAGGACCGCGGGCCGGACGGGGCAGTCGGGGCCGCCGTCCACAGCCTGTGTACAGAGCGCGAGGCGCTGGATCGCCCGGGGGTCGACGAGCCGGCCGGTGCCGGCGTCCGCGGTGGTGGTGGCGGTGATGTCGGCCCGTACGACGTCCACGGCGTTCACGCCCTTCATGGACAGACCGGGGACCTTGGCGAGACCCGGGACGGCGGTGGCCGCGCCGGACTGCCGGCCGGGGGCCGGGGGGTCCGGGCGGATGTCCTTCCACAAGGTGCGGGGGGCGTGGGCGGTGCCGAGGTCGCCGTCGTCCTGGAGGCCCTCCACGTCCGCGCAGCCCGCGGTCGCCGCCAGGGCGGCCGCGGCGGCCGTGAGGAGGATCGCCTGGCTGCGCCGGCGGAGGCTCATGTCCCGATGCTCCCTCGTGGGGCCGGGACGGGCTCGAGGGCGGGGCCATTGGGGGGACGGCAGGGCGCCGCTGCCAGGGGCTCCGCCCCCGGACCCCCGCGCCTCAAGTGCCGGCGGGGCTGGATGTGGGCTGGGCCCGGTGGGTGGGTGCGGCGCCGCTGCCGGGGGGCCGGCCCCCCCGGACCTCCGCGCCTTAAGTGCCGGCGGGGCTGGATGTGGGCTGGGCCCGGTGGGTGGGTGCGGCGCCGCTGCCGGGGGGCCGGCCCCCCCCGGGACCTCCGCGCCTCAAGCGTCGGCGGGGCTGGATGTGGGCTGGGCCCGGTGGGTGGGTGCGGCGCCGCTGCCGGGGGGCCGGCCCCCCCCGGACCTCCGCGCCTCAAGCGTCGGCGGGGCTGGAGTTGGGCTGGGCTGGATGTGGGCCTGGCTAGTCGCGGGTGGGGTTGGCGATGGCTCTGGCTGCCGCGAGTTCTTGGCGGACCGGGGAGAGGACGGAGGATTCGTCGATCTCGGGAGGGGCGCTCGGGCGGAGCAGGGTGGGGGTGTCGACCCGGCGGACGCCGTGGGCCAGGGCCCGGAGGTCCTCGGCGATCGCCTCGACCTCCTGGGGGACCGGGCGCTGCGCGCCGTGGTTGACCCGGACCCGCGCGGCCGTCGTCGCGTCGACGATCCGCTCGACGGCGACCACCAGCGGCCACCAGGCGGCGGCCCGTTCCCCGGTCGGCGGGGGCTCGGTCAGCGCCCGCTGGAACTCGCTGCGTACGCCCGACAAGTCCCGGTAGATGCGGCGGCGGGCCTGGAGCCGGGCGGTGCGGGCCGCCCGCAGGCCGGCCTCGGTGCCGGGGTCGGTACCCGGGCCGGAGCCGAAGGCGCGCTCCACGTACCGGGCCGCGTCGTCCACCGTGTCGGCGAGCCGGTCGCCGATCCGGGTGTGCCAGCTCTCGGGCCAGAGCAGGTACCCGGCGATCAGGGTGATGGCGCAGCCGATCAGGCTGTCGAGCAGCCGGGGCCGGACCAGGTCGAAGCCCTGGTGGTTGAGCAGGTCGGAGAGGAGCAGGATGACGGGGGTGATCGCCGCGGTCTGGAAGGCGTAGCCCTTGACCGAGAAGACGGGGATGAGGGCCGCCAGGACCACCATCACCGGCACGTCCCACCACCCCCTCGGCACCTCCGAGAGCACGGCGGCCGCGACGACGAGCCCGCCGGCGGTGCCCAGCGCGCGCAGCACGGCGCGGGAGAACACCGAGCCGAAGTCGGGCTTGAGGACGAAGGTGACGGTCAGCGCGACCCAGTAGGAGCGCTCGATCTCCACCACCGAGACGAGGGACTGCGCCAGCCCGATGCACAGCGCGAGCCGCAGCCCGTAGCGCCAGGAGGCCTCGGAGAACATCATGTCGCGCACCACCCGGCGGGCCCGGACCCGCAGCGCGGCGGGCCGGCCGAGCCGGTCGTCGACGTTGTGCATGTCGGGCTCGGCCAGCGGAACGATGGTCGCGGCGTGCCGCAGGGCCGCGTCGATGGCCCGCTCGGACTGGCCGTCGGGCGGGGGCAGGTCCAGTACCGGGGTGTCCGTACGGCCCTGCTCGACGGCCGCCGCCAGGTCCCGTACGGCCGCCGGGATCGCGGGGGAGAGGGGTCTGCGGCGCAGGTGCGCGGCGGGCGCGGCCTCGACGAGCGGGATCAGCACGTTCAGCTGGGCCAGCATCCGTACGAGCGAGGGGCTGTGGCCGTGCACCCGGGCCCGGCGGCCCAGCACCAGGTCGTAGGCGTGGTTGAGGGCCTGGGTGACCTGCTGGCGGCGTTCCTCGTAGGCGGGTCCCGGTCCGCCCGCGGCTTCCAGGGTGTCGGCGAGAGCCCGGTAGGCGGCGGCGACGGCGGCCCGCTCCGGCTGCCGGCCGCGCAGCGGCCAGCCCAGCAGGGTCAGCAGGAGCACGAACAGTCCGCCGGCGCTGAGCAGCAGGGGGGCCGTCCACCAGGGACTGGGCATCGGGAGACCGGCGCCGACCACGGCGTTCAGCAGGAGCAGCAGTCCCGAGACGGAGGCCACCGTGCCGATGGAGGAGATCATCCCGGAGACCAGGCCGAGCAGGGTGAGGACGCCGACCGCGACCCAGCCGTGTCCGAAGACCAGGGTGCCCAGCGCGACGCCCACGGCCCCGAAGAGCTGGGGCACGGCGATGTTCAGGATCCGCATCCGGTAGGCGTCCGCGGTGTCGCCGATGACCCCGGACAGGGCGCCCATCGAGACGAGCGCGCCGTACTCGGGCTCGTCGACGGCGAAGCCGACGGCCAGCGGCAGGGCCATGGCGACGGCCGCGCGCAGCGCGGCGGCCCAGGGGATCGGCGCGGAACTCGGCCGCAGCCCCTTCAGCAGCCAGGCGGGCGGGGCCAGCGGGCCGAACCGTCCGGCTGCCGCCGGCGCGGCCCGGCCCGTCCTGCCGGGCCCTCCTGTCCGTCCCGCCCGTCCGGCCCGTCCGGGCGGTATGTCTTCGGTGCGTTCGGTGCTCATTCCCGCTTCCGTGCCGCCGCTCGTGAATCGGTTCTTCTGTGCTGTTCTCAGGATTCTTCTACGGATTTGCGTGCCAATCCGCCGGTTCCGAGCTTATGGGGTGCGGCGCGTGCGGCCTGCCAGCCAGGCGGCCAGCGCGGC
Organism: Streptomyces sp. NPDC099050; assembly: GCF_044759865.1. Taxonomy (NCBI): domain Bacteria; kingdom Bacillati; phylum Actinomycetota; class Actinomycetes; order Kitasatosporales; family Streptomycetaceae; genus Streptomyces; species Streptomyces sp. NPDC099050. The sequence goes on along the minus strand of NZ_JBIWAE010000019.1, from coordinate 94,265 downwards.
GGCGAGCCCGACGGCCAGCACCACCCAGGCCGTGGTCCGCAGGAACGCGGTGAGCGCGTCGTACACCGCTTCGGCGGCCTGCCGGTCGATGTCGGCCGGCAGGTCGTTCAGGGTGAGGCGGCGGCACACGACCACGGCCACCCACAGCAGGACGGCTCCGACGGCCAGCCCCACCCCGGTGGCCAGGACGGCCCGGCGGCGCCGGACGGCGACGGCGATGGCGACCGCAGCCAGCACCACGGTGAGCACGGGGAGCCAGACTCCGGCGATCTGCAGCATGCGGAAGCCCTTCCGGAGCGCGCCGAGGTTGTCGTACTCCATGACCTTCACCGAGACGTGGGTCTCGGGGATGCGGTCGGCGAGCGGCACCCCGTTCTCGACGAGTTCGCCCTTCACGCTGGCGATCACGGGTGCGAGGTCGATGGTCACGGCGTTGCCGTCACCGGTGGTGAGTGCCTGGAAGAAGGCGGCGTGGGCGGCGCGGTTCGCGGCGTCCCAGGCGGTCCGGTAGGCCGGGGTGCCGACGAAGGAGCGCAGGGCCTCGCCGAGCAGGGCGTCGACCCCGCCCTGGAAGGGGCCGGCGTCGATCTGCCCGGAGAGGGCCCGGCCGGCCTGGGTGACGACGAGGTTCCCCACGGCGGGGTCCGAGGCGAGCGGGGACATGGCCGCGGTGTAGCGGTCGGCGCTGCCGAGTTCGTGGTCGGCCCAGTACGCGACGGCGCTCGCGGGCACCAGCAGGGCCACGAGCGCGATGAGTACCGCCGAGAGGAAGGTCCGCACGTCACCAGGGAAAGGGGGCCGGACGCGCGGCGCGAGCCGGGTTGCTGCGGCCGGGTGGTGCGGGCCGGACGCGCCCGCTCGACTCCATCTCGCTCATGGACGTGGTCTTCGCCGTCGAAGGGCCCGGACACCGGCCCCGGGGCGTAGGCCGCCTCTTTCGGATCGTGCCGGGGACTGCTCCGGTTGCCGGTCCCGGGTTGCGGGTGTGCCCTGGAGGATGGGAGAGAGGAGCCCGTCATGGCACATGCGGCACCCACCGCCCCCCGGGGGCACCGGCAGCCGGCGTCCGGTACGGCGGCCCACACGAGCAGGTCGGCCCTCGTGCGACCGCTGCTCATGGGACTGGTCTACGGCGTCTACGCCGCCTTCATGAAGCGTCAGATGGGGCCCGTCGACGCGGGCAACGTCTTCTTCGGGATCCTGTGCGGCGCGATCTTCGCCGCCTGCCTGGTGGCCCTCGCCCGGATCGGCCCGCGGCTGGCACAGGAACCGCACGCGGCGGCGTACGGGATCTTCGCCGGCGTCTCCTTCGGCTACCTGTACAGCCTGGCCGACGAGTCGATCCTGAAGAGTTCGGGCCTGGGCCTGCTCGTCGGCGCGGGCGTCGGCGCGGCGGCCTTCTACCGCTACCACACGCGCAACGCCCCGTAGGCCGCCCGGCGCTGTCCGCGTACGCCGGAGCCCCGGCCACCCGCCGTGTGCGGGGGCCGGGGCTCGGTACTTTCGGCGGGGCGGATCCGGACGAAAGGCTGAGGTGGTCCGGCGGGTGGGTGACGGAGACTGATGGAGGCGCCGGTTCCCGTGCTCCGTGGTCGAACCTCACCTGACCACTCTCCGTTGCCGAGGGTGCGGGAACCGGCGCCTCCCCATGTCCTGATGTCCTGATGTCCTGACGGCCCCGCGCGGTGTCCCGCGCGGGGTCCTACGCGGCCGTGTCGTCCCCGGCCGGGGCTTCGGCATTGGTCTGGGCGGTCTTCGCGGACTCGGGTTCCGGCTGGCGTACGGGCGGGGCCGGCGGGGAGAAGCGGGCGGCCTCGGCGCGGAGCATGGCGTTCAGGGCGAGGTACGGGTCGAAGGTCATGGCGGAACCTCACGGTGTTTCGGGGGTGTGGGGGGACGCGCGCCAGGGGCACCGGTGTGCCGGGCGCGCGGTGCTGCTGCTCGGCCTCTCGGACCGGTCAGCAGCGCAGGACCACACTCCGTGCCGCCCGCAGGGACGCCGTCGGTGCGTCGGCCCCCGTCGGGTGCGGGGCCGGCTCCCAGGGTCCGGTCCGGGGAGGTTTCACGTGAAACACCGGCCGCTGCAGTCCCCGTACGCCGGGGACGCCGCGCGCCGGAACGCGTACGGCCACCCGTACTTCGGGATCGCCGGCCGGATCGGAGGGTGCCTCCGTGGGCTCGGCCGGGGCGCTGGGGGCGGAGCGGGGGCCTTCGGCCGTCGCGGTGGACGGGCCGGCTCCGCCGACGCCGAACAGGCACAGCAGCAGGGCGCAGAGCACCGACAGGGCCGTCAGCAGGGCCCTGTCCGGTGCCGTTCGCGCACGCCGCGTACCGCTCATGCGGAGGGTGTGCCCCGACACGCGGGCGCACTCTCCCCCGGGACCGCAGCGTCCCCCGACCGGGGGACGAAGACACCCCCCACGGCTGTCAGGTGGCCGCAGGGGGTGTCCGTCCTTCGGGGGCCGCCGCCGGTCAGGGCAGGGTGCGGCGGTGGCCGGTGAGCCGCGCCAGCACGGACGTTTCGCCGCTGATCAACCGGAGTTGGGCCCGCCCGGCAGGCCCGCCCCGCCCGGCGGTCCCGGGGGAGACCCGGGTCACGGTGAACACGGCCGTACGCCGGTCGGCGCGCGCGACCTCGATGGTCTGCCCGCGCCGCAGTTCGCCGAGCCGGGGCAGGTCTCCGGAGATCACGGCCGTACCGGCCGCGCCCGGGGGCGGGCCCGTGGAGTCCCATACGGCACTGTCCGGCACGGGAGGTTTGGCGTCGGCGGCGCCGGGCTGGACCTCCGGCGCGTACGGTCCGCCGGACGGCGCACCGCCCGTCAGCGGTAGGTCCGTTCCGAGGGCCGGGATGGCCAGGCGCAGCGGCGGCGAGGCCGGCAGGGCCGTCACCCCCGACCGTCCGGTCCGCCGGGAGCCCTTGCCGGTGACGTGTCCGCCGGAGTGCTCGAGCTGCCGGGCCAGCCGGCGCGGCCCGGACAGCCCCAGGACCCGCGAGGGCAGGGCGTCGCCCGCGGTCGGGGCTGCCGGACGGCCGCCTTCGGTGGTGCGCAACACCCCTAGGCCGGCGCACAGCAGAGTCACCGTCAGTACGCCGACCACCCATTGGGCGCGGGGCATGGGAATCCCTCCTGGTCCGGCTCGGGCGGCCGGTTCCGAGAGCAGTGGACCCTTCCCCTGCCCCCGGTGGGGCCCGTAACACGGCGAACTGACGGCGACTCATCGCTCCGTCACCCCTATTCCCGCACGTCCTCGCAGCTGGCGGCCGGTGGGCCGGGCCCGGATCCGGCACGGGGGGTGTGCGGCCGAACGGGTGAGAACGTCAAGGGCGGACCTTGGGCGTGTCGGATCGGCGGCACGTTCTGCCACATGCGAAAACCTGTCAAGCGGGACGATATGACGGGGCGTCGGCCGGAGTTGCGGGGTGGGGACGGGCGGCTTGTCCTTGGATCATGAATGATCCGTACGCATATGCCCTCGCCATGGGGCCCCCTCACGTCCCGAGTCCTCCCGTCCGGTCCGCCCCGCAGGCCCCTGCCCATGCCCCTGCCCATGCCCATGCCCTGGCCGGCGCGGCTGCGCTCACACCCGCTCCGGTGTCCGGGCGGGCCGCCGGACGGGAGGCAGGACGGGCGCAGCGGCCCGGGTGAGGTACCCGGCGCCGAGCGGCGGGCCGTCCAGCTCGGTCGTGGCGACCGCGGGCTGGAGCCCCGACAGCCGCCGCAGCAGGCCGGGGGCCAGCTCCGGGCCGACCGCCCGGGTCAGCGCCGAGGCCTCGGTGGGGTGTGCGTGCACCCAGCCGATGTGGCGCAGCCCCGACCAGCCCGGCTCCTCGGCGGCCTCCGCCAGGGCCCGGGCCGCCGGGGCCAGGGGCAGCAGCCTGACCCCGGCGGGATCCCCCGGCTCCGGCGTTCCCGACTCCGGTGTTCCCGGCGGATCCGGCCGGACGGACTCGGCGACCGCGAGCCGGGTGAAGGCCGGCCGGGGCAGCTCCGCGTGGTCGGCCAGGTCGCTGACGGTCGGGGCCAGGCAGTGCACCCCGGCCGGGAACCCGTCCCGTACGGCCGCGGCGGCGACCGTACGCCCGGCCGGACCCGCGTCCCCGACCGTGACCAGGTGGAATGCCGTACGCCTCTCCCCTCCGGAGACGAGGGGCAGCAGCGCGGCCGCGGTGGCGGCGGGCTGCTCCACGCACCAGACGGCGTCGAAGCGGCCGACGGCTGCGGGGTCGGTCGGCGCAGACGACGCCAGGACCTCGGCGCCCCGGCGGGCGTCGAGCCGGGCCGCGAGGAGGTCCACGTACTCGGGATACAGCCCGATCAGCGCGAGCTGACGGGCCAGCAGGAGCCTGCTCTGCCGGACCTCGCCGCCGGTGAGCAGGGTCAGGTGGTGGCCGCGGCCGAGCAGCTCGGCGGCGAGCCGGATGCCGGTGGGGCTGGCGGCCCCGGCGAGGGCGATGTGCACGGCGGACTCGTTTCGAAGGAGGTGGGGCGCGTGCGGCTACGCGGTGGCGATGTTGTGGGCGGCGCCGGCGGGCCGGGCGGATCGGGCGGTCCCGGCGGCCCGGGCGGCGGCCGGGACGGGCGGCAGCGGTGCGGTCACCGTGACCTCGCCCGGGATCCCCACCCGCGCGAGGAAGGCACCGCGTTCAGGCCCGGCGCCGATGACGGAGAAGCAGACCGAGTCGCCCGCGCCGACCAGGCCGTTCACCACGTCGGTGTAGAAGAGCACCGGGGTCGCGGAGGTGACGAGATTGCCGAGCTCGCGGGCGTGCGCGGGGGCCTTCCCGGTGTCCAGGCCGGCGAGTTGGTGGTAGTTCTCGACCAGGGCCGGACCGGCCTGGTGCGTGTAGACCCGCCGGACCTCGTCCACGAAACCGGGGCGGTGGGCGTCCATGGTCTCCTGGTTCATCATCATGCCGCGCGAGTAATAGCGGGCCAGTTCCGGTCCGTTGAGTCCGAATGCGGAGAGCTCGGCGGACCCGGGAAAGCCCGGCGGGTGGGCAGCGCCGCCTCCGGGGTAATGGATGAGCGGATCGCTGAATCCGGGCTCGCCCCCGAAATCGAGGGAATCGCGCGAATAGAAACCGAGGCCCGCCTCGAAGGTGTCGTCCCGCTCGAATACCAGGGCGGTCGCGGCATCGGAGAACAGCGCCCCGGAACACCACAGGGTGTGCGCGAAAGGATGATCCCCGTCGGCGCCGCTGTACTGGGAAATGATGCCGTTCTCGTCGATCCCGATGGGGCTCGCGGCGTTGTACGAGATCACCAGCGCGCGGCGGGCCCCCGTCCGGGCCAGGTGCGCGGCGACGCGGGAGAGCCCGCCGCAGCCGGCGCCGAGCTGGAAGGGGGGCACGCTGTCCGGGATGCGCAGCCGGCGCAGCAGGTTGAAGGCGTCCTGGTCGAGCATGATCTCGTACGGGGTGCACGTGGCGACGAAGACGGCGTCGATGTCCCCGGGCTCGGCGAGGGCGGACCGCAGGGCGGAGCGGGCGACGTCGACGACGGTGTCGAGCGAGGCGAAGCGCTCCCGGTCCCAGCTCTTGGAACTGACCCCGAGTATGCGCTCGATATCGGCGCCGCTGATTTCCTTCCCGGGCCGCTTGCGGTGCGGGATGTGCGCGAGCCGGGCCCAGTCGTCGACGGAGATCACTTCGCCGATCTGGGCGCCGACACCGGAAATCCTATAGGGGAACGGGTACGCGTACGCGGCGGAGGCTGGGGGATTGGCCGTTTCCGAGGCAGACATGCTTCTCCGGTCCGTGGAATCCGATGGGGACGGCTCCAGCGAACACCAGCGGGAGGGCGGGGAGAAGGGAATGCGGGGGGTGCGGTGGTGAAAGCGTTGAATACCGGGCGCTGCCCGTTCCACCCGCTCCACCCGTTCGGCCCGTTGAGCACGTCCCGCCGGGGGCGGTCGGTGTGAGCGGGCGGCGGGTGGCCAATGCCCGGCTGGGCGACCTGCTGGCCGAGGCCGGGTGGAGCGGGGCGGAGCTGGCGCGGGCCGTCAACGCGCTCGGGACCCTGCACGGGCTGACCCTGCGCTACGACCGGACCGCCGTCGCGCACTGGCTCTCCGGCACCCGGCCGCGCCGGCCCGTGCCCGAGCTGATGGCGGCGGCGCTGACCGAGCGGTGCGGGCGGCTGGTCACGGTGGCGGAGGCGGGCCTCGGCGCGGGCTCGGCGGGGCCCGGCGTACCGACCGGCCCGGCGGCGGCGCCCGAGGAGGGAGGGCTGCTCCGGCTCGCGCTGCGGGCCAGGGCGGACGCGGATCCGCACGGCAGGGCCCGGCTGCTGCGCAGCCCGTACCAGCCGGTGCCGGTGCCCGCGGCGGTGTGGGACCCGGATCCGGCGGAGGGAGAGGGCCCCGGCTCAGACCCCGGCTCAGACCCCGGCCCAGGCCCCGGCCCAGGCCCCGGCCCCGGTGACGCGCGCACGGGTGCGGTCGCGCGTACGGGAACCGGCATGTCGGAGCTCGCCGCTCGGCGGCATCTCGCGGCGCACGCAGAGCAGTTGCGGGCCCTCGCGGGAAGCTTCTCGGGCCTCTACCTCACCCATGGCGGCGTCCACACCCGTACGGCCCTGGCGGCCTGGCTGGCCCAGGACGCCGGCGCCTTCGCGGCCCGCCACACGGAGGGCCCGGGGCCCGCCGTACGGGTCCGGGGCGCGGCCGGCCGGGCGGAGGCCGGACCGCGGTGCGGGGTGGCGGAGGTCTGCCGGGGGTACGCCCAACTCGCCCACTTGCTCGCGGAGATGACGGCGGACTCCGGGTACCACGGGCTCGCGCAGGAGTATCACGGCATCGCCCTCGGGCTGGCACGGCAGGCAGGGGACCGGCGGATGTACGCCATCACCCTGCGCGCGATGAGCGCGCACGCCGGCCGGCTCGGGCAGCCCGCGCACGCGGTACGGCTCGCCCGGACGGCGGTGGAGACCGCGCCCGCGGACGGGGAGCCCGGCACGATGGCGTTCCTGCTGGTCCAGCGTGCGGCCGCGCACGCCCACGCCGGGCACCGGGCGGCCGCCGCCGCGGACCTGGCCGCCGCCGACCGGTCGCACGGGCGGCACGCGGCCGACCCGCCCGAGGGGCCCTTCGACTCGTACGCCCGGGCCGACCTCGACTTCGCCCGGGCCCGCACCCACCTCGCCCTCGGCGAGTTCCCGGCCGCGGCCGAGGCGCTGGAGCGGTCCCTGCACGGCCGGGCGGCCGGCCAGCACCGGGCCACCGCGCTCACCCATGCCGCGCTCGCCGAGACGCTGCTGCGCCTCGGGCACCTGACCCGGGCGTGCGAGCACTGGCGGGCGTTCCTCACGGCCGCCCCGGCCGTGCAGTCGCGTGCGGTACGCGAGGCACTGGGCCGGCTGCTGCGCGACCTGACCCCGTACCGGCGCACGAGGGAGGCGGTCCCGACCGTCGCGATGGCCCGGGCGCTGGCGGAACGGCTGCCGTGAGCGCGACGGGACACGCGGCTGCGGCAGGGCCGCGGCAGGGCCGTGCCGGCGCCAGCGTCAGCGGCAGCCCGCTCAGCCCGTGGCAGCGGCCGCCCGGCGGTAGCGGAGCTCGGGGACCGGAGAGCCGTCCGCGTACTCGGTGAGGGTGCCGCCGTCGGGGCCGAAGCCGGCCCGCTCGTAGAACCGGCGCGCCCGGTCGTTGCCTTCGACCACCCAGAGCCGTACCGCCGGGTAGGGCGCCCGGCGCAGCATCAGGTCGTTGGGGATGTCGCTCCGGATCACCTGCTGTCCCTGCCGTCGGGCGGGCAGGGAGCGGCCGAAAGGGGGAGGTGGGACGGGGGTCCCGCCGGTCATTCTTCAAGGTGGAGTACCCCGCCTACCGGGCTGATCGCACCCACCCCGGACCCACCCACCCGGACCCACCCGGCCCGCACCCCGCGAAGGAGCACCATGTCGAACACCGCCCCCTCCCTGAAGTCCCTCGCCCGGCGGGTCTGGCAGGGCCTGAACCGCCCCGAGGCGGCCGTCCTGCTGGAGTCGGACAACCTCCTGGTGAAGACCCCCGGGCCCGGCGCGGTCTGGCCCCGCGGCAGCCGGCAGGCCGTCGGCTGGTACGTGGTGGGCCCGGCCGGCGACGTGGTGGACATCGAGCTCGTCACGACGGAGGGCGCGCAGTCCCGGACGAAGGCCGTCCTCGCGACCGGCGTCGCGACCCACCGCACCGGCATCACGGTGACGGTCCCCGCGGTCGCCCCGGGCCGTTACCTCGTCCTGATCACCTCCACCACGGGCCTGCTCGACGCCTACAGCCAGCCGGTCACCGTCACCGCTTGAGGTCCCGCAGGGCCGTGTTCAGTTCCAGGACGTTGACGCGCGGCTCGCCCATGAAGCCGAGGGTGCGGCCCTCGGTGTGGGCCTTCACCAGCTTCGCGACCTCCCCGACCGGGAGTCCGTTGCGCTGGGCGACGCGGGCCGTCTGGAGCTCCGCGTAGGCTGGGGAGATGTCGGGGTCCAGGCCGGAGCCGGAGGAGGTCACCGCGTCGGCCGGGATCCCGTCGAGGCGCGGGGCGTAGCCCGGGACGGTGTTGTCGAGCAGGACCTTGGTCTTGGCCTCCTGCACCGCCTTCAGCAGTTCTGGGCTGTCCGCCGCCTTGTTGGTGGCGCCGGAGACCAGCAGCTCGTACTGGTTGTTGACGGTGTTCTTCGCGAGTCCCGCCGCCGGGCGGCCCTGGAACCAGCGCAGGTCGTCCCCGTACGACTGGCCGATCAGGGAGGAGCCGACGACCTTGCCGCTCGCGTCCTTGATCTCGGAGCCGTTGGCCTTGTGGCCGAAGGCGGCCTGCGCGATGCCGGTGACGGCGAGCGGGTACAGGACCCCGCACAGCACGGTGAGGACGAGCAGGGCGCGGAGCCCGGCGCCGAGCAGGCGGGCGGTGTTGCCTACGGAGTTGTTCATGAGGTCACTACGTTCCTAAGTCGGCGGAGCCCTGGATCAGCGCAGGCCGGGGATGAGGGAGACGACCATGTCGATGAGCTTGATGCCGATGAACGGGGCGACGAGGCCGCCGAGTCCGTAGAGGGTGAGGTTGCGCCGGAGCATCTTGTCGGCGCTGGTGGGCCGGTACTGGACGCCCTTCAGGGCGAGCGGGACCAGGGCGATGATGACGAGCGCGTTGAAGATGACCGCGGAGAGGATCGCGGAGTCGGGGGAGTGCAGGCCCATGATGTTGAGCTTGTCCAGGCCCGGATAGACCGCCGCGAACATCGCGGGGATGATCGCGAAGTACTTGGCGACGTCGTTGGCGATGGAGAAGGTGGTCAGCGCACCGCGGGTGATCAGCAACTGCTTGCCGATCTCCACGATCTCGATGAGCTTGGTGGGGTTGGAGTCCAGGTCCACCATGTTCCCGGCCTCCTTGGCGGCCGAGGTTCCGGTGTTCATCGCCACGCCCACGTCGGCCTGAGCCAGCGCCGGGGCGTCGTTCGTACCGTCGCCCGTCATGGCGACGAGTTTGCCGCCGGCCTGTTCCCGCTTGATGAGGGCCATCTTGTCCTCGGGGGTGGCCTCGGCGAGGAAGTCGTCGACGCCCGCCTCCTCGGCGATGGCCTTGGCGGTCAGCGGGTTGTCGCCGGTGATCATGATGGTTCTGATGCCCATGCGCCGCAGCTCGTCGAAGCGTTCGCGCATGCCCTCCTTGACCACGTCCTTCAGGTGGATGACACCGAGGATCCGGGCGCCCTTGCCGTCCTCCAGGGCGACGAGCAGCGGGGTGCCGCCGGCGCCGGAGATCTCGTCGACCTTGGCCCGGGCGTCCGGGGCGACCGTACCGCCCTGTTCGCCGACCCAGCCGATGATCGAACCGGCCGCGCCCTTACGCACCTTGCGGCCGTCCACGTCCACGCCCGACATGCGGGTCTGCGCGGTGAAGGGGATCCATTCGGCGCCCACCAGCTCGCCCTGGTGGCGTTCGCGCAGTCCGTACCTCTCCTTCGCGAGGACCACGATCGAGCGGCCCTCGGGGGTTTCGTCGGCGAGCGAGGAGAGCTGGGCGGCGTCGGCCAGTTCGGCGGCGATGGCGCCCGCGACGGGGACGAACTCGGAGGCCTGGCGGTTGCCGAGGGTGATGGTGCCGGTCTTGTCGAGGAGCAGGGTCGAGACGTCGCCCGCCGCTTCCACCGCGCGCCCCGACATGGCCAGGACGTTGCGCTGCACCAGGCGGTCCATGCCGGCGATGCCGATGGCGGAGAGCAGGGCGCCGATGGTGGTCGGGATGAGGCAGACCAGCAGTGCGGTCAGCACGATCATCGACTGCTTGGCACCCGCGTACATCGCGAACGGCTGGAGGGTGACGACGGCGAGCAGGAAGACGATCGTCAGCGAGGCGAGCAGGATGTTGAGCGCGATCTCGTTGGGGGTCTTCTGCCGGGCCGCGCCCTCGACCAGGTTGATCATGCGGTCGATGAAGGTCTCGCCGGGCTTCGTCGTGATCTTGATGACGATGCGGTCGGAGAGGACCTTGGTGCCGCCGGTGACCGCGCTGCGGTCGCCGCCCGACTCGCGGATGACGGGGGCCGATTCACCCGTGATGGCGGACTCGTCCACGGACGCGACGCCTTCGACGACGTCGCCGTCGCCGGGGATGATGTCACCGGCCTCGCACACGACCAGGTCGCCGATACGGAGCTCCGTGCCGGGCACCTGCTCCTCGACGGCGCCGTTCAGGCGTCGGGCGACGGTGTCGGTCTTGGCCTTGCGCAGGGTGTCGGCCTGGGCCTTGCCGCGGCCCTCCGCGACGGCTTCGGCGAGGTTGGCGAAGATGGTGGTCAGCCACAGCCAGACGGTGATCGCCCAGCCGAAGAGGTTGCCCGGGTCGGAGATCGCCAGCGCGGTGGTCAGTACGGAACCGATCAGCACCACGAACATGACCGGGGACTTGACCATGACCCGGGGATCGAGCTTGCGCACCGCGTCCGGGAAGGACTTCAGCAGCTGCTTCGGGTCGAAGATGCCGCCGCCGATCTTGGCCTTCTCGGGCTTGTGACCGCTGGGCAGGTCCCCGTGCGGGGCTCGGGTGGGGGTGGCGGTGCTCATGAGGCGAGCCCTTCGGCGAGCGGGCCCAGCGCCAGGGCCGGGAAGTAGGTGAGGCCCGTGACGATGACGATCGTGCCGACGAGCAGGAAGGTGAACAGCGGCTTCTCGGTGCGCAGGGTGCCCGCGGTGGCGGGGACCGGCTGCTGTTCGGCGAGCGAGCCGGCCAGGGCCAGGACGAACACCATCGGCAGGAAGCGGCCGAGCAGCATCGCCAGACCGGTGGTCGTGTTGAACCACTGGGTGTTGGCGTTCAGGCCCGCGAAGGCGGAGCCGTTGTTGTTGCCGGCCGAGGTGTAGGCGTAGAGGATCTCGGAGAAGCCGTGCGCGCCGCCGTTGGACATCGAGGTGACGGGGGTCGGCAGGGCCATCCCCAGCGCCGTGAAGCCGAGCACGAGGGTGGGGGTGATCAGGATGTAGCAGGCGGCGAACTTGATCTGGCGGGTGCCGATCTTCTTGCCGAGGTACTCGGGGGTGCGGCCGACCATCAGGCCGGCGATGAACACCGCGATGATCGCCATGATCAGCATGCCGTAGAGGCCGGAGCCGACGCCGCCGGGCGCGATCTCGCCGAGCTGCATGCCCAGCAGCTGGATGCCGCCGCCCAGTCCCGTGTACGAGGAGTGGAAGGAGTTGACCGCGCCGGTCGAGGTCAGCGTCGTGGCGACCGAGAAGATCGCCGATGCGCCGATCCCGAAGCGGGCCTCCTTGCCCTCCATCGCACCGCCCGCGGCCTGGAGCGCCGGGCCGTGGTGGCCGAATTCCGTCCACAGCATCAGGGCGGTGAAACCGAGCCAGATGGTGACCATCGTGGCGAGGATCGCGTAACCCTGGCGGACCGAGCCGATCATCTGTCCGAAGGTGCGGGTCAGGGAGAAGGGGATGAGCAGGATCAGGAAGATCTCGAAGAGGTTCGAGAAGGGGGTCGGGTTCTCGAAGGGATGGGCGGAGTTGGCGTTGAAGTAGCCGCCGCCGTTCGTCCCGAGTTCCTTGATGGCCTCCTGCGAGGCGACCGCCCCGCCGTTCCACTGCTGCTTGACGCCCAAGAACTGCCCGACCTCGTGGATGCCGGAGAAGTTCTGGATGACCCCGCAGGCCACCAGTACGACCGCGGCGATCAGCGACAGCGGGAGCAGGACGCGGACGGTGCCGCGCACCAGGTCGGACCAGAAGTTGCCCAGCTCCCCGGTGCGGGAGCGCGCGAAGCCCCGTACGAGGGCCACTGCGACGGCCATCCCCACGGCGGCGGAGAGGAAGTTCTGGACGGCCAGGCCGCCGGTCTGGACGAGCGGGCCCATGGCCTGCTCGCCGGCGTACGACTGCCAGTTCGTGTTGGACACGAAGGAGGCGGCCGTGTTGAAGGCCTGGTCCGGCTTGATGGAGACGAAGCCGAGCGAGCCGGGCAGGTGGCCCTGCAGGCGCTGGAGCAGGTAGAGGAAGAGGACGCTCACCGCCGAGAAGGCGAGGACCGAGCGCAGGTAGGCCGGCCAGCGCATCTCGGCGTTCGGGTTGGCGCCGACCGCCTTGTAGATCCACTTCTCGGGGGCGTAGTGCTTTTTCGAGGAGTAGACGCGGGCCATGTAATCGCCCAGGGGACGGTGGGCGAGGGCCAGGGCCGCGAAGAGCGCGAGCAGCTGGAGCACCCCGGCGAGGACGGGACTCATCGGCGCTAGAACCTCTCCGGGAAGACGAGGGCGACGACGAGGTACCCCAGCAGGGCTACGGCGACCAGCAGGCCGACGACGTTTTCGGCGTTCACAGCTTGGCCACTCCCTTGGCGACGAGGACCACCAGCGCGAAGACCGCGATCGTGGTGACGACGAAGGCCAGATCGGCCATCGTGAGCTCCCGGAGGGTTCGAGGGCGGGCGTTTTTCGGACACCCCTGAGTGGAACGCCTTTTCGGCTCCTCACAGGCTTCCTTGACGGGGCCCATACGCCCGTTGGCACGGCCTTGACGGGTCCCTAACGCGGGCGGACGTGCCGTTCACCCAGAGTGAGTTGATGTGCATGGGTATGCCCGGTGCATGGCGATATTGGGCCGAGATCTAGGGCGTAAAATTCCGCATACTGGAAATCTGTTTCCGACATGCGGTATCCCGCGTTATGCTCCGGCCGTCCGCATGCGGAAAGCGGCAAGCGAAAGCGAATCCCTGCCAGGAGGAATGCCATGCCCGAGAGTCGTGTCGCCCTGATCACCGGTTCCTCCTCCGGCATCGGCGCGGGCATCGCCCGCAGGCTGGCCGCGGCCGGCATCCGCGTGGTCCTGAACTCGGCGCGCAGCGAGAGCGCGGGCAAGGCGCTCGCCGCCGAACTCCCCGACGCGGTGTACGTACGGGGCGACGTCGCGGACGCCGACGACGCGCGGCGGATCGTCCGGACGGCGATCGACACGTACGGACGGCTCGACGTCCTGGTCAACAACGCGGGCGTCACCCGGTTCATCCCCCTGGGCGACCTGGACGCGGCCGACGCCGACGCCTGGCGCGAGATCTTCGAGGTCAACGTCATCGGCACCTGGCAGCTGATCACCGCTGCCACGCCCCACCTGCGGGAATCCGGGGCGGGCTCGATCATCAACATCTCCTCGGTCTCCGCGACCCGCGCGCTCGGCAGCTCGATCCCGTACGCCGTCAGCAAGGCCGCGGTCAACCACATGACCCGGCTGCTGGCCTCCCAGCTCGGACCCGCCGTCCGGGTGAACGCGATCGCACCCGGCCTGATCGACACCCCCTGGTACGAAGGCGAGGACCAGGTCTGGGAGAGCTCGCGGGAGTGGATCACCGAGAACACCCCGCTACGCCGCGTGGGCACCCCGGAGGACGTGGCCGAGGCAGCGCTCTACCTGGTCGACGCCGCCTACACGACCGGCGACGTGCTCACCGTCGACGGCGGCCGGCACGTCGTCTGACCCGGCTCGGACGCGGCGCCGGCGCGGCTCCGACGCCACCCCGGTCGCCCCGGCCCCCATCCCCACCGGATTCCACATCGTGGACAACTACCCTCGGAATATGAACGCAGAAGCCGACGCACGCGACGCCGCCGCACTCGCCCTCTCCGCAAAGGCCACGGTGAAGGCCGACGACCGCAGTCACGTCTTCCACTCCTGGTCGGCCCAAGAGCTCATCGACCCGCCGGCGGTGGCCGGCGCCGAGGGCTCCTACTTCTGGGACTACGACGGCAACCGCTTCCTCGACTTCTCCAGCGCCCTCGTCTACACGAACATCGGCTACCAGCACCCGAAGGTGGCCGCGGCCATCGCCGAGCAGGCCGGCAAGCTCTGCACCGTCGCGCCCGGCTTCGCCGTCGACGTGCGCTCCGAGGCCGCCCGGCTGATCGCCGAGCGCACTCCGGGCGACCTCGACAAGATCTTCTTCACCAACGCGGGCGCCGAGGCCGTGGAGAACGCCGTCCGCATGGCCCGGGTGCACACCGGCCGCGCCAAGGTGCTCTCGGCGTACCGCTCGTACCACGGCGCCACCTCCACCGCGATCAACCTCACCGGGGACGCGCGCCGCTTCGGCAACGACACCGCCACCGCCGGCGTCGTGCACTTCTGGGGCCCGTTCGCCTACCGCTCGCCCTTCTACGCGGCCACCCCCGCCGAGGAGTGCGAGCGCGCGCTGCGCCACCTCGAGGACACGATCGTCTTCGAGGGCCCGCAGTCCATCGCCGCGATCATCCTGGAGACCGTCGGCGGCGCCCCCGGCGTGCTCGTGCACCCCGACGGCTACCTCGCCGGGGTCCGGGAGCTCTGCGACCGCTTCGGCATCGTCTTCATCCTCGACGAGATCATGGTCGGCTTCGGCCGCACCGGTAAGTGGTTCGCCTCCGAGCACTGGGACGTCGTCCCCGACCTCATCTGCTTCGCCAAGGGCGTCACCAGCGGCTACGTCCCTCTCGGCGGGGTCGCCATCTCGGCCGCCATCGCCGAGACCTTCGCCCGCCGGCCCTACCCGGGCGGGCTGACGTACTCCGGGCACGTGCTGGCCTGCGCCGCCGCCGTCGCGACGATCAACGTCATGGAGGAGGAGGGCGTCGTCGAGCAGTCCGCCCGCACGGGCGCGGAGCTGCTCGGGCCGGGCCTCGCCGCCATCGCGGAGCTCCACCCGTCCGTCGGGGAGGTGCGCGGGCTGGGCACGTTCTGGGCCCTGGAGCTCGTACGGAACAAGGAGACGCGCGAGCCGCTGGTCCCGTACAACGCCGCCGGCGCGGACAACGCGCCGATGGCCGAGTTCGGGGCGGCCCTGAAGAAGGCCGGGCTGTGGCCGCTGCTCGCCGGGAACCGCATCCACCTCGCGCCGCCCTGCAACGTGTCCGCCGAGGACGTCGAGAAGGGGCTGCGGATCATCGACGAGGCCCTGACGGTGGCTGACGCGCACACGGTCTGACCTGCGCAGATCGTACGGTTGCCCAAGCCGTGGGTGCCTGTTCTCGGAGGATTCGCTCCCTTACGAACGGCAGGGAGGCGTGCTGGAATCAACAGGCACCTACGGACCGGGATGCACGTCAGTCCCGGGGCGGTCCACGTCTTTCTGAGATCTGTGATTTCTGAGATGCATGACCGAACGGCGGGGGGCGGGCTGCGCGTCCGCCGGACGCCGGGCGTACGGGATCCAGACAACCGGACTCCGTGTTCCCGAGTACCCGAAGGAAGACAGCGCATGAGCAAGCACATCCTCGCCCAGAACCAGTACGGCAAGGCCGAGAACCGCATCGTCAAGGTCACCCGCAAGGGCAGCGACGGTTCCTGGCACGAGATCCGCGACCTCAACGTCTCCGTCGCGCTGCGCGGCGAGTTCCGTGACGTCCACCTCACCGGTGACAACGCCAACTGCCTCCCCACGGACACCACGAAGAACACGGTGTACGCGTTCTCCAAGGAGCACGGCGTCGCCTCCCCCGAGGCCTTCGGCATCCTGCTCGCCAAGCACTTCGTCTCCTCCCAGGCCCCGATCCGCGAGGCGCAGATCCGCGTCGAGGAGTACGCCTGGGAGCGGATCCCGGTCCCGACGCGCAAGGAGCAGCACTCCTTCGCCCTCAAGGGCACCGAGGTGCGCACCGCGCAGATCACGTACAGCGAGACCACCGGTCTCCAGGTGATCTCGGGTCTGAAGGACCTGACCGTGATGAACTCGACCAACTCCGAGTTCCACGGCTTCATCAAGGACAAGTACACGACGCTGCAGGAGGCGTACGACCGCATCCTGGCGACCAAGGTCACCGCGCGCTGGGCGCACTCGGCGCTCGCCGCCGACGACGCCGAGTACGACTGGGACCAGTCGTACAAGAAGGTCCGCAAGAACATGCTGGAAGCCTTCGCGGAGACCTACTCGTACTCCCTGCAGCAGACCCTGAACCAGATGGCCGAGCGCGTGCTCGACAACTGCCCCAAGGTCAACGAGGTGCGCCTCAACCTCCCCAACAAGCACCACTTCCTCGTCGACCTGGAGCCCTTCGGCCTCAAGAACGACAACGAGGTCTACTTCGCGGCCGACCGCATGTACGGCCTCATCGAGGGCACCGTGCACCGCGACGGCGTCCAGCCGGTGATCGCGACGAGCGACTGGATCGTGGCCTGACGCCCGCTCCATCCAGGGAAGTTCGGCCCGGACCGCGTCGCGGGTCCGGGCCGTTCCGCGTTCGCGGCCCGACGCCGCCGGGCTCGCCCCCGCCGGGCCCGACCCCGCCCGGCTCGCCCCGATCCGGCCCCGCGCCATGAAGCTCAAGTCTTGCTCTGAGATGGCAGGGCGGGGGTTGGGCGCCGCGCCGTCAGGTGAAACTGCTGACAGACGAGGCGGGCCGAAACGGGGGTGTACCCGGTATGCGGTGGGTGTTCCGGCAGTTCGCAAGGGGCTCGGACGAGATACGGGATCTGGATGTGTACGAGATCGCGTTCCTGGCGGGTGGGGCGCGGCGGGTGGCGGACAGCGCGATGGTCGAGCTGAACAGGCGCGGCCTGCTCGTGGTGCACGCCGCGCAGGTGCGTACGGTGGACGGGGAGTTGCCCGGGCATCCGGTCGAGCGTCGTGTGCTCGCGTTCTGCGGGCGCACCAGGAGCGTCGACGCCGTCCGCGCCGACCTGCACCGCTCCCTGGAGAGCTACGAGATCGGCCGTCGGCTGGCCGCTTGGGGCCTGGTGAAGGGCGCGGACCGCCGGGTGACCCGGAGCGGCAGACGGCACCTGGAGGCGGCCGGGCGCGACGCGAGCATCCCGGAGTACGTCCTGCGCGGGGCCGCCGGCGTCCTGGACGCTACGGTCCGGCGCCCGGTCGGCCGCGCGCAGGCGGAGGCGGCGGTGAGTGAGGCGGTGCATCAGCCCCTGTCCGGCGGGTCCTCCGGCCCGCCCACGAGCAGGTTCCAGCGCCCGGACCGCCCCGTCAGCGCCGTCACCGACCCCGGTCGTACGTCGAGCCGCCAGAAGGCCGCCGCGGGCAGCTCCAGGGCCCACACCACGGCCGCCCGCACGACGCCCTGTCCGACCACCGCCCGGTGCGTCCCCGGCGCCAGGGCGCCCAGGTGCGCGCCGACCCGTGCGATCAGCGCCTCCACCGACTCCCCGCCGCCGGCGGGCGCGTACGCGGTGTCGGTCATCCACCGCCGCAGCCCCCCGGGGTCCTCCCCGGCGACCTCGTCCAGGGTCCGCCCGGCCCAGTCGCCGTGATCCTGCCCGCGCAGCCCGTTGTGCCCCGGGCACGGTTCCCCGTACGGGAAGCGGTGCAGGCGTCCCGCCTCGTCCAGAGGGGGGCTCACGAGCCGGACGCGTACGGTGGTGGGGTGCACCGTCCGATTGTTCCGGGGTTTCGCACCGCGTTCAACCATCGGCCACCTACCGGGCGCGGACATGACAATCAACCCGGCGAGCGTCTTCCCCTCAGGGTGAAACCCTCATGTAAGGAAGAACATTGACCCTCCGTTCGGCCGCCCGCGCCTCCGCACTCGTGCTGTGCACCGCACTCGCCGCGTCCGTCGCGCTCCCGGCACAAGCCTCCTCGATCAGCGGCATCCGCCCCAAGGCCGAGACCGCGCCGCTGTACGACGACGCGGCGGGCGGTGACGCCAACGCGGACGACCCGTCGATCTGGCGCAACGCCGCCGATCCGGGCCGCAGCCTGGTGATCGCGACCGCCAAGCAGGGCGGTCTGCGGGTCTACGACCTGGAGGCCCGGCAGGTCCAGTCGCTGCCCGCCCCGGCCGGACCGGGCGCCGACGACGCTCCCGGCCGCTTCAACAACGTCGACCTGGTCAACGGTCTGCGGCTGGGCGGCGGGCGCGCCGACGTCGCGGTGGTCAGCGACCGTGGCAACGACCGCCTGCGGATCTACCGGATCGACCGGAACCGGCCCGGCGGCCCGCTCACCGACGTCACCGACCCGGCGGCGCGACCGGTCTTCTCCGCCGACCAGGCCGAGATCAACGAGCAGCAGACCGCGTACGGCCTGGCCACCTGGACGGACCGGAAGACCGGCCGGTCCTACGCGGCGGTGAGCCAGCGCAACCGCACCCGGATCGCCCTGCTGGAACTGGTCGCCACCCCCGCCGGCACGGTCGACTACCGCCAGGTGCGCACGCTCGACCTGCCGTCCTCCTTCCGCCTGCCGAACGGCGCCTCCTGGACGCCCTGCGGTGAGCCGGGCGAGCTGCCGCAGATCGAGGGCATGGTCGTCGACCCCGCGGACGGCACCCTGTACGCGGGGCAGGAGGACGTCGGCATCTGGCGCATCGACGCGGGCCTCACCGGCACGCCGAAGCTGATCGACAAGGTGCGCGAGTACGGCGTCCCCGGCACCTACGACGAGGAGACCGAGGAGTGCGCGCCCGGCGCCGATCCCGGCTACGGCGGCAAGCGCCTGACGGCGGACGTCGAGGGCCTGACCCTGGTCACCGAAGCGGACGGTGACGGCTACCTGCTCGCCTCCAGCCAGGGCGACGACACCTTCGTCGCCTACGACCGCGAACGCGAGGACCACAACGAGTTCGAGGGCGCCTTCCGGATCACCGCGGCCTCCGCCATCCTCGACGGCTCCGAGGTCTGCGACGGCGCCGCCGCCCTCAACGCCCCCCTCGGCACGCGCTACCCCCGCGGTCTGCTCGTCGTCCAGGACGGCCGGGAAACCCCCGGCGACGGCGACCGCGAGGCGACCGGCTTCAAGTTCGTCGACCTGGGCGAGGTGGTCGACGCCATCGGCTGATGCCACCAGGGTGTCGACGGGCGGGGCGGCGGGGCGGCGGGGCGGCGGGTGAGGTCGGGCGGGGCGGCGGGGCGGCGGGTGGGGCGGAGCCCTCCGGAGACGCCCTGTAAGGGGACCATAAAGAGCGGTACGGTGGCGGACGACAAGACGACGGTATGACGGAAGTCCGGTTGAGAATCCGGCACGGTCGCGCCACTGTGAATCCTCCCGGAGGGGGAGGAAAGTCAGACCCGCCACCGTCGTCGCAAGCACCACTGACCGGGACGCGTGTTCCCTCTGGAGGTTCCTGCCATGGCCGACTCCGCCGTGCCCACGACTGCCGCCCCGCCGGCCGTCGCACCCATCTCCCTCAACGCTCTGGCCCCTTGGGCGCTGTTCGCCGGCGTCCTGATGCTGGTCCTGCTCTACCTCGTCGGCGCCGAGCAGGGCGCCACCGCGATCTTCGAAGGCGACACCATCCACGAGTGGATGCACGACGGTCGCCACCTCCTCGGCTTCCCCTGCCACTGATCCGCCGATCGCAAGGGACCGATAACTCCATGAACACCATTTCCCCCCGCGCGCTCCTCGTCCGGGGCATGCTCGCCGGCCTGCTGGCGGGCGTCGTCGCGTTCCTCGTCGCCTACTTCCTCGGTGAATCCCGGGTCGACGCGGCGATCGCCCTCGAGGAAGCCGGAGCCCATGACCACGGCGGCGCCGAGGCCGCCCCGGTCAGCCGGGCCCTGCAGGCCACGGCCGGGCTGGGCACCGGCACCCTGCTCTACGGGATCGCGCTCGGCGGCATCGCCGCGCTCGTCTACTGCTACGCCCTGGGCCGGATCGGCCGCTTCGGCCCCCGGGCCACGGCGCTGCTGGTCTCCGGCGGCCTGTTCGTCACCGTCTCCCTGGTGCCGTTCTTCAAGTACCCCGCCAATCCGCCGGCCGTGGGAGACCCCGAGACCACGGTCCAGCGGACCACCCTCTACGTCCTGATGCTCGCGCTCGGCCTGCTGCTCGCGGCGGCCGCGCTGATCCTGGGCCGGCGCCTCGCGCCGCGCCTGGGCAACTGGAACGCCTCGGTCGCCGCCTCGCTCGCCTTCGTGGCTGCCGTCGGCATCGCCTACGCGCTGCTTCCGGGCGTCAACGAGGTGCCGGGAGGCTTCCCGGCGGCGCTCGTCTGGCAGTTCCGGCTCGCCTCGCTCGCCATTCAGGCCGCGATGTGGAGCACTTTCGGCCTGGCTTTCGGATTTCTTGCCGAACGGGCCCTTGCCTCCGCCCCCACACCCAAGGAGGCTGTACAGCCTGCGAGTTGACGTCTTGCGTGCGAGTGACTGAAAGGCTGGTGACGGCGCGGTGACGACGGCGACCCGAGAGTTCGGGGACCACCGAAGACCCAAGGGCCGCCGTGAGGGGCCGCGACGCCCGCACCTGCCCCGGCTGCCGACCCGGCAGCAGTGGCGGGGCGTGCGGGAGTGGCGGGGCTGGACGGGCGCCGCCCCGTTCTGGCTCAATGCGGTGCTCCTGCTGCTGACCCCGTTCACCAGCGTCACCCTGCTCGCGCAGGTCGGCATCATCGCGGGCCTCACCGCCATCGGCGGCCTGGCCCGCCACCTCTGGTCGGGCGACTACGGCCATGCGGCCATCCACTCCGCCGCCGTGCTCATGGGCGCGGCGGCGGTGACGGTCGTCGTGGTCTGACGACGCGGGGCGCGGCGGGACGCGGCGAGGCGTGGTGAGACGGGGCGGGGTGAGACGGGGCGGGCGGTTCGGGGGGCTAGCCCCCGGACGACTGTCCCGGCTGCCGGATGTAGCGGCGGCGGACGCTCAACCATGCTGGTTTCATGACCAGTTACCGCAGCAGGACCGTACTCGCCGCCCTGGCCGCCACGGCCGTGGCGGCCACGCTGACCGGCGCCGGCACCGCCGGCGCCGCGGCCGCCGCCACCACCCGCGACGCCGCCCGCCCCGCCCTGGACTGGGCGCAGTGCACGCACAAGGGCCACCTCGACGGCCAGCAGTGCGCGAAGCTGTCCGTCCCCCTCGATTACGCCGACCCGGCCGGTCCGCGGGTCGAGCTCGCCGTCTCCCGGCTGCCCAGCACCCGTCCCGCCGCCCGGCGCGGGACGCTGGTCGTGGTGCCCGGCGGCCCGGGCGGCTCGGGCGTACAGCGGCTCTCGCAGAAGGGGGCCGCCCTGGCGGGGCAGTTGGCCGGGGCCTACGACATCGTCGCGCTGGACCCGCGCGGCGTCGGCGGCAGCGTCACCGCCGCGTGCGGACTGGACGCGGCCGACCGGCGGCTGACGACCCTGCGCTCCTGGCCTGCCGCCGACGGGGGGATCGCGGAGAACGCCGACCGCTCCCGCCGGGTGGCCGAGGCCTGCGCCGCGAACGGCGGCGCGGAGCTGCGCGGTTTCACCACCGCCAACCAGGCGCGCGACATGGACCGCTTCCGGGAGGCCCTCGGCGAGCGCAAGCTCTCGGTCTGGGCCGTCTCGTACGGGACCTACGTGACGGCGGTGTACGCGCAGAAGTTCCCGCAGCGCACCGACCGCCTGGTGCTGGACAGCAGCGGTGACCCCGATCCGAAGCGGGTCGCGCGGGGCTGGCTCGCGAACATGGCGCAGGGCGCGGAGGACCGCTTCCCCGACTTCGCGGCCTGGGCGGCGGACCCGGCGCGGGCGGCGGAGGGGCTTCGGCTCGCCGAACACCCGGACGGCGTAAGGCCGTTGTTCCTGGCGCTGGCCGAGGAGCTGGACCGTTCCCCGAAGCCCTCGAACGTCCCCGGCCTGCCGCTGACCGGCACGATGCTGCGCCAGGCCCTGCAGACCGCCCTCTACGGCGACGCCCAGTTCCCCGCCTTCGCCCGCCTGGTCCGTGCGGCCCAGGATCCCGGGGCGGTCCCGGAGCTGCCCCAGGAGCTCGCCGGGGTACTGCCCGACTCGGACGCGGCGCTGATGGTGGGCGTCATCTGCAACGACGTGGCCTGGCCGAAGGACGTCTCCGGCTACGCGCGGGCGGTGGCCGCGGACCGGGCCGCGCACCCCCTGACGGCCGGGATGCCGGCGAACGTCACCCCGTGCGCGTTCTGGAAGGACGCCCCCGCCGAACGCCCCACCCGGATCACCGACCGGGGGCCGTCGAACATCCTGATGGTGCAGAACCTCCGCGACCCGGCGACCCCGTACGCCGCCTCGCTGAAGATGCGCGAAGCCCTCGGTTCGCGCGCCCGGCTGCTCACCGTCGACCACGGCGGCCACGGGGTGTACCTGGGCAACGGCAACGCCTGCTCCGACCGCACCGTCACCGCGTACCTCACGACGGGGGAGCGTCCGCTCCGGGACTCGGCGTGCCCGTCCTGAAGATCCGGTCCAGGTGGTGGCGCAGCACCGCGACGGCCGACTCGGGTCCGCGCTGGCCGACGAGGATGCTGGTGCCCATGGTCGCCGCCATGGCCAGCAGGCCGATCGCCTCGATGCGCGCGTCGACGCCGGGGTCGGCCAGGCCGGATTCCTGCGCCTGGCCGATGAGCCCGGCCACCGCGTTCTCGGCGGCGTCGGGGTTGTCGATGAAGGGCTGGGCGGCGAGGGCCTCGTCGGTCACGGACAGGATCGAGTACGAGCTGTAGAGCAGGTGGAAGGTGCGGCTCTCCTCGTCGGTCGGCAGGGAGGCCAGCAGCAGCGCCTCGACCGTGGCGCGCGGGCCGGGAGCGGGGCCGGCGGCGGCGAGGCGGGCGCCGACCCGGGCGGTGAAGCGGTCGGTCAGGTGCTGGAGCCCGTAGAAGAGCAGCTTCTCCTTGGTCTGGAAGTAGTACTGGACCAGGCGCAGGGAGACTCCGGCCTCGGCGGCCACGTCGCGCATGCCGACCGCGTGCAGCCCGCGCCGTCCGGCGACGCGGATGAGCGCCTCGGCGATCCGGGTGCGGCGTTCCTCGTGGTCCACGCGTTTCGGCATGTTCTGGTGTCTCCGCCCGTCGGTGCTCGGCTCGTCGGTGGTCGTCCGTGATGAGCCTGCGGCTCGTTTTCATGGTACCGCCGTATCAACATCATGGTACGGTCGTATCACGAAGAACGGATCCCCGGTCCTCCAGGAGGTGCCCCCGTGCCCGACAACAAGCCCCGTGTACGCCGCGACATCGGCCACTACGTGAGCGACGAACTGCGCGACCGCTACTTCGCCGCCTGCGACGCGCTCTACGCGAAGGGGGCGCCCGCCCGCTCCGAGACGGACGTGGAGACGAGCTTCGGGACCACGCACGTCTACCGGTACGGCCCCACGAACCCGTCGGCGGAGTCCCGTACGCCGATCGTCCTGATCCACGGCTCGGGCGGCTGCTCGGCCCAGTGGTACCCCAACACCGCCGCCCTCAGCGCCGACCGGCCCGTCTACGCCCTCGACACCCCCGGCGACCCGGGCCGCAGCATCCAGCGCGAGGTGATGTGGCAGCCCGAGCGCGCGGCCCAGTGGATGGACGAGGCCCTCGACGCGCTCGGCCTGGACCGCGTCCACCTGGTCGGCTCCTCCTACGGCGGCTGGCTGGTCATCAACCAGGTGCACCTGCGCCCCGGCCGGCTCGCCTCGGTCACCGCCCTGGATCCGGGCGGCCTGGAGAAGGTGGGGCTGCGCTTCTTCGTCTGGATCTTCGCCAGCCTCTTCGCGACCTACGCCCCCAAGGCGCTGCGCCCCGCCCTGGCCAAGTGGCTGGAGCAGCCGGTCCTGATCGACCCCGAACTGCGCACGATGATCCAGAGGAGCGTCCGCGCCTTCCGGATCCGCCGGCCCGCCCCGCTGCCGCTCTCGGACGCCGAACTGGGCACGATCCGCACGCCGTTCTACCTGATCATGGGCAAGCGGAGCCTGCTCGTGCACCCGAAGCGCCAGCTGGAGCGGGTGCCGCGGCTGATCCGCGGAGCCCGCGCCGAGATCGTCTCCGCGACCGGGCACGGACCGCAGATCGACCACCCCGAGCTGGTCAACGCCCGGATGCTCAGCTTCTTCGAGGACGTCGACTCCCTCGACCCGGCCGCGCACGAGGCCGCGTAGCAGCGGTCCGGAGGCGCTCACTGCCTGTTTCCGATCCCTGTCCGCGCAGGTCAGCCAGCCTAAGTAGAAGTGCCCGGCGAGATCGATCCGTTCGAAGAGCAGTCACGGTGACGGTTGCGCGAACGGAACTTCTGGGGCACGGGCCCGACTGACCCCAAGTGCATCTTGGTGGGTTCAACCGAGGGGCTGTGTTGACGGTCGCGGACGCAAATTCTCGGCAAACCGCTTGATATAGCGGCAACCAGTCCATCAGCAATAAATCTGATGCGGGCCTCTGACTACCTTCAGGCCAGGCGGTGTCCGAGTGGTGCCGCTGGATGTGCCAGCGGACGGCCGGGATATCCTCCCCCCAGTTTCGCCTGTGGGGGGCCACCGAGCAGTCGCATCCGTATGGATGCGGGGTGCTCTGGCGTCTCCGCGGCCTGTCACCGGAGATCCGATTGCACGTTCACCTCTCTGCCCGCCTGGTGCTCCCCGCCCTAGCCCTCGGGCTGCTGGCAAGCACCGTCATCGCACCCGCGTCAGCCGGAGCCGCTGTCCCGGCATCCGCAGCGCCCATCACCGAACTCGTCCTGGATGTGCCGAAGGGCACGGGCGGAACAGGACCCGGATACCGCAAGACCGGCATCGCGCTGCACAGAGGTGTGCTGCGTGTGGCCGAGGACAACGACCCGGGCAGCGCCGTCGACCGCACCAGCATCTGGCAGATCCGGTCCGCCGAAGGCAGCCTGAGCGCGTCCGCCCGGGTCGGGGGCGCCGGTACGGATGCTCACTGCGTCACGACTGCCGTGGACTGCACTCCGTTGTGGGGCAATGCCGCCTTCGGTGGTGACGTGGTGCACGAGCGCGTGCCGGAGACCGGCGTCGACCGTCTCCGCGCGCTCGCCAGCAAGCAGGTGCTGACGTTCGACTCCACCAAGGGTGGTTCGGTGGTCGACGTCGCCGAGGGGACCGTCGTCTTCAACTCCGGCGGCTCCAAGCCCGTCCAGTACATAGCGAAGTTCGGTGAGGGGACGCTGGCCAAGCGTTCCGTGCGGGCAGCCGCCGTCATCAACGGCGGGGTGTGGAGCGCCACCGCGACGCCCGGCCGCCTGGAGTTCTGGATACACGGGCAGGAGGTGAACACCCAGTACGACATCGACGCCCCCTGCGTTCCCACCGCACTCCAGGCCCGTGACCGATGGCTGTACTGGAGCTGCGGCGGCGACGGTCCCGCCGGTGTGTTCAACCGGGACTCCCAAGTCTCCAAGCCCGCACCGAAGGGCGATGTCCTTCTGGGTGACGGCTTCACCGTCCACCATGACCACACCGCGAAGACCCTCGTGCTGACGGATGCCGTCACGGGCACCAGCCGTGTACTGGCCACCGGTGTACCGGTCGGCGGACCGGCGCTCGACCGGCGCGTCCGCTGGGACCTGGACGAGACCACTGGCCTGGTGGCCTGGATCGACGCGAGCGAGGAGATCCATGTCCGGTCCTCCGACGTGGCCTATCCACCGGCCAAGTGGGTGGCGGGGGGAGCCTCCACCAGTTTCAACAGCGAATCTTCCGGCACCTGGGACATGCTCTTGAGCCGTCCGGTCACGGCGTGGTCCCTGAAGTTCACCGACATGTTCGGCAAGACCCTCCACACGATCTCCGGGGGCGCCACGCCCGGGCGGATCAAGGTGACTTGGGACGGCAAAACGTCCTCCGGCCGCTATCTCGTCAACGGCCCCCACAGGTGGACCCTGACCGCCGTCGCGCACGGAGAATCCGGCACGACTACCATCCGCACGCTGGACTCGTGGTTCTCCCTGGGTGTCGCGGCGCCGCGCGACTACGGATCCCAGGGATACGCCGACGGTACCGGTGATCTCTTCGCTCTGAGGTCCGAGGCCGACGGCACCCAAACCTTGTCGACCCGGTACGGCAACCATCACACGGGGACGTTCGAGAAGGGCACAGGGGCAAAGGGCTGGCCGACGGGGGCGACGTTCATCCCGATCCATGACATGAACGGCGACGAATGCAACGACATGCTCGTCCGCTCCGCCGACGGGAAGCTGCGCCGCTACACCCCCTCCTGCGAGCGGTATGGGGCCGTCGCTCCGGAGGACCCCAGCACGCTCATCAGTTCAGGCTGGGGCATCTACGACACGCTCGTCTCGTCCGGTGACCTCACCGGTGACGGCCGCGCCGACCTGCTCACCCGCGAGACCAGCTCGGGCAAGCTGTACCTGCACGCCCAGACCAGCAGCGGACTCTTCGCCCCGCGCAAGCAGGTTCCCGGTGACTTCACCGGCTACAAGCGGATCGTCGGCGCCGGCGACCTCGACAACGACGGAAACGCCGACGTCGTTCTGCACGACAAGTCCAACCGCCTCTGGCGTATGAACGGCTCGGGGTCCGGCGCATTCGCCATACCCGTCAAGCTCGCCGACAACTGGGGCAGCGCGTACAACGCCCTGGTCGGCGTGGGCGACCTGACCGCCGATCGCCGCCCCGACCTCATCGCCCGTGACACCGCAGGCAACCTGTGGCGCATCGAGGGCACCGACTCGGGCACCTTCAAAGCACCCGCCAAAATGGGCACGGGGTGGCAGACCTACACCAGCATCCTCTGATCCTCGCCCGTCCAAGACCCGCCACAACGGCTGTTCTGCGTTAGCGGTCGAGGACTAGCCAAGACCAAGCACGAGCATCTGCCCAGGTTCCGGGATCTCGGCCTCGAAGCCACAGACTGCAACGGCTTCGAGGCCGCGGGACCATGGAATCAACGGGTACGCACACGGTTTGGACCGCCTTCTTCCCAAGGGCAGCAAAGAGCCTCGGAGCAAGGATGAGAAACAGGTAGTCAGCCCGTCCGGATGCGGAGCCGGTACTCCGTCGGCGTGATGCCGAGCGTGCGGCGGAAGGCCCGTACCAGGGTGTCGGTGCTGCCGAACCCGCAGGTGGAGGCGATCCGGTCGAGCGTGGCATCGGTGGCCTCGAGCCGGCCCCGGGCCAGCTCCACGCGGGCCGACTCGATGTAGGCGGCCGGGGTCATGCCCAGCTCGGACTTGAAGATCCGGGCCAACTGCCGTTCGCTGACGTGCGCGTACGCGGCGAGGTCGGCCAGGCCGATCCGGCCGCCGAGGCGCCGCCTGACGAAGTGCCGCAGGTCCTCGCCGCGCCGGGTCGCGGACACGGGTTCCAGCGGGACGCTGAACTGGCTCTGCCCGCCGGGCCGTTTGAGGTACATCACGAGCTGCCGGGCCACCCGCAGGGCGACGACCTCGCCGAAGTCCTCGGCCACCAGGGCGAGCGAGAGGTCCAGGCAGGCGCTGATCCCGGCGCCGGTCCACACCCCGCCCTCCCGGATGAAGACCGGGTCGGCGTCCACCTCGACCTCCGGGTACTCGGCCGCGAGCTGCTCCGCGGTGGACCAGTGGGTGGTGGCCCGCTTGCCGTCGAGCAGCCCGGCCGCGGCGAGCAGGTGCGCCCCCACGCAGACGGAGGCGACCCGGCGCGTGCGCGCGGCGAGCGTCCGCACCCAGTCGACGACCTCCGGGTCGGTGAGGGCGCGGACGCGGCGCTCGGCGTCCAGCTCGACGGCGCCGGGCACCAGGAGCGTGTCGATGCTCCGAGCGGCGGCCTCGGAGAAGGTCAGGTCCGGCAGGACGCGCACCCCGGCCGCGGTGGTGACGGGGTCGAGGGTCCGCGCGGCCAGGACGACCCGGTAGCCGGCCGCGTCCTCCGTCTCCCGCGGGACCAGGGAGAACACCTCCGGGGGTCCGGTGACGTCGAGCAGGTCGACGCCCTCGAAGAGGACGATCACGATCAGGGGCGTGAGGGTGTCGAGGTCCAGCCGGTGTCCATGGGTCTCATAGGTCTCATAGGGCTCCATGACGTCTCCGTGGGGGCTTCTCGGCGGATGCTCACGTGCAGATGTGTGCAACGCTAACATGATACGTAAGCATCGTTCACGAATCTCCCTGACACCTGGCATGTGGCCGCCGCATCCCCAGGTCGGGGGTGTTAGCGCTGCTACCATCGAGCCATGCCAACGGCCCGAGACCGCATCCTGGAAGCCACCGCGGAACTGCTCGCCACCAAGGAGGCGCCGGCGATCTCCACCCGGGCCATCTGCGACCGGGCCAAGGTCGGCATGCCCGAGATCTATCGCCAGTTCGGCGACAAGGAGGGGCTGCTCACCGCGGTGGCCGACCTCGGCTTCGAGCGCTTCCTCGCCAACAAGCGGCGCAATCCGCGGACCGGCGATCCGGTGGCGGACCTGCGCACCGCCTGGGACAGCCACGTCGCCTTCGCGCTCGGCAACCCCCACCTCTACCGGCTGATGTTCACCCCGGCGGGCGCGGCCAAGCCGCAGGCGATCGCGGAGGCGCAGGCCCTGCTCCTGACGGCCGTGGAGCGCTGCCGCGCGGCGGGCCGGCTGCGGACGACCCCGGCACTGGCCGGCCAGTCGATCCTCTCGGCGAACGTGGGCGTCTGCCTGATGGCCCTGTCCTTCCCCGAGCTGTACGGAGGCCTGGACATCTCGCAGTCGGTACGTGACGCGGTGATCGGGAAGGTCACCGGCGACGAGCGGGAGGACACGAGGATCGGCGCGGCCACCGTCCTCGCCCAGGCGCTGGTCGACACCCTCACGGGAGCGACCGCGCCGTGACACCTCTGCCGTGAGACCCCTGCCGTGACGGCCCTGCCGTGAGACCCCTGCCGTGACACCTCTGCCGTGAGACCCCTGCCGTGACGGTCCCGCCGTGACATCGTGGCCCCATGGCCATCGAAATCCGCCCGGCCTCGGTCTTCGAGGATGTCCGTGCGCTGCTCGGCCCGAAGTCGCCCGAGGCCAACGTCTGCTGGTGCCTGAGCTACCGGATCCCGTCCAAGCTCAACAACGAGCTCCGCGGGCCGGCCCGGGGTGCGTACGTGGCCGAACTGTGCCGGGCCGGGACCCCTCTGGGCGTGCTCGCCTACGACGGTGACGAGCCCGTCGGCTGGGCCGCCGTCGCGCCGCGCTCGGACACCTCCTTCGCGCGCAGCCGCACGATCCCGTACGTCGACGACCTGCCGGTCTGGTCCCTGTGGTGCGTCCGCGTACGCCCCGGGCACCGGAAGCGGGGGGTCTCGCACGCCCTCATCGCCGGTGCGGTCGAGTTCGCCCGGTCCCACGGGGCGCCGGCGATCGAGGCGTACCCGCTCGACAGCGGTGGGGCCAGGGTCGACCTGACGATGGCGTACGCCGGGATCCGGAAGAACTTCGAACGTGCCGGGTTCACCCATGCGGCCGACACCACCTCGGTCCTGGCCGGTCATCCCCGGGTCCTGATGCGGCTCGACCTGCGCTGAAGCGTCCGGCGCCGCACCGGTAAACCACCTTTCCCGGCAAACCATCCCAAAGTGCACCAAGCCGACTCTGATGTTCAGATGGGGCGATGTCCGGCGCCGCCCGCTGAATGGAGCGACAGATGGCCAACCTCCCCTCCGAGGCCCTCCCCTCCGAGACCCTGCCATTTGGGGATGTGACCAACTTCGAGAACGCCGACCGCGGATTCATCGGCGCCCTCGTGCCCGCCGTGGTCAAGGGCGCCGAAGGCCGGACCGTATGGGACAACGACGCTTACGGCTTCCTGAAGGCCGACTGCCCCGGCACCGCGAACCCCAGCCTGTGGCGGCAGGCGCAGCTCGCCTCCAAACAGGGCCTCTACGAGGTCGCCGACGGCATCTACCAGGTGCGGGGCCTCAAACCTCTCGAACATGACCCTCGTCGAGGGCGACCGCGGGGTCGTCGTCATCGACCCGCTCATCTCCGCCGAGACCGCCGCCGCCGCACTGGCGCTGTACCGGGAGCACCGCGGGAACCGTCCGGTCACCGGCATGATCTACACGCACTCGCACGGCGACCACTTCGGCGGCGCCCGGGGCGTGCTCCCGCGCGGCACCGAGGAGGGCGTACCGATCCTGGCCCCCGAGGGCTTCCTGGAGCACGCGGTCAGCGAGAACGTGTACGCCGGCAACGCCATGACCCGCCGCGCCGTCTTCATGTACGGGGACCGCCTGCCCAAGGCTCCCGACGGCCAGATCGGCGCCGGCCTGGGCATGACCACCTCCACCGGCACCATCACCCTCATCCCGCCCACCGTGGACATCACCGCCACCGGGCAGGAGGAGACGGTCGACGGCGTACGGATCGTCTTCCAGCTCACCCCCGGCACCGAGGCGCCGGCCGAGATGAACTTCCTCTTCCCGGACAGGCGGGCGCTGTGCCTGGCGGAGAACGCCACGCACAACATGCACAACATCCTGACCCTGCGGGGCGCCGTCGTCCGCGACTCCCGCATCTGGTCGCGCTACCTCGACGAGGCGATCGACTACTTCGGCGACGGCTACGACGTGGCCTTCGCCTCGCACCACTGGCCGACCTGGGGCCGGGAGAACGTCGTCGCGTTCCTCGCCGCCCAGCGCGACCTGTACGCGTACATGCACGACCAGACCCTGCGCCTACTCAACGACGGCCTCACGGGCCCGGAGATCGCCGAGGAGCTGCGACTGCCGCCCGCGCTGGAGAACTCCTGGCACGCACGCGGCTATTACGGCTCCCTCTCCCACAACGTCAAGGCGATCTACCAGCGGTACCTCGGCTGGTTCAACGGCAACGTCGCGACCCTCTGGGAGCACCCGCCGGTCGAACTCGCCCGGCGCTACGTGGACTCGATGGGCGGCCCCGAGCAGACCCTCGACAAGGCCCGCGCCTACGCCGACTCCGGCGACCTCCGCTTCGCGGCCACCCTCCTCAACCACCTGGTCTTCGCCGAGCCCGGCCGTACGGAGGCCAAGGAGGCCCTCGCCGGCGTCTACGACAAGCTCGGCCAGGGCGCGGAGAACGGCCCCTGGCGAAACTTCTACCTGACCTCCGCGATGGAACTGCGCCAGGGCGAGAACGCCGCCCTGCTCGACACCGCCAACCCCGAGATGGCGATGGCGCTGACCACCGAGATGCTGCTGGACTCGATCGCCGTCCGGATCGACGGCCCCCGGGCCTGGGACGAGGACCTCACCATCGACCTCGTCCTCACCGACGAGAACGCCCGCCACCGCCTCACCCTCCACAACGGCGCCCTCACCCACCGCACGGTCACCGACCCCCGCACCCCGGCCGGCCTGACCCTCACCCTCACCAAGCCGCAGCTCCTGGCCGTCCTCGCGGGGCAGGCCCCGGACTCCATCTCCACGGTGGGATCCCCGGCGCTCCTGAGCCGCCTGTTCTCCTACGTGACGAAGCCCGACCCGGCGTTCCCGATCGTCACGCCGTGAGGCCGTAGGCGGCCGCGGCCCGCGAGCGGTGCTGCGCGAAGACGACGAGGCGCAGCACCGCGAACCGCGCGATACCGGCGAGCGCGGAGGCGGACAGGTACACGACCTGTTCGCGCACGGCGCTGGGCGAGGCCTCGAGCTGCCGCAGGAGGAGCATCGCCGCGCAGGTCACCGCGTAGGCGGCGGCGGCGGATCCGGCCGACTGGGCGTGCTGGCGCCAGGTGGCCCGCCCGCCGGCGCCGAAGGTGAAGCGGGCGTGCAGCTCGGTGGCCAGGAGCGTGGAGACCGCGGTGATCAGGGCGTTGGCCAGGATCCAGGGAATCCAGGAGGCGAGGCCCGCGACGGCGAAGCTGGAGGCCACTCCGACTCCTCCGCCGCAGACGACGAAGCGGGAGAAGGCGGTGAAGGCGCTGGACGCCGTCTGCTTCCGGCTCTGCACTGTCTTCATGATCCAACCCCTCCGGTGCCGCGGACTGCCGAATGCGCCGCAGTGGTGCCATCGTGGCACACGCATGGCACCACGTCTAGGCGTTAGTGGTGCCACACCCCTCCGGGGTGGCGCCATCGGGGCGGTCAGGCGAGGGCGGCGACGGTCAGGGCCAGTGCGGAACCGGCGAAGACCACGGCGTGGCGGACGTTCTGCAGGATCCGGGTCCAGGAGGGGAACGCCCCTTCGGCGGCCCGGAGGAAGGCGGGGACGTCCACGCGCAGCAGTTCGGGGTCGCCCTTGCGGCGAAACGCGGCCCGTACGGACTTCACCGCGCCGAGCTGGCTCTGCAGGATCAGGATGTTCGCGAGGAGCGCGAGTGTGGAGAAGATCCAGGTCAGGGTGGTGCCGAGCGGGTTGCCGGCCAGATTGAGGGCGGCGGCGGCGAGGCTCGCGGCGGCGAAGGAGCCCGGGGCCCACCACTCGTGCCCGCTGGCGTCGAACCGGAGCTTGTTCTCCTCCAGCACCTCCGGGCGGATGCCCTGGCGCCGCAGCTCGGTGACGGCGGCGGCCTTGGCCGCGGCGCCGAAGCGGTGGCGCAGGAGCGGGATCGAGGCGAAGGCGGCGGCGACGAGGATCTGGGCGACGGCGGCGAGCGTGTTCGTGTCCATGGGCTGCTCCCTCTCGACGGTGGACTTTTACAGCGTTCAAGTCCGTTGCCGAGAACTGTAGGACCAGACTTGAACACCGTGCAAGTGCCTTCTTGAACTTTGTGCAAGAGGGTGGGCGGTGACCTATCGTGAAGCCATGCCACGCGACACGCTCACCCGCGAACAGATCGTCCGCACCGCCGTCGAACTGCTCGACACCGAAGGCCTCGAAGGCCTCAACATGCGCGCCCTGGGCAAGCGGCTGAACTCGGCCGCCACGGCCGTCTACTGGCACGTCAAGAACAAGGACGACCTGCTCACGCTCGCCGGTGACCAGGTGTGGGACGAGATCCGGCTGCCCGACCTCGACGCGGTCGACTGGCGCGCGGCCGCCACCGCCATGGCCGGCGACCTGTACGGGATGTTCACCCGCCACCCCTGGCTGGTGCAGGCCTTCGCCACGCACCTCTTCCACGGCACGGGCAAGGCCCGCCACGACGACCACAATCTCGCCGTCTACGAGAAGGCCGGCTTCACCGGCACCCAGGCGGACCGGGCCGCCGGCGCCGTCTTCACGTACGTCCTCGGCAACGCGGCGCCGTCCGCCGCCACCACCTCGCTCAGCCGCCGGATCGAACGCGAGGGCGGCGACGCCGAGGAGGTCTTCGGCGCCGTCATGCGGCAGGCGACCGAGGCCGCCTCGGGGTTCCCCCGCCTGCGGGCCCGGATCGAGCCGCTCTCCGGCCCCGGCTACGCGTCCGCCCCGGACGACACCTTCGACTTCGGCCTCCAGGCGCTGCTGGACGGCCTGGCGGCCCGCGTCCCCGGCGGCGTCACCGCCGCCATGTGACCCACGTCACTCGCGCTTCCTGTCAGGAATCGGGCCGCCGCTCCGCTCAAGTCGGCGAGAACCAAGCGAACCGAACCGACAGGAGCACCACATGAAGCACCGCGTTGTCGTCCTCGGTGCCGGCTATGCCGGGGCCTACGTGGCGGGGAACCTGGCCCGCAGGCTGTCCCCGGCGGACACCGAGATCACCGTGGTCAACGCCGAGCCGGACTTCGTCGAGCGGCTTCGGCTGCACCAGCTCGCGGCGGGACAGGAGATCGCGACCCGGACGCTCACCGACGTCTTCGCGGGGACGGGGATACGGCTGCGCCTGGCCCGCGTCACCGCCGTAGACCCGGAGCGCCGGGTCGTCACGGTGACGGGCACCGCCAACGGCGCTCCGGCTGACGAAGCCGAAGCCGAAGCCGACGCCGAAGCCGAAGCCGACGCCGACCACGGCACTGGCACCGCCAACGGGGAACTCGGCTACGACACCTTGCTCTACGCCCTCGGCAGCCACGGAGACGACCGGGGCGTCCCCGGCGTGACCGAGCACGCCTTCGACGTCGCCGCCCGGCCCTCGGCCCTGCGCCTGCGCGAGCGCCTGAACGCCCTGGGCGGAGCCGGAGAGGTCCTGGTCGTCGGTGACGGGCTGACCGGCATCGAGACCGCCACCGAGATCGCCGAATCCCGGCCCGGCCTGTCGGTGACACTGGTCGCCCGCGGCGAACTGGGCGCCCGGCTCTCGCCCGGAGCCCGCGGTCACCTGCGCCGGGCCTGCGACCGGCTGGGCATCACCGTCCTGGAACACACCCGCGTCGAAGCCGTCGAAGCGACCCGGGTCCTGTGCGCCGACGGCGCCGCCCTGCCGTCCGACGCGACCGTGTGGACGGCCGGGTTCGCGGTCGCGCCCATCGCCGCCGCCGCCGGGCTGGCGGTCACCGCGGACGGCCGGATCCTCGTCGACGCCACCATGCGCTCGCTCTCCCATCCCGAGGTCTACGCCGCGGGTGACAGCGTCCACACCATCGGCGCGAACGGCCTGCCCCTGCCCATGTCCTGCGCTTCGGCCGGCTTCACCGCCATGCAGGCGATGAAGGCCATCATGGGAAGCCTGACCGGCACCGGGGCAGGGCATGTCAAGCTGGCCTACCCGGGCAACCACATCAGCCTCGGCCGGCAGGACGCCATCCTGCAACTGGTCGACGGCGCGGCCCGGGCGAAGCCCGCGTACACGGGAGGCCGGAAGGCCGCGCGCATCAAAGCGGGCATCCTCAGGATGTCGCTGTGGACCACCTCCCACCCGACCTTCTGCCTCCCCAAGCGCCGGCGCCGCCTGACCGCGGTGCCGCACCGGTCCGTGGTCGCCGCCTAGGGTGACCGCCGTGGACAGCGCTGCTCCTGACACCGATCGCTTCGACACCGATCGCTTCGAGGCCTCCCGCAACCGGCTGGCCTCGCTGGCCTACCGCCTGCTGGGCTCCGCCGCCGACGCCCAGGACGTCGTGCAGGAGGCGTACCTGCATTGGCGGGCCGCGGACCGGGAGCGGATCCGGGTGCCGGAGGCCTGGCTGACCAAGGTCGTCACCCACCTGTGCCTCGACCTGCTCCGCTCGGCGCGGGCCCGCCGCGAACGCACCGCCGGCGCCTGGTTCCCCGAACCGCTCCTCGACGGCGACCCGATGCTCGGCCCGGCCGAGACCTACGAGCAGCGCGAGTCGGTCTCCCTGGCCGTGCTGACCGTCATGGAACGCCTGTCACCCGTCGAGCGGGCCGTCTACATCCTGCGCGAGGCCTTCTCCTACGCCCACGCCGAGATCGCCGGGATCCTCGACATCACCGAGTCCGCGAGCCAGCAGCACCTCCACCGCGCCCGGACCCGCGTCACGGCCACCCGCCGGGGCGGCGCCCGCGAAGTCGACGCCGCTTCGGCGCGCAGGATCGTAGAGGAGTTCCTGACGGCCGCCACCTCCGGCCGCACCGAACGGCTGGTGACGCTGCTCACCGATGACGTGGTCGCGCTCTCCGACGGCGCCGGCCTGGCCGCGAAGCTGCTGCGGTACGAGACCCCGCGGCGCGTCGCCTCCTTCCTGCGGGGCGGCTTCACGTCCACGCCCGCGAAGCAGCGGCTCGCCGGCGGCGCGTCGGCCATCCACTACGCGGTCGTCAACGACGCCCCCGCCCTCCTCTTCGTCCGCGGCGACCAGCTCCTGGGCGCCGCGACCTTCGAGGTCACCGAGGACAAGATCGCAGCCGTACGCGGCATCGCCGCCCCGGCCCGCCTCGCCCGCCTCGCCGTGGCCTGGCGGCAGCAGGCCCCGGAGGCGCCGCTCATCGCCGCGTGGTGACGCGGGCCGGTCGCATCACCGCCGGCCCGCCACCGGTCACCGGTCACCGGTCACCGGTCACCGGTCACCGGTCACCGGTCACCTCAGGATCAGCCAGCCGACCTGCCCCGCGAAGACCGAGTGGGCGAGGCCGCAGGTGACCCACCCCCAGGCATTGCGCATCCCGTGGCTCCGCACGGTCCCCCAGCCCGCCACCAGGAGCACCGCGGCCAGCGCGCAGCAGATCCAGGACATGACGAGCCAGGGCGTGGTGTGGCCGGTGAACTGCCGGACGAGGGACACCGGGATGAGCACCAGCACGGGCATCATCCACTCGGCTTCGCCGGCGCGGGCGTCGCTCTTGGGCGCGGACGTGGTGTCGGTCATCCCGGATGCTCCGTCTTCGTCTTCGTTCTCGTATGGTGCTGCCATTCACGTGCATCCCCCCGAGCCGCCGCAAGGGGATAAACCCCAGGTGAGTGGCCCGACCGGGCGTGAACTGCGTCAACGCGGCCCCGACGTCCACGCCTTCGCCCAGTGTGGCGAGCCGCTCGGCGCCGTACATGGCCCCGGCGCCGTCCGTGTGGTCGCCTCCGTGGAGGTACACCACCACTGGGCGGGGCCGCCCAGAGGCGGCCCCGGTGGGAGGCGCTGCGTAGGGGATACCCCGGAAGGTCCGTACGGTGTCCGTGACCAGTCCGGTCCCCGCGGTGTACGTCGTAGCCTGAGCCGTGACCAGCGTCTTCATCGACGTCTCCTGACCACCGACCGAGAGGGCGGGGACCACCGTGGAGTGGGTGCTCGGCGCCGCCGGAATCACCGCCGGGCTACTGATCGCGACGGTGACGGCGCCGGTCGGGGTGTCGGGCGCCGTGTTCCTGCTGCCGGTGCAGCTCAGCGTGTTCGGCGTTCCCAACCCCGCAGTCACCCCGACGAACCTCCTCTACAACGTGGTCGCGGGGCCCGGAGCCCTGCTCCGCTACCACCGCGACGGCGCCCTGGGAGGACCGCTCGTGCGGCGCATGGTGCTGGGCACCCTGCCCGGCGTGGTCGCCGGCGCGGTGATCCGCGTGTTCGCCGTACCGGGGCCGGCCGCCTTCCGCCTGCTGCTGGCCGCCCTGATGCTGCCGCTCGGCCTCTGGCTCTGCGCGCGCACCCTGCGCCCCGTACCGGCGGACGACAGGCCGCCGCCCTCGCCGCGCACCGTGACGGGCCTCGCCCTGGCCGTGGGGGTGGTCGGCGGGATCTACGGCATCGGCGGCGGCTCCGTCCTCGGCCCGCTCCTCGTCGGCAGGGGCATGCCGGTCGCCCGGGTCGCGCCCGCGGCCCTCGCCTCGACGTTCGCGACCTCCCTGGTCGGCGCCGCCACGTACGCGCTGCTGTCGCTGACCGGGCGGGCCGACATCGCGCCCCACTGGTACCTGGGGCTGGCCTGCGGCCTGGGCGGACTCGTCGGCGGCTACCTCGGCGCCCGCCTCCAGCCCCGTCTCCCGGAGAAGGGGCTGCGCCTCCTGCTCGGCGCGCTGGCCGTCGCGCTCGGGTCGGTGTACGCGGTCGACGCACTCGTCTGACCCCGGCCTCGCCGCCGTCGCCGCCGTCGCCGCCGTCGCCGCCGTCGCCGCCGTCGCCGCCGTCGCGGCCGTCGCCGCCGTCGCGGCCGTCGCCGCCGTCGCGGCCGTCGCCGCCGTCGCGGCCGTCGCGGCCGCCGCGGCCGTCGCCGCCGTCGCCGCCGTCGCGGCCGTTGCGGCATCCCCGGTCCCGCGGCCCTCGCCGAGGCCGACGCGAAGGTGACGGACCCGGCCACCGCCATCCGCACCGCGCCGACCGCCGTTAGGGTCGGCGGCATGGCTGTCGCCCGTTCCATCGCCCTGTTCGCCGTCGCCGCGCTCTTCGAGATCGGCGGCGCCTGGCTGGTCTGGCAGGGCATCCGCGAGCACAAGGGCTGGATCTGGATCGGCGCCGGCGTCATCGCGCTCGGCCTGTACGGGGTGGTGGCCACCTTCCAGTCCGACGAGGACTTCGGCCGCATCCTCGCCGCCTACGGTGGGATCTTCGTCGCCGGTTCCATCGCCTGGGGCATGGTCGCCGACGGCTACCGCCCCGACCGCTACGACATCGCCGGCGCTCTGGTCTGCCTCGCCGGCATGGCCGTGATCATGTACGCGCCCCGCACCCACTGACGACGCGATCACCCACCGGGGCCCGGCTCCCGCTCGCACCGCAGCGCCTGGTAGCGGAACTTCATGGCGTTGCCTCCCCCTCGACCGGGCCGGAACCGACCGGGCCGGAACCGACCGGGCCGGAAGCCCGCGGACCGGAAGCCCGCGGACCGGTCGCGGGCCCGGCCGGGCGGCTGCCCAGGACGAGCTCGCCGACGGTGCCTTCCAGCAGCGGGTCCCGGCCGGTGGCGGCGGCGAACGCGCTGGTGTCGCCGCCACCGAGCCCGCACACGGCCAGGCCCATCGCGGTGGCCACCAGGTAGACGGTCTGGTAGAGCACGCCGACGTGCTTGAGGATCAGCGGGTAGGCGATCGTCTCGTACTTCCACATGACGCGGCCGAAGCGGGCGGCCACCAGCAGCACGACCTGCGGGTCGTCCTTCATCAGCGAATCGTCGCGGGCCTCCTTGACCAGGATCGCGGTGGCCGGTCCCGGCGCGCTGACGAACTCCAGCTCGTGCCGGTCGGGCGCGTACCGGTACAGCCCCGGCTCCAGCCCCTCGCAGCGCGAGACCAGCGGGTAGACCTCCAGCTCGTGCACGGCTCCGCCGCTGGGCAGCGGGCGGTCCGCGAGCTCCTGGCCGTCGCCTCCGGTGAACGTGCGGCGGATGCGGACGGTCCGGTAGAGCAGCTCGGCGAGCTGGTCCAGGGTCAGCGGGTTCTCGTGGTCGTGCGCGCGGGTGGAGGTGCGCCGCTCGATGGCCTCGGTGAGGGTCAGGTCCCGGGCGGTGATCGCTTCGAGGTCGGGTACGGGCAGTGCCACGCGCGGCCCGTCGGCGGCGGGGGCCGCGACCGGCTCGGGGCCGAAGCGGTCCGCGTGCCGGTAGGTGCCGCCGTAGCCGGGCGCGGAGGACGGGACGCGGGTGAGTGCGTGGAAGGCGAGGCCGACCGGGTCCCACTGGAGGCTGCCGCGCTCCTCGGCCTGCGGGTCGGCGTCGGGGCCGCCGGGGGCCAGTGCGCCGGCGGTGGCGAGCAGCCGCACCAGGGGGGCGGGGACCTCCTCGGTCCAGGTGGTCAGCAGCGGGAGCAGCGCGGTGGCGCCGGCGCCCAGCTCCACGGCCAGCGGACTGCCGGGGGCGCGCAGCGCGAGGGTGCCCTCGGCGGGTGTCAGCAGGGCGTGCCGGCTCAGCCGTACGGGACCGCGCGGGGCGGGTCTGAGGGTGGTGGAGCCGCTGCCGACCGGCACCAGGCGGGCGACGGGAGCGCCGTCCGGGCCGGCCACCGCGTGTTCGAGGAGGCCCGCGGCTTCGAGCCTGAAGCGCAGCATCTGCCAGCGGAGCAGGCCCGTTTCGCCGTCGTGGGCCGCGACGAGCGCGCTGATCGCGGCCTCGTCCCGGTCGCCCTCGCCGTACGCGCGCAGCGCGGCCCGGGCGCCGGGGGTGATGGCGCCCAGGCGCACGGCGCCGAAGCGGGTGACGATCCCGCCGTCCTGGAAGGTGCCGCCCCGGGCCAGCCGGCTGGTCAGGGTGTACGTGCCGGACGCCGCCGAAGCCGGCGACGCCTCGCCCGGGAGTTTGCTCGTACTGGTCATGGCTCCAGCCCTGATGAGGCGCGGCCCGGGTCGTGCCCCGGCCCGCGGGTGTAACGGACGGCCGGCCCCGGAAGACGGACGACCGGCCTCGGAAGAAGACCTTCGAGGTGTGGGGGCCGCCCAGTTCTCGTGACCGGGGTCGGCCGCATCGGCCGTTGATCCAAGCCCCCAGTCTCAGGTCATGGCCGGTCATGGCCGGTCAGAGCCGGAACAGGACTCCGCGCCAGGTCCAGCCGGCGTCGAGGACCGCCTGGCGCAGGGGGTCCTTCATCTCCCGGGTCTCGAAGCGCAGGGTCTCGACCCTGCGCTCGCGCCCGTCGGGCCCCGTCTCCTTGCCCCACACCCGGTACACCGCGTTCGCCGGCCCGCGGGAGCGCTGCCCGAGGACGTGCTCGCTCAGGGAGACCTCCCACTGCTCGTCGACGGCCCGCACCTCGTGCTTCGCCGCGTCCAGGCGCATTCGGGTCCAGAGCCGCACGCGCAGCTGCGGGAGCCGGCACTCGGCCACCAGGTCGCCCTCCTTCGGGGTCCCGTTGCGCACGGCGAAGGGGACGCCCGGCCCGTTGAGCGCCAGGAGCGCCGACCGGACCTCCAGCGGGGTGCGCGGTGCGACACCCTCGTCGGGACGCCGGGTGCCGAAGTACTGGTCCAGGAGGCCCATCGCTATGCCCCCGCCCCGGTGTCCGGGCGAACCGTGCGCACGAACTCCTGGAAGTCCCCGAGGACCTCGTCGTGCTGGGCCGCCGTGGCGGTCAGGGCCAGTCGGATCACCGCCCGCCTACGAGGGTCCCGGACATCCGGGAAGGTCAGGAACACCTGTGACTGGACGAGGTCGTGCCGCGTGCCGCCGGCGACGGCCGAGAAGATCAGCCGCTGGGTCAGGGCCGGCGCGTCCGCGGACCCGACCTCGCGGCGCCCGGCCACCACGACCGGCCCGGCGGCCTCGCGCAGGCGCTGCGCCGACTCGTCGGCGAGTTCGGCCAGGGTCGCCGAATCCCGCGGGACCTCGCCGGAGACGGTGATGTTGGCGGTGAACCCGCGGTCCGGGTGCAGATGCACCGCGGCGAAGGCCACCCCGGGGACGTCGACGCCGTCCGGGGGCGCGGCCGGGAGCCAGCCTTCCGGCAGGCGGAACTCGATCGGTACCGGCAGTGTCATGGGCATCGTGGGTCCTCCTTGCGCAGGGAAGTACATCAGAAGACCCAGTCGGCGGCTTTGCCGAGCGCGTCGACGCCGTCCCCGACCGCGTCGCCCACCGCGTCGGCCGCGTCACCGACGCTCTGGGCGACCTTGTCCGGGTCGACCGTGAACTCGAGACCTACGGATCCGCCCAGGGCGGGAGAGAGTCCCACCTTGCCGCCGACCTTGTACACGCCGTCCTCGTTCTTCTCGAAGCCCCATTTGGCCTCCGCACCGGGACCGGCCCACCCTTCGGCGGTGGCGCCGAAACCGATGCCGGCGACCTCGCCGCCTCCGGCGACGGAGGCCTTCGCCCCGGCGAACGCCTTCGCGTTGACGACGACGCCGTCCTTGCCCGCCTTGAGGCCGGCGCTCGCCTCCGCTCCGGCGAAGCCCTCGGCCCGCCCGTAGGCGCCGGCGTAGGGACCGTACTCGGCCCGCCCCTCGGCGAGCCCGCGGAGTCCCGCGGACGCCTCGGCCCTGGCGGCCAGGCCCGCGTCGGTGAAACCGAAGTTCGCGCTGGCCCGGGCGCCTCCGTAGGCGTCGGCGACCCCGGAGAGCTTCCAGTCCCCGTTGGACGTCGTCCCCTGGGCGTTGAGGTGGAAGAGGTCGGCGGCGGCCTTGACCGACCCCTCCTTGCCGTACTTGGGGCCGGTGACCTTGAACTCGGCGCCGGGCCCCTTCGCCGAGGCCGAGCCCTCGGACGTCCATCCGTCGGTCTTCGTCCCGGCCCCGTCCGCCCTGGACGCCCCGGCCTTCGCCAGGTCCCCCTCGGGGTGGGCGTTGAACCCGTTGAGGGTGGCGTCGTTCCCCTTGCCGAAGGCGTCCCTGTTGCCGTCCACAACGGCGGCGCTCAAGGCGGTCCTGACGCTCTGGTCGGCCTCGGACACGGCCTTCACGCGGTCGTCGATGTGCTGCTGCCAGGTGGCGACGGCCTCGCGAATGACGGTCTGGCCGTCGGGATCGTGGTGGTACGCGCTGCGCTCGGCGGGGGTGAGCTTGGAGTAGTCGAAGCCGATGCGCCCCTGCTCGGACACCGTCATGCCGGCGGCCATCGCGTCGTCGCGGGCGCTCTCGAGCTTCTGCTTGAGATCGGTGAACAGGGCGTGGGCGTCCCGCAGCAGGCTCGCGATCGCCTTGGCCTGGCTCTGGGCCGCGGCGTACTCGTACCGGGTGGCCGCGAATTTCGTCTGGGCGGCCCCGGCGCTCACGCCGGCCCAGCCCGGGCCCGTGGTGATCTTCTGGACGGTGTCGCCGTAGCGGGCCTCGACCTTGTTCAACTCGCCCGCCATCGCCTCCCACTTGGAGGCGGCCGATATCAGCAGGCCCAGGTCCGTGGTCATGACTTCGTGGTA
Organism: Streptomyces sp. NPDC099050; assembly: GCF_044759865.1. Lineage (NCBI taxonomy): Bacteria > Bacillati > Actinomycetota > Actinomycetes > Kitasatosporales > Streptomycetaceae > Streptomyces > Streptomyces sp. NPDC099050. Next base: position 52,202 of record NZ_JBIWAE010000019.1, on the reverse strand, counting down.
GGTCAACACCGCAGCCCCTACAGGGTGTTCAGTTTGGACTGGGACAGAAGCTGGTTGCCCACGCCGGTGTCATTGCTCACGAAGAGGCCCGAGGCGCCGCGCAGCGCGTTCTTCTCGGCTGCCAGACGGCCCATCAGGGTTCTCACCTGCTGGTCCCAGGTCTCCGCGACCGTCTTCAGACCGGCGGCGGTCTCCCAGCCGGCGAAGCCCTTGTGCGCGGAGCCGGTGGAGTCGTCCGCGTGCTCCGCGGCCTTCTTCGTGTCGGGCTCCAGCTCGGTCTCGATGGTGCCGGCCGCCGCCTTCTTCTGCTCCGGCGTAGAAGCGAAGTCCGGTTTCCCGAGGCCCGGTCCTGACGGTTCCGGCGGGATGCCGTTCACCTGCGTACGCACCTGCTGGTCCGCGCCGCCCGCAGGTGCGCGCCCCCGTTCCTGAGCGGAATCCGCGGCCATGGTGTCCCCCCCGTGTCGGCAGAGTGCGATCTTAGGACGAATGCCGTCCGGCTCCGCAACCCCCCTCGCGCCGACCGGCCTTGGAGGCGCGGAGGTCGGTGTCGCCCCGCGGGCGTCAGGCGGACGGGGCGGGAGCGATCTCCGCGATCAAGCCCTCGACGAGCTGCCTGATCTCGTCGCGGATCGGGCGGACCGCCTCGACACCCTGGCCGGCGGGGTCTTCGAGCTTCCAGTCGAGGTAGCGCTTCCCGGGGAAGACGGGGCAGGTGTCGCCGCAGCCCATGGTGATGCACACGTCGGACGCCTTCACGGCGTCGATGGTGAGGACCTTGGGCGTCTCGGCGGACATGTCGATTCCGACCTCGCGCATGGCCTCGACCGCGGCCCGGTTCACCGTGTCGGCCGGGGCGGACCCGGCGGAGCGGACCTCGACGCGGTCCCCGGCCAGGTGGCTGAGCCAGGCGGCGGCCATCTGGGAACGGCCGGCGTTGTGGACGCAGACGAACAGGACGGACGGCTTGTCGGTCACGGCGGGTCTCTTCTCGCGGCAGGGGCGGGCTGGCGTCGGTCGAGGCTCTGGTATCAGCCTCCGCTGATGTGAAACTATCAGCGCATGATGACGTCAGTCGATACTGATCTGATCCGCGTGCTCGCGGACCCGCTCAGGCTCCGGATCGTGCACCTGCTCGCCCGCGAGACGCTGTGCACCACCCACCTCGTGGCCGAGACGGGGGCGCGGCAGACCAACCTCTCCAATCACCTCAAGGTGCTGCGGGAGGCCGGGATCGTGGACACCGAGCCGTGCGGCCGGTTCACGTACTACCGCCTGCGCCCCGAGGTCATCGCCTCGCTCGCCGGTCAGCTCGGGGAGCTCGCGGAGACCGCCCGGGAGACCTCCGAGACGGGCCGCAGGCGTTCCTGCTGACCGTCTCGCCACCGCCCCGCCCCCCTGCCCCGTCCCTCTCCTCCCTGCCCAGGAGTTCTTCCCGTGACCACGACCGAGCCCGCGGCTTCACCGATACCCCTCCCCACCCGTTCGCCCCTGGTGGCCCGTGCGGCGGCCGAGTTCGTGGGCACGGCCGCGCTGGTGGCCGTCGTGGTCGGCTCCGGGATACAGGCCGTCGGGCTCACCCGGGACGTGGCCCTGCAACTGCTGGCGAACTCCACCGCCACCGTCTTCGGCCTCGGCGTGCTGATCGCCCTCCTGGGCCCCGTCTCGGGAGCCCACTTCAACCCGGTGGTGACGGCGGCCGAGTGGTGGACCACCCGCAAGGACGGCTCCGGCTCCGGACTCGCCCCGCGTGACGTCGCGGCCTACGTGTTCGCGCAGATCGCCGGGGCGATCGGGGGCTCGGTCCTCGCCGACGCGATGTTCGGCGAGCCGCTCGTGCAGTGGTCCACGCACGACCGCTCCGCCGGGAACCTGCTGCTGGGCGAGGTGGTCGCGACCGCCGGGCTGATCCTGCTGATCTTCGGCCTGGCCCGTACCGGCCGGCTCCGCTTCGCACCCGTAGCGGTCGCCTCGTACATCGGCGCCGCCTACTGGTTCACCTCGTCGACCTCGTTCGCCAACCCGGCGGTGACGATCGGCCGCGCCTTCACCGACACCTTCGCCGGCATCGCACCGGCTTCGGTGCCGGGCTTCGTCGCCATGCAGGTGCTCGGCGCCGTCGCGGGCCTGGCGCTGGTGGCGGTCATCTTCATGCGCGCCGAGGCGCCCTCGCAGGCCTGAGTCAGCCGACCGCCGGGCTGCGCCGCTCCAGGAGCACCACGTCCCGCCAGGCGCCGCGATGGTGGCCGATGCGCTCCCGGGTGCCGATGATCCGGAACCCGGCTCGCTCGTGCAGAGCGAGGCTTGCCCTGTTCTCCGGGAAGATCCCCGACTGGATCGTCCAGATGCCGGCCGCCTCGGTGGAGGAAATCAGTGCGTCCAGGAGGCCGCGGCCCACGCCCCGGCCCCGGGCGGCGGGGTGGACGTAGACCGAATGCTCGACGACGCCCGCGTACGCGCACCGGTCGGACACGCGCGTCGCGGCCACCCAGCCCATGACCTTGCCGTCCTCGTCGAGGGCGGCGAACCGGTGGTCGGGAAGCCTGGCCGCGTCGAACGCCACCCAGGTGGGTGCTTCGGTCTCGAAGGTGGCGTTGCCCTCGTCGATCCCGGCCTGGTAGATGGCCAGGGCCTCCTGTGCGTGCGACCGCGTCAGCGGCTCGATGCGCGGGCTCATGCCGAAGCGGCCCGGGTCAGGAGGGCGCCCATGGTGGCGAGTACGGCGGGCTCCACCCGGTAGTACACCCAGGTACCGCGCCGCTCGGAGGAGAGGAGGCCGGCGTCCTTCAGCTTCTTCAGGTGGTGGGAGACCGTCGGCTGGGAGACGCCCACGTCGGAGATGTCGCACACGCAGGCCTCCCCGCCCTCGTGCGAGGCCACGAGGGAGAAGAGGCGCAGGCGGACCGGGTCGCCCAGGGCCTTGAACATGACGGCGGTCCGCTCGGCCTCCCCGGCCGTGAGCGGGCGCTCCGACAGCGGCGGGCAGCACGGCGCGGCAGCGTCCGGACCCGGCAGGGGCAGCACCTTCGTGGTCGACATGGCTTCATCATCCCCGGGGATTCGATGGATGTCTATGTTGACGAACGTCGATACAGGCTGCCAGTCTGGAGGCGTCGTGACATCGACAAACGTCGAATCAATGGGGAGCTCGCCGTGACCACATCCACAGAAGCCGAAGCCGAAGCCGAAGCCCAAGCCGAAGCCCTGCCCGTCGTCGTCATCGGCGCCGGCCCGATCGGCCTCGCGGCGGCCGCCCGGCTCATTGACAGGGGCATCGAGCCCCTCGTCCTGGAAGCCGGACCGGCCGCCGCGTCGGCGGTGCGGGAGTGGTCCCACGTACGGCTCTTCTCGACCTGGTCGGAGGTCGTGGACCCGGCCGCCGAGAAGCTCCTCGCCCCGACCGGCTGGGCCCGCCCGGAGGGCGCCGCGTGCCCCACCGGGGGCGACTGGGCCGCTCAGTACCTCCAGCCGCTCGCCGACGCCCTCGGCGACCGGGTCCGCTACGGAGCCCGGGTCACCGGCGTCTCGCGGGCGGGCCGCGACCGGGTCGTCGACGCCGACCGCGAGGCCCAGCCCTTCACCGTCCACATCCTGTGCACGGACGGGGGAGAGGAGCGGATCCTCGCCCGCGCCGTGATCGACGCCTCCGGCACCTGGGCCACGCCGAACCCCCTCGGCAGCGACGGCCTCCCCGCCCTGGGCGAGCGCGCCGCCGCCGACCGGATCTCCTACCGGGTGCCCGACCTCGCCGACCCGGCCGTACGGGCCCGGTACGCGGGCAGGCGCACCGCCGTCGTCGGCACCGGCGCCTCGGCCTTCACGGCCCTGGCCCTGCTCGCCGACCTCGCCGAGGACGCGCCCGGCACTCACACCGCCTGGATCCTGCGGCGCGGGATCGGCGGCGACACCTTCGGCGGCGGCAGCGCCGACCAGCTCCCCGCCCGCGGCGCCCTGGGCCTGCGCGCCAAGGCCGCCGTCGAGGCCGGCCGCGCCACCGCCGCCACCGGATTCCGTACGACCGCCGTCGAGCGCGAGGGCGACCGCCTGGTCCTCGTCGCGGAGGACGGCCGCCGCCTCGACCCGGTCGACGAGGTCATCGTCCTCACCGGCTTCCGCCCGGACCTCTCTTTCGTGTCGGAGCTGCGCCTCGCGCTCGACGAGCGCCTCCAGGCCCCGGTCGCCCTCGCCCCGCTCATCGACCCGAACGTCCACTCCTGCGGCACCGTCTACCCGCACGGCGTGAACGAGCTCTCCCACCCCGAACGGGACGTCCACCTCGTCGGCATGAAGTCCTACGGCCGCGCCCCGACCTTCCTGGCCCTCACCGGCTACGAACAGGTCCGTTCCATCGCCGCGGCCCTCGCGGGCGACCGCGAAGCCGCCGAACGCGTCGAACTCGTCCTCCCGGAAACCGGGGTGTGCGGCGGCGCCGGCACCCTCGACCAAGCCGAGGTGGCACAGGTGGCTGAGGGCGGCTGCTGCGCCACCCCCACACCCGCCGCGCTCCAGATCGTCACCGGAACTCCCGCATCGGCGAACGGCGGTTGCTGACCACTGCCCTTGCCGCACCGGCCATGGCAGATGGCGGATGCCGCGTGCGCGCCCTGCCGTCACCGCCACCACGGCCCGCTACCCGCTACCCGCTACCCGCTACCCGCTACCCGCTACCCGCTACCCGCTACCCGCTACCCGCACGAGCGGCTGGCCGTCGCCTGCTACTGCGCCAACCTCGCCTGATCACAGAAAACGGCGGATGGGCTGTACGGCCAGTTCCCGGGCCCGTTGAAGAGCAGGGCGCCTCCTCCAGCGCCCCTCCCGAATCAGCTCGCTCGCCGCGATGTCGTCATCGAAGTGTCCGTCGAGCGTCTCGGTGAACCGCTCGTCCAGTACGGCGAGCATGACCTCTTCGTCGTGATCGAGGGAGCGGCGATTGAAGTTGGTCGATCCGACCAGCGCGGCGACACGGTCGACGGTGATGACCTTGGCGTGCATCATCGTCGGCTGGTACTGGTAGATCTTCACCCCGCAGGCGACGAGCTCCTCGTAGTGGTGCTGGCCGGCGAGCTGGCAGACCCGCTTGTCGGTGTGCGGACCCGGGAGCAGGATCTCCACCTCGACGCCCCGCCGGGCCGTCGCGCACAGCAGCTCGATGAAGTAGGCGTCGGGTGAGAAGTAGGCGGTTGCCAGACGGAAGCGTTCCTCGGCTGACTCCAGCATGACGCGGATCAGCGTCTGCATGTCCTGCCAGCCGAAACTGGCCGAGCCGCGTACCACCTGCACGATGGCGTCGCCCTGCGGCCGGTGGTCGACGAATCGATCACGATCGTCGAAGAGCTGGTCGTGGCACTCGGCCCAGTTCTGCGCGAACGCCGCGGCGATACCGTCGACGGCGGGTCCGCGGACCTCGACATGGGTGTCGCGCCATTCGTGTTCGTTGCGCGCGTTGCCGCACCATTCCTCGGCGATCCCGACACCGCCGGTGAAGGCGGTCTCCTCGTCGACGACGAGGACCTTGCGATGGCACCGGTGATTCTGCTTGAACGGGGAGAGGTAGAGGGGCTTGCGGAACCAGGCCACTTCCACCCCGGCCTTCTCCATCGCGTCGAGCAGCCCTCTCTCGATCAGACGGCTCCCGAAGCCGTCGAGCAGCAGCCGGACCCGCACTCCGGCACGCGCCCTCTCGGCCAGGGCTTGGGCGAACTCCCGGGCGATCTCACCCTTCCAGTACACGAAGGTCATCATGTCCACGGTGTGGCGGGCGTTGCGGATGCCCGCCAGCATCGCGGCGAATATCTCGTCCCCGTTGCGCAGGGGAACCACGGCGTTGCCTTCCGTGGCCGCGATCCCTATCAGCCGCTCCAGGCGCCGCCGAAGCCTGGCCACCCGGGCATCGGTGGTCGGCCCCCTCAGCGGTTCGGGAAGCTCCGGTCCCGACTCGGCAGGATCGTACGTAAGGGTCATGGAGTCTCCCGGGCTCGATAAACAGGACGGCGTGGCAGACACCGTCTGCCCAGTCCTGCGACGTCCGAACGGCAGGTTCCCCTGGGCCACCGGCCACCGGCCACCGGCCACCGGCCACCGGCCACCGGCCACCGGCCACCGGCCACCCGCGCCGCGGGCGCACAGCCGTCAGGTGCCGTCCGAACCGCCGGAGCGGGCCGGGATCGGCTTCTGCGCCGCCGTGGTCTGTTCTCCGGGGGCTGCGGACGTGGTGCCGTCGCCGGTGTCCGTGAGGTGGTCGAGGGTTCCCGTGAGCTGGAGAATGCGGTCCAGGCCGGTGGTCCTGTCGACCAGGTGCAGGCGTACCCCGGCCGTGTTGGTGTGGCGCCGGATCATCAGGAGGGTGGCCAGGCCGGTGGAGTCGACGGCGGTGATGTTCCCGCAGTGCAGGTAGAGGTCCCGCAGGTCCCCGCGGTCGGCCAGCAGCCGGGTCACGCCGTCGAGGAGGTCGTCGGCGCAGGCGTAGTCGAAGTCTCCGTGGAGCTCGATGCGTACGGTGTCGTCCGCGTCGAGGTACGTCAGCCGGAGCGGGCTCGGGGGTACGAAGTTCATACGGAGGTCCTGGCGGCGGGGAAGGGGGGACTGGTCAGGCAGGTACGGCCGGCGCGGAGGATCGCGGCGGCGCGGGGGAAGTCCTTCAGCTCCCGGCCCAGTAGGTCCAGCACGGGGGGCAGGGACCGGGCGGGGACGCCGCGGGCGGTCAGGATGCCGGCGGTCCACCGGAGGAAGCGGGTGAAGACCTCCTCGTCGTCGATGTAGAGGGCGGTGGCGAGGAACTCCACGATGTGGGACAGGTCTTCGGCCGTGCGCTCGCGCTGGGTGTCGCCGTAGCCGCGCATGGCCGGAAAGGCGTCCTCCAGTCCTTCGAAGACCGCGCGTACGAGCTGCGGCCGGGTGCGGGCGACCACGGTGTACTCCTGGTCGGCCAAGTGGGGCAGGTCCTCGATGACCTGGTGGTCCGGCCAGGGGCGGGGCAGGGGACTGCGGGCGAGGTCGTGTGCCGCCGTGCGGGCGTCGGGAGCCCAGGAATCGGCCTTGAGCAGGCGGGCGTATCTCCCGTTGGGGCCGAAGGCGGCGCCGCCGACCAGGACGGGGGTGCCGGCGGCCTGGCAGGCGGTGATCGTGGCATGCGCGGCGGGCAGCCGGGTGGGAATGGAGCTGGAGAGCGCCACGAGGTCCGGGCCGGTGGAGTGGATGTGTGCGATGAGGTGGGGAGTGGGGACCTGGGCGCCGAGGTGGTCCACGCGCCAGCCCCGCAGCTTGAGCACCTCGGCCAGGAGCCGGGCGGGCAGGGCGTGCCACTCGCCGTCGACGCACGCCACCGTGATCCGGCCGCGCGTGGGTGTCGTGCGCGCCGCCGGGTGCTGGGCGAGCGCGGCGACGGCACGCTCGTTGATGGCGGTCGCGGCGTGTTCCTGGGCGACGGTGATGCGGTTGGCCGCCCATTCCCCACCCACCCGTCCCTGAACGGGAGCGATCACATCGACCAGGACGGCCTCCGGGTCCAGGCCCTCGTCCAGCGCCCCGCGCACCGCTGAGGTGGCGGCCGCTTCGTCGCCGCGCAGAGCGGCGTCCCACAGGTGCTCGGTCAGGAGCCCGAGTGCGGGCGTCCGCAGCGTGTCGATGGTCATGCGGTGAACCTGCCCCGTGTGTGGCCGTCCACCGCGCTGAGGTGGTTGGAGCGGGGAGCGGAGATCGCCACGATGGCCATGTCGTCGTGCCGGCCGGTCCCCACCCACTGGGAGGCGAGCATCTGCACCCGATCCACGACCGCCTCGCCGGGCATGCCCGCGCATTCGGACAGGGCACGCAACAGCCGCTCCTCCCCGAACTGCGTATCGCCCATCGGGCCGCCGCGCGCCTCGCTGATCCCGTCCGTGTAGAGGACGCAGGTCTCGCCGGGCTCGAGCGTCACGTGGACGGTCTTGGCGGTGACCCGGGGAAGCGCACCGACCAGGGTGCCCTTGGTCGGTGCTTCCTCGACCCGGCCGTCGGAGCGCAGGATCAGTGGTGCGGGGTGGCCGGCGCTGGTCAGCCGCAGCCGCACGGTGTTGCCGTGCCGTGTCGCGGAGGCGAGGACCAGGGTGGCGAAGCGGGTGCTGCGGGAATTGAGGAGCGAGGTGTTCAGCAGGCTCAGGAGCCGCTGGTGGTCTTGCGCTATCGGCAACAGGGCGTGGAGGGTGTTGCGGATCTTCCCGGTCATCACGGCGGCCTCCAGGCCCTTGCCGCACACGTCTCCGAGGACGACGAGCGATGCGTCACCGTCCTCGGACGCGGGGTGGACATCGTAGAAGTCGCCGCCGACCCGCTCGTGCTCCTTGGAAGGCCGGTAGCCGCCCGCGTACTCCACGCCGGACACCTGGTGCAGCGAGGGCGGGAGCAGTTCGCGCATCAGGACGTCGGTGATGGAGGTCTGCTCGGCGTAGAGGCGGGCGGCCGACATCGCGGCGCCGGCGCGCGCGGCGAACAGCCGGGCGAACACTTCCTCCTCCGCGGTGAACCGGGGGGATCCGGCGGCGCGGAGCAGGACCAGGGCCCCCGCGGGGACACCGTGTCCGGGCAGGGGGGTGATGACGATGGACCCCACTGGACCGAACCCGTCGGGGATCAGCCAGACCGGTGCGGTGGCGGGGTCGATCCAGCGGGAGGGAACGGGAGGGAACCCCTGCAGCGCCTCCCCGAGTCCGGGTACCTCGTCGGGATCGGCGGCGATGCGGGACCGCGAGGGAGACTCTCCGCGCAGGCACGCCACCACCGGCAGCTCGCGGCCCCGGGAAGGCGCGATCACCAGGGCCGCGTCCGCGAGGTGTTCCGCGGCCATGCGCGCGGTGACGTCCATGCACCGCTCCAGGTTCAGTGACGACAGCAGCAGGTTCGAGGCCTCGGTCAGGAACGCCGTACGTTCGCGCTCCACCCGCAGTGCTTCGCGAGCCATCCGGTGGTCGGTGTCGTCGACCAGCCACCACACCACCGTGTCGTCCTCGTGGACCGTCGGATGGGCCTCGTACGTACGGTCTTCGACCTTGCCCCGCACGGTGGGGATGCCGGCGCCGGCCGGGCGCGCCTGGGCCGAGGAGAGCCACGCGGGTACCACGTCCGCCATGGCCGAGCCGGGGCGTGCGCGGGGGAAGATCAGTCCGGCTGCCTCGTTGACGAACCGCAGGACCGACCGGTCGTCCGTCACGAGCACCGGATAGGGCGCCTCACCCCACGGGCCGCCGGCCACGGAAGGGGGGTCTGAAATCGCCTCGGTGGTATTCACCAAAAACTGAAGGCCCGCTGCGCGAACCCCTCACCCCATCACATCGAAGAAGACAGTTGCCTTGCGGCAACTATCCTCCACGTGCCACCCGCCTGACAACCGCACCCCCGCCCCATCCCCGTGCCACCCCCGTCCCACCCTCTTCGCTTACACCGTGCACACGACTCGCACGCGGGTTGCCCGCATGCCCCTGGCGCCTGACAAATGGGCTCCCGGCTGACACAGTGGTGAGATGCCCCGAGCCGTCCACTCCCTCACCGATGACCAGGCGCTTGTCGACGCCTGCGCCGTCGCGGAGTTGCTCGAAGTCTTGTGGCATCCGATCCAGGAAGCCGCTGTGGGCCCGGTCCCGGCGTCGCAACTGCGCGCCTTGACCGTGATCGAGGGGCGGTCCGGGATAAACCTGCGTGACCTCGGAGAAGCACTCGGATCAGCTCCGCCCGCAGTCAGCCGGCTGTGCGACCGGCTGGAAGCGGCGGGCCTGCTCCAGCGCTCCCGCGGCAGGACCAACCGGCGGGAAGTCGAGCTGACCCTGAGCCGGGGCGGACACGCGGTCCTGGCGGACACCCGCTCCCTGCGCGCGCACAAGGCAGCCGAGGTGCTTTCGCGGATGACACCTCAGGACCGGCGCTCCCTGGCCGAAGGCCTCGCCGCCTTCCGCGACGCGGCCGAGGCCCACATCGGGCTCGGCGACGTCCTGGCCGGCGAGGACAACCTGCCCGACACCGCCTGAGCCCCGCGAGCCCGGCCGGCGGCCGGGTCCGGCACGGCAGGCCCGTCGCGGCCTGCGCGACTTCCCGCGCCGTGGCGGCAAGCCGGTCCTCGGGTCCTACGGGGCCCACGGGTCCTACGGGGCCCACGGGGCCCACGGGTCCCACGGGTCCCGCGGAAGGGAGAGGGAGCCTAAGCCCGGGGCCGACCGAACCAGTCCAGGCAGGTGACCAGCGCGTCATCATCGGCCGCGGTGTCGCGGTACTCGGTCAGCTCTTCCAGGATCGCTCGAGGTACCGCGGCGGCCGGCAGGAGAGCCGTCGCGTGGATGGCGCGGGCCAGTGCCCGCTCGCCGTAGGCCACACCGCCCTTGTCCGCAGCCCCGTAGACGCCGTCGCTGACGAAGATCAAACGGTCGCCGGGGAGTGCGTCGAAGCGCTGCGCCGAGTAGTGCGACTCCTCGAACATTCCCAAGGGGAGCTGCTCCTCGAAGCGGACCCTCTCCACGGATCTCTCCCGGTACCGCCACAGCTGGGGAGATCCGGCATCCACGACCTCGCCGTGGCCCGTGGACAGCTCCAGGCACAGCAGGAGGGTCGAGACGTACTCCCGGCCCTGGTACTGCCCGAAGACGGCCTGGTCCGCCAGCGCGGCTTGATCGGCGATGTCCACCCCGGCCCTTCTGGCGTTGCGCAGGGCGTTGACGGCGAGGTTGGTCAGGAGCGAGGCCTGGATCCCCTCGCCCATTCCGTTGGTGACGGTCATCGTGAGGGTTTCGGCGCTGGTGGACCAGTCGAAGTTGTCGCCGTGGATGTCGTAGGCGGGCTCGAGCTGTGCTCCGATGGCGTACTCCGGACGGGCGCACGCCCGCCCCGGGAGCAACTGCCACTGCATCTCGGCCGCCAGCGTCAGCCGGCTCGCCCGGCGGGCCCGCAGGTACAGATCGGTGTCCCGCTCCGCGACGACGATCTCGTGCCCCAGCAGCTCCGCGATGTCCGTCAGCTCCCCGACGGTTTCCGTCGTGCACAGGCGCTCCGGCAGGCGCACCGTGAGGATCCCGAGCCGGTCACCCCGCACGGTCACCGGTAGATGCAGGTCCAGGGCATTGCCCTCGGCCGAGTACTGACCGTACGGCTCCTGGCTGCCGAAGGCCCGGCCCTGCGGGGTGGCTTGGAGCGGCAGCGGCTCCGCGGTGTCCGGCAGGGCGGTGACCTGCTGCAGGACGCTCAAGCTGTAGTCCGCCATCAGGAGGTCGACTTCGAGGGCCTCGTAATGCGCGACGAGTGCGGAGCGAACGGTTCGGAGCAGGTCGTGCGGTGCGGCGGTGCGCAGAGCGCGTTCCACGGCCAGGAAGTTCGTCATGGCGAGCGTCATCTCTCACAGAGTGGTCGGAAGGAGAAGGGGACGGCGCGTCTGGACGGCTGCCCGACCCCCGAGGTCCTGCGGGACGGGCTCCTGCGAACCGGCTGGCGGCGGATGCCCCCGTTCGCCGACCGAAGACCACTGTTCAGCGTCTGAAAATTTGCCGTGGAGCAACTGTGCCCGGTCAGTATCACCTGCGGTGCGCGGCCTGGCGTACCGAACCGAATGCGCCTCGCAGGCACACGACAGTCACGCCTTCACGGGCTGGTCGCCGCTTCGGGTCAGGTCACGAGCGGGCGGGCGGCGAAGGGTGACGTCAGAGTCGCTCACTGCGGACAGGTCGTACGGTCCGCTCCGCGTGCCCCGGTCCCCGCCGGGCAACCGCACGAAGCGGGCGGCGTGCCCCGAGCCCCGAGTGCCGTGGTGACGGGATCTACGGGACCTACTGCGGGGGCGTGAGCGCCACCGCCTCAGCGGTGCGGCAGACGCGCCACTGAGGCGGAGTTCCGGCTCGGGGTGTTCCAGCAGCGGGACCACCGTCCCGGACGGACGCGTTCGTCTCAGGACGAGTCCGACGGCGTGGACGCTTCCGCGGCGCGGCGGTACTCGGCATTGATGCGCTGGGCTTCTTCGAGCTGGTCCTCGAGGATGACGATGCGGCAGGCCGACTCGATGGGGGTCCCCTGGTCGACGAGTTCGCGGGCTCGAGCAGCGATGCGCAGCTGGTAGCGGGAGTAGCGGCGGTGTCCGCCGGCGGAGCGGAGCGGGGTGATGAGACGGGCTTCGCCGAGTGACCGGAGGAATCCCTGCGTGGTGCCGAGCATCTCGGCGGCCCGGCCCATGGTGTAGGCGGGGTAGTCGTCGTCGTCGAGACGGCCGAACGAGTCGTCTGCTGTCATTGAACCTCTCTCGTGGAACGCGTGGAGGGGCCCTGGCGCCTATGGCACCAGGGCCCCGAAGGAACTACTACACCATCTGTCGGCCCTGATACTGCGCCGACCCTGTGATTCCGCCGACCCGGCCGAGATGCTGCCGGGAGTGCGGGGATCGCGGTTGCTTGACCGGAGACCACCTCACTATCGATGTCCTGCGGTACCCGGGCTCAGGCTTCCACCCGGGCGATCCTGATGGTGCTCGGCTCCTCCGTTCTTCCCTCGGTGATCAACTGCCTACTACTACTGCGTACTGCTGGGTGATACGTACTGCTGGGTACTGCGCACTGCATTCACGGGTACTGCCACTGCGTCAACCGCGGTACTTCTCTCGGCGGCCCCTGATCACTGCGGGCCGCCCGGTCCGGTCGTCAGTCCCGTCGCCGTCCTGCAACCGCTCTGGCTTCGACACTCCACGCCCGTACCACCCTGCTGAACTGCGACAACTCGTACCACGGGTACCACTGCCCGGCAGTTCGTCTCTGCCGGGCCCTGCTGTCTCTCTGGGTTACGAAAGAAACCATAGCCACGCCGCAGCCCAATGTCTACTCCAGCCGCGATAGATTTTCGTTCGGGCGGCGAAGAGGTAATCGGTTGCAGCTGACCAGGTGGCATCGGTTCAGAGCAGCGCGTGCGGGTACGGTGCGGCGCGCTGCTGAAAGGCCAGGACCGCCGGATTCTGTACGGTGCCGCCGCGGATCTCGATCGCTCGGCGAATGGTGTGGTCCCCGTCCCAGCCGGCCGGCCCTTCGAGGACCGACCGCAGGAACGGGATCAGCGCCTCGCTGTTCTCCCAGGTGGCGGCGTCCCACAGGTAGGAGGGGCTGTGATCCACGGCGTAGTAGTGGACCTGGTCGCCGACGGTGAACATCGGCGCGTTGAAGGTGGTGGCCCGAGCCCAGGCGAAACCCATGCCCTCGTCGCAGGAGACGTCGATGACGAGGGTGCCGGGCGCGAGCTTCGGCAGGTCCTCCTCTATCAGGAACATCAGCGGCGCCGCGGTGTCCTGGAGCACGCAGTTGACGATGATGTCGTGCCCGGCGAGGAAGTCGGCCAGCGGCTCCGGGCCGTCCTCGGTGACCACGATGCTGCGCCGCGGGTCGAGGGTGTCGTCGGCCACGTCGTGGTCGAAGTGCACGATCCGTGCCGAGTGGATCGGTGAGCTGACGGCGGCGATGCCGCGGGCGGTCAGCACATCCACATCGTGAACGCCCAGCGCGCTGAGCGCGGTGACCGCGCCGCGGGCGGTGGCGCCGAAGCCGATCACCACCGCACGCCGCCGACGCCCGTAGTCACCGGTCGACCCGGTCAGCTGCATGGCGTGCAGCACCGACGAGTAGCCGGCCAGCTCGTTGTTCTTGTGGAAGACGTGGAGACTGAATCCCCCGTCCCGGGTCCAGTGGTTCATCGCCTCGAAGGCGATCACCGTGAGCCTGCGGTCGATGGCGGCCTGGGTGACCTTCTCGTCCTGCACGCAGTGCGGCCACCCCCACAGCACCTGCCCGTCCCGCAGGTCCTCCAGATCCTCGTGCAGCGGTTTGGCCAGCAGGATGACGTCGCACTCCGCGATCAGTTCCTCGCGCGAGCGGAAACCGGCGACCCACGGAGCGAGCTGACCGTCCGAAACGCCGAAGTGAGCGCCGTAACCGGTCTGCAGGTAGATGCTGGGCTGGAGGTCGGCGTCGATGCGTTCGAAATGCGCCGGGTGGATCGGCAGACGGTGTTCGTTTTCCTTGCGGGTCTGCGACATGATTCCGAGCTTGAGCTTGAGCTGATGCAAGATGCCCCTTTGGTTGCTGTCTGTGTAAGAAGCCCGTACGCGGGAGGGCCCGACCGGCGTGTGCCGGTCGGGCCCTCCTCGCCGTCCGGGCGCCGGCTCGCACCGGTCGGGTCGGTCAGACCGCCACGGGAGCGCCGAGCATCGCGGATGCGTGCTGGAGCGGACTGAGGACGCGCGCGGGCGCGGCGGCCCGGGGGAGCCCGCGGCAGGTGAAGCCGAGCTGGGTCATGGCCCGAAGGACTTCACCGACGCTGAAGTCACGCCTGTCCTGACGGGTGATGACCTGGCCGACCTGCTTCACGGGGTAGATGCGGCGGCCGATGATCACGGAGTCGCCGACGATCTCCTCGGGCTTGATGCCCTTCATCGATTCAAGGACGCCGCTCTTGGTCAGCTCGAACGGGAAGCGGGCGATGACACAGCGCATGTTGCCTCACAGGAAGAAGGGGAGGGGCACGGTTCTGTCGTGGTGAGGCGGGTCAGCGGGCGAGGGCGAGGGTGCGCGCGCGAGCGCGGACGCCGGGAGTGGAGGAGCGGGGCTGCATCCGGATCAGCATCACGACGTGCCTCCTGCAGAGATGGGTCATTCTTCTGATCACGTGGCTGTCAGGCCGCCGCGTCGAAGGTGGACTGCCGAGCGCTCGCGCGCCGGGCAGCCGACATGGGCCCACGCCGCCCGCGCGAGGAGCCGGCGCTGCGCCTGGGCCGCTCGGAAACCGGCGCCGTGATGGTGACGGGGATTCCGGAGGGCGCCTGGGCGCCGGTGATCCGGGTCAGGGCCTCGTCGCCGGAGCGGACCTGGGTGGTCTGCGGGGCGATTCCGGCGGCCTGCATGAGGCGGGTCATGTCGCGGCGCTGGTTGGGGGTGACCAGGGTGACGACGCTGCCGGACTCGCCCGCGCGGGCGGTGCGGCCGCCGCGGTGGAGGTAGTCCTTGTGGTCGGTCGGCGGGTCGACGTTGACGACGAGGTCGAGGTTGTCGACGTGGATTCCACGGGCGGCGACGTTCGTGGCGACCAGGACGGTGACGTGTCCGGTCTTGAACTGGGCCAGGGTCCGGGTCCGTTGCGGCTGGGACTTGCCGCCGTGCAGGGCCGCGGCGCGGACGCCGTTGTCGAGGAGGTCCTGGGTGAGGCGGTCCACGGCGTGCTTGGTGTCGAGGAACATGATCACGCGGCCGTCGCGGGCGGCGATCTCCGTCGTCGTCCGCTGCTTGTCGGCGCCGTGGACGTAGAGGACGTGGTGCTCCATCGTGGTCACCGCGCCCTGCGAGGGATCGACGGAGTGCACGACCGGGTCCGTCAGGTAACGGCGCACCAGCAGGTCGACGTTGCGGTCCAGGGTGGCGGAGAACAGCATCCGCTGGCCCTCGGGGCGCACTTGGTCGAGCAGCGCGGTGACCTGGGGCATGAAGCCCATGTCGGCCATCTGGTCGGCCTCGTCCAGGACGGTGATCCCGACCTGGTTCAGCCGGCAGTCACCCCGGTCGATGAGGTCCTTCAGCCGGCCCGGGGTGGCGACCACGACTTCGGCGCCGCCGCGCAGGGCGTGCGCCTGGCGGCCGATGGGCATGCCGCCGACGACGGTGGCCAGGCGCAGCTTGACCGCCCGGGCGTAGGGGGTGAGCGCGTCGGTCACCTGCTGGGCCAGTTCGCGGGTGGGTACGAGGATCAGCGCGAGCGGCTGGTGGGGTTCGGCACGCTGCCCGGCGGTGCGGGCCAGCAGGGCGAGGCCGAACGCGAGGGTCTTTCCGGAGCCGGTGCGGCCACGGCCGAGGACGTCACGGCCCGCGAGGGTGTTGGGCAGGGTGGCGCCCTGGATCGGGAAGGGCACGCTCACTCCCTGCGCTCCGAGGGCGGCCAGCAGCTCGGCCGGCATGTCGAGATCGGCGAAGGCTTCGACGGCGGCCAACGCGGGCGTGATCGTCTTCGGCGGCGCGAACTCGCCCTGTAGCGCGGCGGGCCGGCGGCTGGAGCCGCCGGAGCGGCTCGGACCTGCGGAACGGCTTCGAGCGGGGGAGCCCGAGGAACCGAACCGGCCGCCCCGCTCCGAGCCGGCGCCGTTGCCGTTGCCGAAAGTGGGGCCGCCGGTGCGGCCGCGGGTACGGGACGAGCGCTCGTTCTTACGTGTGGGGTTCATTCGAAACCTTCCTTGATACGGCACGTATCAAGGAATTCCCGCAGCAGAAGAGCAGCGCAGAGAATTGCGAGAACGGGCCGAATGGAATGCGGAGGCAGATCCGGCCCGCGAGAAATGCGCGCGGGTACGGGTACTGCGATAAGTGTGGCGTCATGCGACGCGAAACTGGAGAAATGAACTCGGATGCGGCTCCGAGGCGGCGGCATCCCGTGCTCGGTCCCGCGGGTGAACGCACCGCGGGCGATGTGTGCAGCTGGGGCCCGCACCCCGAGGGATGCGGGCCCCAGCTGCGAAACGCGAGTCGGCGTCAGGCGGGAACGATGTTCTCCGCCGTCGGGCCCTTCGGACCCGGCGCGATGTCGAAGACGACCTTCTGGCCCTCGGTCAGCTCGCGGAAACCCTGGGCGGCGATGTTCGAGAAGTGGGCGAAGACGTCGTCCCCGCCACCGTCCTGCTCGATGAAGCCGAAACCCTTCGCCGCGTTGAACCACTTCACGGTGCCAGCAGCCATGTCATATCTCCTTGGGGCAGTACACCGGCGTCCGCACTGTGCGGAGACCGTGTCGCCGCGATGATGCCCCGCCCGGAAAATGACCGGAAATATGAAGCGCCACCATGCGACGTGAGGGTCGACCGGGAACGCCTTAAGTTTTTGGGAACCAAAACTGCAACCAAGATGGACAGTAGCACGCCGCAGTGGAACGCAGGGGTCAAATAAATTCAACCCCCGCGCCGCGGCAAAAACTCTCCTCGCGGTGCCCGTTAAATTCTCAGACCGCCGGGACAGATATTGATTCGCCCCGAGCGCGGTGGGCGGAGGCAGGGCGGCGCGGCCGATGGCTGAGCTGATGTTCGAGACCGTGGGGGGCTCGCACTGCGAGTGACACCAGGCAGGCCCTCCCCACCAGTTGGGGCGCGGGGAGGGCGCGGCGAGGCCAGCGGGGTCTAGGTGATGCGAAAGCCCCTGGAATTCGCCGCTTACCTGGGGCTTTGCTGTGGAGCGGGTGACGGGAATCGAACCCGCGCAATAGGCCTGGCAATCCATGGCGCGGAGATTGCTCGTGTGGGGTCTGACCTGCGTAAACCATCCCTGCCGAGCGTCTTCCGGAGCCTCTGCCCTGCTCCGGTTCCGCTCCGGTTCCGACCGCTGTTGACCGCTCCTGAGGGCACGGTTGGGGCTCGCCCCCACCTTCCGCGACCGGTCGGCCGCATGGGCTCGTCGACCGGGCCATGGGGTCCCATCGCCCCTACCGGAACCTGGTCCGTGCCAGTGCCCGTCATCCGTGGTCGGTCGTCATCCGCACTGTCAACTGCCCGTCATTACCCCTGAGGTAATCGTTTTCCCCGGCGCCCTCGAAGAAGCTTGATCCATCGAAGCGATCAAGCGATCAAGCGATCACGAACGGGGAACGACATGAACATGCGGCGATACACGCGCACCGGAGTGTTCGCGGCGGCCACTCTTCTCGCAGGCCTCACCATCGGTGCCGCGCCGGCCACCGCCACCGCCGAGGGCGGCGAGTGCACCGAGGTCCGCGAGAAGGTAGACCGGCTCGAAGGGCGGATCACCCCGAACGCCTGCGCCTTCATGAAGCGGCAGATCCTCTTCGGCGAGGCCCCCAGCCTCCAGACCTACCTGGACATCTTCGACGAGGAGGCCAGCCTCTGGGAGGCCGGCGGCAAGCCCCAGCGCGGCCACGCGGTGATCGGCGCCTCGATCAGCAACTCGCTCCGCCTTGTGCCGGACCTCCGCTACCGCGGCACGAACGTGGTCGCCGACGGCGCCGTGATGATGTTCGGCCAGCAGAACACGGTCACCCTCAAGGGCCACAAGGTCAGCTACCCGCAGATCGCCCGCAACGTCCTCGGCGATGACGGCAAGACCATCCAGGCCCGCCGCTACTACGACCGCTACGAGCTGTTCCAGGTCCTGCCCGAGTCTCAGCGGCCCCGCCCCCTCTTCGCCGGCATCGCCGACCCGGCCGGCCCCGGCCCGCGCGGAGCGGCCCCCGACCGGTTCCACGCCCAGGAGATCCCCGCCCGCCTCGCCGCCTGGAACAGCGGGGACGCTGCCGCGCTGGCCGCCCGTACCGGCAACGCCAAGCTGGCCGGGCCCGGCCTGGACCGGTCGCTGACCACCGAGGAGGGCAAGACCGCCTACCTCCACCGGCTGTTCGAGAACGCCGACGTCGAGTTCAAGGCGGGCCAGGTGGCCATCGGCCGCACCACCACTTACATCGAGTGGCATGGCACGATGACCGACCCCACCGGCGTCGACCCCAAGGGCACCGACATCCCCTTCGGGATCGTGGAGCGCATTGGCCCGAAGGGCGAGTGGGAGCTCTACTTCGACACCCTGCCGGTGATCGCGGACGAGGAAGAGATCCGCGGCCTGTTCAAGGCGCTCGCGAGCTAGGTGCGGTGGGCACGCCCCCCGATCGGCTCCGGTCAGCGCGACCAGGGTGTTGCAGGCTCCCCCGCGAAGTCGGCAGCGACTCGGCGAGCAATCTGGAGCGCCATCAGGGCAGTTATGGCACGCGAATGGCACACGGGCCGGGAGAGATCCAGACAACGAGGAAGGCCCAGGTCGCTGACCTGGGCCTTCCTGCAAGAGCGGAGCGGATGACGAGAATCGAACCCGCGCTATCAGCTTGGGAATCTACTGCGCAGGTCAGACCCACACCGGACCTGACCTGCGTAAACAAGCGCTGGTGGGTCCTCTGGGGGAGCCCCTCCGGTCCCGCATGTGTCCGCTGTTGACCGTCCCTCAGGGCACGGTTGGGGCACGCCCTTCACGGTGGCGCACCAAGGCAAGATCGAATCGGTCCGACGTGCCATGCGCCGGACCGGGTGCAACGGGTCTTTCATTCCGTGTACGGCAGCCAGGCGTTGTTGTTCTCGTTGTACCAGTAGCTGTGGCCGGCGTTCTGGGCGACCGTGCGGAACGGGCGGCCGTGGTCGTCGATGCGGGTGGTGCCCTTGCGGTCGCCACTGCTCCAGGCCAGCTCCAGGTACCAGCTGACGTCCTGACCGAGTGTGGCGGCATCGACGTTCAGCACCTGGGGGTCGGTGGCGGAGACCTTGTACGGGAAGTCGGTCGAGGGCGTCGGCCGCTCGCCCTCCTTGCCGGGTACGGGCCTGGCCCTCGGGGAGGCGTCGTCCAGGTTCACGGCGAAGGACGCCGGCGCCAGCGTGCCGCCGCAACCGGAGCCCATGGTGTACGCGTTCCAGCCGGGAGCCTTGCGGCCGCTCACGACATGGACGTACAGCGCGTGCAGGACCGTGGCCTTGCCCTCGGTGCCCTGGACGGTCAGCTGCATGCGCAGGTGCCCCGCCGGGACGGCGTCCAGGGCCCGGGCCCACCCTTCGGTCGCCTGCCCGGCGGGGGGCGGGGGGACCGTGCCGGGTGCCTTGTCCAGGGCGAACCACTGGTCGCAGGGGCTGTCCCAGTTGTCGGGCAGGACGTTGACCGTGAACGGGGCGGTGGGAGAGGCCCCCTCCCTGGCGGTGGCCGACGAGGTGGACGCGGACGTTGCCGAGGGGGACGACGGGCCGGGGCTGGACGGGGGTGCGGAATCGGCTGTGGGCGTGGGTGACGACGACCCGCCGGACGGCAAGGCCGGGCCCGCTGCCGCCCGCTCGCGCGAGGACGGCTGGGCGGCGCCGCGGCGCGTGTCCCCGTGACCCTTGTCTCCCATGGCGGAAACGGCGGCGGCGGTCCCCGCCACCGCGGCGGTGGCCACGGCGGCCGCAACGGCGAGCAGCAGCCGACGGCGACGCCGGGCCCCCGGTACGGAGGCCCGGGCGCGGCCCGGCTCGATAAGAGCGGCGGGGGCATGTGCGGGTGCCTCCGTTGCCGGCGCAGGGGCGGGGGCCTCCGCCGGTGCTGGCGCGGGACCGGGGGTGGGCGCAGGGGCGGATGCCTCCGCAGCGGCAGGTCCGGGCGCCGGGGCGGACCCGGCCGCGGGCGCCGGGGCCGGTACGGGGTCGGCCTCCGCCTGCGGCCGGACCTCCGAAGCCTCCCCAGCCACCGCCACCGCCGATGCAGGCGGCACCTCCGGCGCGGCGTCACCGCCCCGCGGCGCCACGGAGTTCGCCGCCCCCGACCCCGAGGCCTGCCCCTCCGTCACCCCCCGCCGCCGCTCCACCAGCGCCAGCAGCCACTGCCGGTGCAGCGCGACCAGTTCGTCGGCCGAGGCACCGCAGACTCGGGCGAACCGCTCCACCGGGGCGTACTCCGTGGGCACCGCCGCGCCGCTGCAATAGCGGTGCAGCGTCGAGTTGCTGGAGTGCAGACGCTTCGCGAGCGTGCCGTAGCTGCGCCCCGAGCGCTCCTTGAACCCGCGCATCAGCTCCGCGAACCGCTCCGTCTCCGTGGCCATTCCACCCTCCCCCTCATCCCGGAAGCACGTTTCATCCCGGAAGCACGTTCCAGGCTCACCCGATCGCCCAGGTGAGAGGGGTCGGGAGCGTTACAGGGTTCCTACTATCCCGGCCCAGACGCCACTGGAACAAAACCGGCCCCACAGTTGCGTCATCAGCCCGTCGGTCCGCCCATCGGATCGGCGGTCGGATACGGCAGTCGCAACGGGAGGGTCCCACCCGCCCCACCGACCGCCCTCGGCCGCCTGCGGCAGCAGCCGACCGGAACAGCAGCCCCACCCAACGTCTCGTCAGGCGGAAAGCGGAAGCCTCCGTCTGACGACCCCACCGACACGGAGAGTTCCCCATGCGCACCTACCGACTTCGCAACACCGCCCTGGCCACC
Organism: Streptomyces sp. NPDC099050; assembly: GCF_044759865.1. Taxonomy (NCBI): domain Bacteria; kingdom Bacillati; phylum Actinomycetota; class Actinomycetes; order Kitasatosporales; family Streptomycetaceae; genus Streptomyces; species Streptomyces sp. NPDC099050. The sequence continues at coordinate 31,248 of NZ_JBIWAE010000019.1, read as the reverse complement.
GCCACCGCCGGTCTTGCTCTGGCCCTGACCGCCTGCGGCGGCTCGGACAGCCCCGGCGGGACGACCGCGAACCCCGCCCCGGCCAAGAGCGCGGACAAGCCGGTCTCGACCGGGACCGTGACACCGTCCGGGGAGGGCGCCTCCGCCGCCCCGTCCGCCGGCAAGGTCACCGGAACCGGCACGGCCACCGCCACCCCGGCGAAGGCCGGCTCGGGCGGCAAGAACAAGGGAGACACCACCGGTGACTCCTACGCCTACACCCACCCCTGCTCGGCGCGGAACCTGACCGTCAAGGTCACTTCCCCGACGGGCACTCCGGCCACCGTCCGCGTCATCACCGTGACCAACAACGGTTCCACCTCCTGCGGTCTGGACTACTTCCCCACCGTCGGCTTCAGCGCCAAGGGTGCCGCGCTCGGTCTCCAGGCCACCGCCCCCGGTGGTCTGGGCGGCGCCCCGGCGTACCCGCTGCACCCCGGCGCCACCGCGTACGCGGCCGTCAACCTCAACCCGTCGGGTGGCAACGGCCCCGTGGCCGACGAGGTCAACGTCCTGGCCGACAAGGAGCACATGCCGAACGCGGACGGCGTCAGCCTCCGGCTGGCCAAGCCGGGCAGCGTCGCCAACCCCAAGGTCGGCCTGTACCGCACCAACACCCGCGACGCGCTGAGCGCCTTCTGAACGGAGTTCCGGGGCCGCGGCCCCGGCCGTCCCACGGGGTGCGTCACCGGGCGGGCTCAACTGTCCTGCGCGAGGAACCCCCTCTTGCGTACAGGGCTGCCTCACCCGGGTTGTTCGTCTGGCGAGAGTCCCATCGGAGCAGACTCACAGAACCGGTGGGACTGGCGGCGAGTGGCGTACCCACGACGTGGTCGACGTGGGCGGGCACAGGATTGGCGCGCTGGAGGCCATCTACGTGGACACCAGCACGGACGAGCCGGCCATCTTCCAGCACTACGGCCTCACATACCGGCCCGGTGCGGGTGGCGAGCGGCAGCTCGCCCGCCGCTGATCCTGGTCATCGTGGCGATGGTGCTGGGCATCATCGGCGCTGCCGCCGAAGGCATGCTCTCTCTGCTGGTCATCGGCATCCTGGTCTTCGTGGCGGCCCTGGTGTACCTGGGCATGCACGGGCGGCGCTCCGGACGCCGCCGACTCCGCTGAGAAGGGTGCGCTCCGGCGACCGGGTGACCTTCTACACCTGGCCTGTGCTGGGGGGATAGCGGTGGGTGACCGTTCGGGATGCGCGGGTGTGGGGGTGTTGTTTGGCTGGTGGCGTCCCGCTCTCCCCAGATTTCAGGAGTGATCATGAGCGTTGCAGGCGAGTCCGGCAGCCGTGCCCAGCAGATGCGTGACCAGGTCAAGAAGATCGAGCAGGCCGCGGAGCGTGCCACCGACCCGGCGGAGCGTCAGCGTCTGAAGGAGAAGGCCCGCCGGGTCGAGGAGCAGAGCAAGAAGGAGAGCGAGCGGGGCAGCGAGGGCATCGACCCCATGTGACCGCCCAGCACATCTACCGGCCCGTGGCTGCCCGCGCGATCCTCTGCGCGCGAGGGAGACACCGGCCGGTGTTTTGTGAGATCGCCCTACGGAGAACACCCCCTCCGGCACGGGGGTGGGCAATCCGGCGCGGGTGGTGGCCGGCTGGATGCATCGCGCCTCGCTCCCTGTGACGTGGCGACGGTGACACAACGGCCCCGGCACATTCACCCGCCGGGGCCGCCCTTCCGGGCCGCCGCACGTGAGAGTGCAATGACCCACCTATCAGGCTATGCCTGTGGCGAACCTCCGGCATCAGGGACAGGACTGTAACGGCGATCGTGATGAGGGCAAGGCCGAAGCGGGGTCGCCGACGCCTGCGAGATCAGGTAGCGCGCCCGTAGCGGACAGTTCCACGATGACTGCGTACGAGGCAGCCGTTTGCCGGCTTGCCGGAAGGCGTGGAGCGTCAGGCCGGAGCAGTCGAAGCGCTTGGGTCCCATCGCGCCGTACGCATACAGGGCGCCCTGCTTGGAGATGGCCGCGGCCACCGTCCTGATGTCGTTCGGCGCGCCGCCCGCGTCGGCATGGGCAGCGGCTGACGCCAGTGGGCCAGTGGCCGGGAAGGGCAAGAGGGTGATCGTCACGGCGAGTGTCATCGGGATCCAGGCCGGCATTGTGCGCCGTAGCGGCTAGCCCGAGACATTCAGCGTCTCGAGGTGTCAACTCCTATGAGGGCGTCGCGATCACACAGGCAGGCTCTCTGTCTCTGGCATATTACGCAGAAACCTGCATCGAAAAGCGGTCCAGTCGGCGAGATTTTCGATTATACGAGTCGCTTCGAGACAATATGCGAATTCCTGTTAATTTCAACAGGAAAAATGTCAAGCTGGGTGAGGGTCATCCGAGTTCCGGCCCTTCTTCATCCGGCGCGAATCACCGTGAACGACACGGAACCAAGGCGGATCCGGTAGCCCCTGCCGTGACAATCTGTTCGCCAGCGCAAGGTTCTTTTGGAGCGGAGGTATGCGTCCCGTGGGCGTCACTGTGAATCCCACCGTCAGCAGACGCCGACTGGGGTCGGAGCTGCGCAGGCTTCGGGAGATCAGCGGAATGACGACGCAGCAGGTGGCGGAACGCCTGCTGATCTCCCAGCCCAAGATCAGCCTGCTGGAGAACGGCCACCGCCTCATCAAGCCGCGCGACGTGCGCGACCTCTGCGGGCTATACGGAGTCCAGGACCAGCGGCGTGTTGACCACCTGATGCAACTGGCCAGGGAATCGGGTCAGCAGGGCTGGTGGAACTCGTACGGCGACATCCCGTACGGCGCCTACATCGGCCTGGAGGCCGCGGCGGCCGCGATCCGTTTCTACGAGCCCATGGTGATCCCCGGCCTGCTGCAGACTCCCGCCTACGCCCAGGCGGTCATCGCAGGAACGATCCCTCACGCCACTGCCGAACAGGCCGCCACTCGCCTCCAGGTGCGGCTGCGGCGCCAGAGCCGGCTGAGTGCCCCGCACAACCTGCTGCGCTTATGGGCCGTACTGGATGAATCGGCGCTGCGGCGCGTCGTGGGCGGCCGCGAGGTCATGCGCGAACAGCTGGACCATCTGATCCACCTCAGCGCCCTGCCGCACATCACCCTGCAGGTTCTCCCTCACGATGTGGGTGCGCACCCGGGTGTCTCGGGACAGTTCGCGCTGCTCGAATTTGCCGACGCCACAGATGTGAGCGTGGTGTATCTCGAAAGGTTCACCAGTGACCTCTATCTGGAGAAACGATCCGACGTGCGGCTCTACAGTGATATGTATGCGCACTTGCAGGCCCAGGCGCTGGGCCCGGACCGTACGCGCCATTTCATCGACGAAGTCGTCAAGACGTACGACGGTACGGAATTCTTCCCTGACCTCCACCGGTCAGGGCAGGGAGTTCAGCGCGTGCAGGCGCCCTGTCCTTCGATGTCCTGACGGCGAGTCCGTCAGCGGCTCCGGCCGCCGGTCGATTTCGAACCACCAACTCATGCCCCAGCACGGGCTGTTCGGGGGCGTCGGCTCTGGGTCCCTCGAGCCCGCCGAGCCCCGCCGAGCCCCTGGACGACGAGTCCAGGGGCTCGGCGGGCGAACGGCTGACAAGGGCGTCCCATGTGGTTGACCGGGCTCCGGCCCCGGCCCCCGATGGCTCAGGGGCGGGAGGCGGTCACGTCCGCGATGGGCTAGTCCTGTCGAGTCGCCGTACGTCGGACCCTCTTCATGGTGAAGAGGACCGAGCCTCCGATGATTGCGAGCGCGGCTGCGGAGGCGGCCAGGATGCCGGGCCCGCTGCTTGCGTGGTTCGCGGCGAGTACGGGCGACGCTGCCTCCGGCTGCTGGCGGGTGGCGGCGCTCACGTGGGCGAAGTTGACGCTCTTGGCCGTGTGGCCGGCGCCCAGGGGGCCCAGAACATCGTCGAGGTTGCCCGGCAGGGAGGCAGCCCGTGAGGGCTTGCCGTGGTCGCCGTGACCGTGGCCGTGCTCGCCGTCGTCCTCGTCGTCGTGACCGTGGCCGGGTCCACCCTCGTCGTGGTCGTGGTCGTGGTCGTGGTGCCCATGGCCGTGCCCGCCGTGGTCACCCTTTTCGCCCTTGTCCCCGCGCGGCCCCTTGGGTCCGGCGGGTCCGGCGGGTCCGGCAGGTCCGGCAGGTCCGGCAGGTCCGGCAGGTCCGGCAGGTCCTGCGGGTCCCGCGGGTCCGGCGGGTCCGGTTGCGCCGACGGGTCCGGGGCTGCCGGCGGGTCCGGGCGAGCCGGTCGGGCCAGGGGCACCGGGCGAGCCGTCAGGGCCGGGAGCGCCGGTCGGGCCGGGGCTGCCGTCAGGGCCGGGGGCGCCGGGGGATCCGGGGGTACCGGGCGAGCCGTCAGGGCCGGGACTGCCGATCGGGCCGGGGCTGCCGTCAGGTCCGGGCGAGCCGGTCGGGCCGGGTGCGCCGGGGGACCCGGGGGCGCCGGGCGAGCCGTCAGGTCCGGGCGAGCCGTCAGGGCCGGGTGCGCCGTCAGGGCCGGGCGAACCCGTCGGGCCGGGCGAACCCGTCGGGCCGGGAGGGCCGGTCGGGCCGGGAGGTCCAGGCGGGCCAACGGCGCAAGCCGCCCTCGTAATGGTGTTGTTGTCCAGCGTGACCGCGCCATTGCGCGCGAGGGCCCGGCCTTCGATCACGGCGCCGGTGTTCACCGAGATGGACTCCAGGGCCAGGATGTTGCCCTTGAACTGGGAGGTCGTGTCGATGGTGGCGGAGCTGCCCACCTGCCAGAACACGTTGCAGGCATGTGCGCCGTTGATGAAGGCCACGACACTCGCCGGAGCCGTGATCAGGGTCGAGGGGATCCGGAAGATGAAGACGGAGGCGGGGTCGTTCTGGCCGTCGAGAGTGACCGTCCCGGTGATGCCCACGGTCGACGGGGCGGTGTAGACGCCGGGCGCCAGCGTGAGTCCGCCGATCTCGGCCGAAGCGAGCACGTTCCCCGGTCCCCGGCCTGCCGCGTCGTTGTAGGCGGTGACGAGGTCGTTCTTCGCCTGAAGCGCGGCGGCGTTGGGGGCGATGCGCTGCACTCCGTTGACGATGCCGGGCGGAAAGCCGGTCACCGATGTGCCCGGATAGAGGCCCAGGTCGCCGTTGATGATGGTGGGGGTGTTTGTGTTGGTGACCGTCGAACCGGCCAGAACCGCGTAGTTGGTGGCGGTCCCCAGTCCCACGGGGGCTTCCGCGGCGTGAGCGTATTGCGGAACCAGAGTGGCCGCCGCAAAGAGCGCGGTGGGAAGCAGGAAGATGGCTCCCCGTTTGAGCAGTCTTTGTTGAGGCTTTCTGTCGGGTGGATCCGACCGAATGGCATCCAAGGCCATAGCAGGACCTTTCTGTTGCTTCGATCCTCAGTCCTCCCGAAGGAGAACCTCGGGCGCCCGTGACGGTCACTGGACAGGGCGGAGGCCCCCCACCTGCGATCCCTCGTGCAGGCTCACCCTGGGCGGGGCGAGCGACTCCCTGCCAGAGGTAGTAATACGCCGTTACCCGGCATTACTCACGCATATTGCAGAGCAATACCCCGTATATCGGAAAAATAGGTCTACATGGGTGACGGAACGTCAGTATGTCGGAAATGTCTCGCACTCACATGCGAATCCATCGCTTCGGCCATGCGCCCGGCGATTCACCGAAAGGCGCTCCGTGAACGCCAACTGGCGATGCGCTGCGGCCCCTTGGGCGCGAGGCGGCCGTCACCGCCGGCTCCGGTCTTCGTTGAGGATGTCGCGAGAAGGGCAAGGTCACGTGGAAGGCGAATCCCTGCCGGGCTCGCTATTCGTGATCACAGCCTCAGCGTCACCTGAAGTCGGCGGGGCCGCGGGAGACTGGCGCACCCTACGGAGAGGGGCAGTGGTGTCGATGGACCGACGGCCGATGGACCGACGGCCGATGGATCTTGCGGCGTACGTGGAGCGCACACGGAGCGGTCCGTGCTTCGTCTGTGCCTTCCTCGCCGGGACCCCGGGCTACTCGCACGAGACGGTATTCGAGGATGCCGATCACGTAGCGTTCCTGGACAGGTGGCCCACTGTGCCGGGCAAGGTTCTCGTTGCACCGAAGGCGCACGTCGAGCATGCCGTGCGCGACCTGGGCAAGGAGGCTTACACCCGGCTCATGCTTTTCGTCCGGGAGGTAGCCCTTGCCGTCGAGGCTGTCTGCGAGCCGGAGCGGACGTACCTCTACTCGCTCGGCAGCCAGCAGGGCAATGCGCATCTGCACTGGCACGTGGCCCCCCTGCCGGCCGGCGTCCCGTACTCGAAGCAGCAGTTCCACGCTCTGATGACGGAGAACGGTGTCCTGTCGCCGTCGCCGGACCGGGCGGCCGAGACCGCCGCGCGCCTGCGCGAGGCGCTCATCGCCCGGGGGATCGCCACGGAGGGGTAACCGCCGTTCAGGAATGGCCAACTGCCCACCCAGTGTGGCGCGGGAAGGGGCTTCCGGCCGGGAGGCTTGCGAGAGTTCAGGCGCGCGAGGCCTTGCAAAGGTGAGAGGTCTAGACAACGACGAAGCCCCAGGTCGCTGACCTGGGGCTTCGTCGAAGAGCGGATGACGGGAATCGAACCCGCGCTATAAGCTTGGGAATCACCCGGCACTTGAGCCTGGAATGCGGTCTGACCTGTGCAAACGTCCAACTTGAGGCTCGTTTCGGGGGCTGGACCGCACCTCTGTTGACCGCTGCTTACCGCCCTGACTGGCACGTAGTGGCACGCGCCTCAGTTTCCGTGCCATGCGGTGAGTAGCTCTTCCGGTCCGTATGTTGCCTGGAGTCCGGCGCAGTTGACGCCGCTGCGGGAAACGGCGATCAGAGGCACGGGGCCATCGGTGAGGGCTGCCCGGTGTTTGTGCAGTGCGGCGAGATCGTGGCTGTCGAAGGCCGTGTTCTCCAGCCATTTGACCGATCCGAGGAAGAGCAGCTGTTTGGCCACCGGCTGGCGGTCGGCGCCGACCAGGTCGATCTCGACGTCGTTGCTGCGAGTCCAGTATCCGCCGATGGCAGGGGCGGCGGGCAGGTCGCCGTCTGGCAGGAGGCGGGCAAGGGATTCGCGGACGAGCGGCTCGACGGCCCGGCCCCGCCAGCTCGTCCACTGTTCTTTGATCCGGCTCAGGGTCAGGTCGCCGCGCATGCGTTCGATCTCTGCCATGTGCGGGTCGAGGAACGCCAGCCAGAACCGCAGGTACGGGTCGGCCACCCGGTAGCGGCGCTCCTTGGACGGGCGGAGGGAAACGGGTAGTTCGGCCGCGACCACGCGCTTTTGCGTCAGGACTTCCGTGGCCCGGGTGAGGGTCGTGTGGGCGATTCCGCCGGCCGCCCGCGCGATGTTGGTGAACGTGCGCTCGCCGCTGCCGATGGCGCGCAGCACTTCCCGGCTCATCGCCTGGGGAGGGAACTCGGCGGCCAGTGATCGTTCGGCGGAGACCAGGAGCGCGGAGATGGGGTTGTCGAGCGAGGCCCGGAGGAACTCCCACAGCGAGGCCCCCTGCGGCCACTCGGCGCAGATGAGAGGGAGGCCGCCGGTCACCAGTGCCGCATCGAACGAGGCAGCGGGTTCCAGGCCGAGCATGTCGCCGATGTCGGCGGGATTGAGCGGCCCCAGGACCATTTCGCGCCCGCGCTGGTGGAAGGGCCGGTCGTAGCTGTTCAGCGCCTCCATCATCGACAGATCGGAGCCGACCAGCAGCAGCAGTACCGGCTTGCGGCTGAGCAGCCGGTCCCATGCTCGCTGCAACATGCCTTCGAAGGCGTCGATCCGGTCCATCAGGTACGGGACTTCGTCGATGACGACCACGCTCGGGGTGTCGTCGGGCAAGATCTCCGCGAGCAGCCGGAACGCCGCGTTCCATTGGGTCGGAGCCTCCTCCGCGAACAGTGACCGCTCCGGCAGGGTGGAGGAGGCGACGGCGTCGAGCAGCTCCGTCAGCTCGTCCTCCGCCGATCCCCCCGCCGCGGTGAAGAACAGGTAGGGGGCCTCGGCCCGCTGGAGGAACTCCTCGACCAGGCTCGACTTGCCGACCCGACGGCGCCCGCGGAGCAGGACGCACTCGCCGGGCTTCTGGGAACCGCCCCCCTCGCGGACCTTCTCGAAGGCCGAACCCAAAACCTGTAGCTCCCGCTCGCGCCCGATGAATCGATGCACGTCATACGCTCCCGTCGAAGATACTATCGGCAGCGATAGTATCGAGCCTGGCAGTACTCTGTGGGATGCTTCGCCCGCCTGATGCCCCGTGTCGCCGGAAGCCGGGAAATTGATCGCTTGAGTTGTGGGCGCAGGGGTGACCGCCCGTGTGGCCCGAACTCGCCGCGATGATCCGCCACTTATGGCACGCGGAGGGCACGGCAGGGCCGGAGAGGTCTAGACAACGAAGAAGGCCCAGGTCGCTGACCTGGGCCTTCTTGCAAGAGCGGATGACGGGAATCGAACCCGCGCTATAAGCTTGGGAATCTATGGTGCGGAACGCGACTAAAGGCTCCTGACCTGCGAAAACATGCCTCGGAGAGGACTTTCGGGTGCCCCTCTAGGATCTGGTTCTGACCGCTGTTGACCGTCCTAAAGGGCACGGTTGGGGCATGGCCCCACACGGTGGTGCCCCGCAGTCGAGGTGAGCTGCCCAGAGCGTCTCTGGGGAGCCGTCACGGGTAGGCGTTGCCACACTGACTTGCTCCCGCAAGCGCTCGACCGGACGTCGTCTCGCCCGCTCGCGCATCGTGCGTTCATTCAGCCGTACCGACCTGGTCCCTCTCCCCCTCCTGGCGCGACGGGGCATGCCGGATGTGCGTGCCGGAGTGCGGGCGGGGCTGCCATGGCGGACATTTCTTGGATGGACGCACTTCGCAGGCCCACCAGATGACACACGTGAACCCGGCAGGAACGGTGTCCGTTCGCCGCAACGAGTACGGCCAGCCCGTCGGTGAGCCCGTGCCCGGCTGGTCCCCCCGGCCCCTGCCCGCCGGGGTCACGCTCAAGGGCGACCACTGCCGGCTCGAACCGCTGGACGCGTACCGGCACGCCGCCGAGCTCCACGCGGCCTACGGCAGCGGGTCCGACCAGCGGGACTGGACGTACATGTTCGCCAGCCCGTTCGAGTCCCTGGACGACTACCGGCGTTACGCCGAGGCGGCGGCGGCCTCCACCGACCCGCGCCACTACGCGGTGATCAACCTCGCCGGCGGCACGGCGACCGGCACCCTCTCGCTGATGCGGCAGGATCCGGACCACGGGGTCGTCGAGGTCGGCAACGTGATGTTCTCCCCGGCGATGAAGCGCCGTCCGATCTCGACCGAGGCCCAGTTCCTCGCCATGCGGTACGTCTTCGAGGACCTCGGTTACCGGCGCTACGAGTGGAAGTGCGACAGCCTCAACGCGCCATCGCGCACGACGGCGGAGCGCCTGGGCTTCACCTTCGAGGGGATCTTCCGGCAGGCGGTCGTCTACAAGGGCCGCAACCGCGACACCGCCTGGTACTCGGTCACCGACACCGAATGGCCTACGGTCAAGCACGGTTTCGAGGTCTGGCTCTCACCCGACAACTTCGACGACCAGGCAGTCCAGCGCCGCTCGCTGGCCGAACTGCGCGCGGCCGCCGCCACCGCTCAACCGTGACGTACGGGCCTGCCGCCGTGGCGCAGGCCGTAACCGGAGCGCAGTCCGGGCCACCCGCGGCCCGGACCCTGATCGTCGTCAGCGCGGCCACCGCCCTCACTCTCGTGATCTGCAACGTCGGCTCGTGCCAACAGCCGCGTTCAGGCCGGCGGCGCCCGGCCGGGTTAGGGGGTGGTGCCGCGGACGACGGTGACGGGGCAGGGGGCGTGCTGGGTGACGTGGAGGGATACGGAGCCGAGGAGGGTGGCGACGAGTCCGGTGTGGCCGCGGTCGCCGACGACGAGGAGGTCGGCGCCCTTGGCCTGTTCCAGGAGGACTTGGGCGGGGCTGCCGAGGATGACGGTGCGGGTCACCTTCTTGGCCGCGTCCGGGTCGAGCGCCTTGTCGATGGCTTCGTCCTGGATCTGTTGTGCCAGCTCTTCCGGGTTGAAGCCCGGGACGATGGCGCCGGGTACCGTCGCGGCCCAGGCGTGGAAGTCCCAGCTGGTGACGGTCTCCAGTTCGGCGCCGGAGAGTTCGGCCTGGCGCTGGGCCCAGGCCAGTGCCTTCAACGAGGGTGTGGACCCGTCGACGCCCACCACGATCCTGCCCATATGTCTGCCTCCTATGGTTATGTCTGCTTAGTTGGTGACTATAGGTAATCGATACTGAATTTCTGGTGGGGCAGGGCCGCTTCCCGGCTCGCTACCCGCGCGGGACGTCGGAGGCCCGGCCGACGCGGTCGGGTCCTTCGGTGACGGTGAAGGCGGTGTGGATTTCGGCGGCGGTGCCCGCGAGGGGGCTGTCGTCGGGGAGCGTGAGCAAGGCGGCCGGGGTGCGGAGGGTGGCAGTGCGGGCGCTCTCGGGGGCGGCGATGGTGTCGGCGAGCGTCCGAAGTGCTTCGGCGACGGTGGTGCTGTCGGCGGGCGGGGGCGGCGTCGCGCCGTGGTCGAGGCGGGTGGCGGTGGCGGTGAGTGATTCGAGGATGCGTTCCTGGCAGAGCAGGAGCGGCTGCCAGGCGGTGGCGCGGGTGCTGACGGGCGGTGGTTCGGTCAGGGCCTGTTGGAAGGCGGTGCGGACTTCCGAGAGGCTGCGGTAGGCGCGTCGGCGGGCGGCGGAGCGGTCGGCCGCGGCGGCCTTGTCGCGGGGGTCGAGGAGGCTGGCGTAGGCGGCGGTGTCGCGCAGGGAGCGTGCGAGGCGGGCGCCGGTACGGGGTCGGCGGGCGCCGGGCCACAGGAGGTAGCCGGCGGTGAGGACGATGGCGACGGCGACGAGGGTGTCGATGACGCGCGCTCCGACCAGGGAGGCTCCCTGGTGGCCGAGCATGTCCGAGAACAGCACGATGAGCACGGTGATGGAGGCGGTCTGGAAGGCGTAGCTGCGGGCGGAGGCCAGGGGCAGGGCGAGGGCGGCCAGCGCGATGACGGGGAGTTCCCAGCCGCCGCGCGGGACGAGCTCCAGGACGGCTCCGGCCAGGAGGACGCCGCCGAGGGTGCCGGCTGCGCGCAGCAGTGCGCGGGTGAAGACCGAGCCGTTGTCCGGCTTGAGGACGAAGGTGACGGTGAGGGCGACCCAGTAGGAGCGGGGCAGGTCGACGAGGGTGACGAGGGCTTCGGCGAGCCCGATGCACAGGGCGAGGCGCAGCCCGTACTGGAGCCCCGCACCGCCGCCGAACAGTGTGCGGGCGCCGCTGCGCAGCCGGGTTACCCAACCCGCCGCGCCGGCGGCGGGCTGGTGGGCTTCGGCCGTTCCGGCGTGCACACCGGTCGCGTGCTGGAGGGCCGCGTGCAGGGCGTCGTCCTCGGGGGTGCCGGAGGACAGGCGGGGCCACGGCGCGGGCCGGTCCTCGGCGATGGCGCGGGCCAGGGTGCGTACGGCGGTGCCGGCCTGGGGGGTACGGGGCTGCGCGGCCCCGTGTGCGGCGGGGAGGGCTTCGAGCAGTGGGGTCGCCGCGTTGAGCCGGGCGAGGAGGCGGCGGGAGTGCGGGTCGCGGCCGGGGTGGCGGGCGCGCCGCAGCAGGAGCAGGTCGTAGGCGCTGTTCACGGACTTCGCGACGGTGGCCATCGCAGCACTCCAGCGTTCGGTGCCGGCCGCGTCCAGCGCGTCGGCGACCGAGTGGTAGACGGCGGCGACGGCCGTGCGCTGCGGGGTGTGGCGGCGCAGCGGCCAGCCGAGCAGGGAGAGCGCGCAGACCAGCAGGCCGCCCGCCATCAGCAGCAGCGGGGGCTGGAACCAGGGCCCGGGAACGGGCATGCCCGCGCCGATCACCGCCATCAGCAGGAACAGCAGCCCGGTCAGGGAGGAGACCGGCCCGATCGAGCTGACGAACCCCGAGACGAACGCCACCCCGACCATCACGGCGACCACGACCCAGCCGTGTCCCTGGACGGAGGCGCCCACCAGCCAGCCGACGGCGGAGGCGAACTGGGGGACCGCGATGTTGAGGAAGCGCAGGTGGTAGGCGTCGGCGGTGTCGGAGAGCACTGCGGCGATGGCGCCCACCGAGATCATCACCCACACCCCGTAGTTCCCGGTGGCCACGGCGACGGCGACGGGTGCGGTCAGGGCGATGACCGAGCGGATCATCGCGGGCCAGGGCGGCGCCTGTGCGGGACGGGGGCGTACGGCGCGGACCAGCCAGGAGGGCGGGGACGCGCCGGTGGCGACGGCGACGGACCGGATCCGGGACATCGAACCCCATTTCGCAAGGTCGGAGCGTGCTCCTCCGATCATGGCCGCTCGCCGCGGAAGCGGCAGGAGTCGCTGGTCGGCAGGGGCGGCCGGCAGGGGAGCCGGTACCTCAAGGAGACCGCACCGGACCGCGCGTTCCAACGGGTAAGGGTGCCCTAACTTCAGGACCATTGGCTGGGGGGATATGGGCGTATTCATGTTGATATGGGATTCATGAGCATTTCCAGTGGCGCTTTCGCCGGCCCCGTCCCCGCCCCCGTCCGGGCCATGGATCCGGAGCGCGATCCCCGCCGATGGTGGGCTCTGGTGGTCATCGCGCCGGCCGAGCCTCGTCGCCTCCGCCTGCACCACCCTCATGGGCGTCTTCGGCTGCAGGTCGTCGAGAGCGGACCGGTCTCCAGATCGAGCTCATTGGCCGGGGTGCGGTGCCGCCCGTTACGACCGAATGTGAGATAGAGCCGTTCGTTTGACAGGTCCGCTTCGCTGGGGGGGCTTGTCTCTACAGGCTGTTGAGGACGTCGACGACCATGCGGGTGCCGCCGCTGGCGATCAGGGTTACGGCGATGGCGGTGAGGAGGATGCCGGCGACCTTTTCGAGCATGGCGGTGGTGGAGGGGCTGATGCGGTGGGTGAGCCGTCCGGCGAGGGCGAGAGTGATGCCGGTGAGGGCGGCGTATGCGAAGCCGGCGATGGTCAGGCCGAGGGCGGCGGTGTAGCCGGGTGCTTCGGCGCGGTAGGCGACGAAGAAGCCGAAGGTGGTGCCGCCGAAGGTGAGCGGGAAGGTCAGGGGCGTGAAGGCGATCGACTTCCATGGTGGCCGCCCGGCCTGTTCCACCTTGACTGCGGAGGGTTCGACGGCCGTTGCGGTCTTGCCAGTCATCATCGGAACTGCGGCCAGCAGCAGTGCGATGCCTCCGGTCGCGGACAGGGCGGCGGTGCTGATGCCGAGGAGTTCGAGGAGCGGTTCGCCCACCCACAGCGCGGCCAGCATGAGGACGCTGGTGTTGACGAACAGAGTCCAGGCCAGCTTGCGCTGTTCGGCTCTCGTGTAGCCCTCGACGTAGGGGAGGTAGGAGGCGAGTGCCGCGATGGGGCTGTAGAGGGCGAACAGGGCCAGGAACAGCAGCAGGGCGTCGTCGAGATGCAGCGCCGACACGATTCCTCCGGGAAGCGGGTGAAGCACGACGAGGAAGCAGAAGGGGCGGTCGTGAGCATGGGGTCGAAGCTGACGACCGCCCGGCGCGGATCTGTCCCCGAACGGGGCTTGCCGCGGGACTGAGGAGGGTTCAGAAGGTGACGGGTTCGCGGATGAGGGGGCAGGTCATGCAGTGGCCGCCGCCGCGTCCGCGGCCGAGTTCGGCGCCGACGATGGTGATGACCTCGACGCCGGCCTTGCGCAGAAGGGTGTTGGTCTGGGTGTTGCGGTCGTAGGTGAAGACGACGCCCGGTTCGAGGGCGACGGCGTTGTTGCCGCTGTCCCACTGCTGGCGCTCCGAGGCGTAGACGTCCCCGCCAGTCTCGATCACCCGCAGCTTGGGGAGGCCGAGGGCCTTGGCCACGACATCGGTGAACGAGCGGGTTCCCTCGTCCGTGACGTCGACGCCGGGCGCCTTGTCGCTGGGGCGAAGCGAGAAGGTGTGGACCGCGTCCATGATGTTCGGGTAGAGGGTGACGATGTCGCGGTCGGCGAAGGTGAAGACGGTGTCGAGGTGCATGGCGGCGCGGAGCTTGGGCATGCCGGCGACGATGACGTGCTCGGCCGCGCCCTGTGCGAAGAGCGAGGCTGCGACCTGGGTGATGGCCTGGCGTGAGGTGCGTTCGCTCATGCCCATGAGGACGACGCCGTTGCCGACGGGCATGATGTCGCCGCCTTCGAAGGTGGCCTGGCCCCAGTTCTGCTCCGGGTCTCCCCACCAGACGGTGGCGTCCTTGAAGTCGGGGTGGAAGGTGTAGATCGCCTTCATCAGGAGCGTCTCGTCGTGGCGCGCTGGCCAGTACAGGGGGTTGAGGGTGACGCCGCCGTAGAGCCAGCAGGTGGTGTCACGGGTGTAGAGGGTGTTGGGCAGCGGCGGCATCAAGTACTCGCGGACGCCGGTGGACTCCCTGGCGAGGTCCACGTAGCCGGAGCGGAAGTCGTCGGGGAGGTCGTTGGTGGCCAGCCCACCGATCAGGTACTCCGCCAGCTGCCGGGGTTCGAGCGTTTCGAGGAAGGCCCGGGTGGGGTCGACGAGGCCGAGGCCCACCTCGTTTGCGATGATCTTCCGCTCGAGGAGCCAGTCCTTCGCGCCGGGGACGTTCATGGTCTGGGCGAGAAGGTCGTGCAGTTCCACGACCTCGACGCCGCGCTGGGTGAGCTTGTTGACGAAGTCCGCGTGGTCGCGCTGGGCGTTCTCCACCCACATCACGTCGTCGAACAGCAGGTCGTCGCTGTTGGTTGGGGTGAGCCGGCGGTGGGCGAGACCGGGCGCGCAGACCAGGACCTTGTGGAGGCGGCCGACCTCGGAATGCACACCGAGGACCTTGGCGGGAGCAGCAGCGTCTTTCATGAACAGTCCCTCACGTCGAATTGGTGGACTCGCGCCAGCAAGACGGCGCTCCTACGGGGTGCTGGTGACAGGAGGTGCTGCACGCATCACCAATCCGAACCATAAGTACAGCAAGTCCGTGTCGTGCGCATTCGGGGCTTATAGCAACATTTCATTGCTCCCAAGGTGCACTCCTGCAGGCAGAGGCCTCCCCCGGAGCCGTATGCGAGCCGGGCTTCGACGCGTGTCCGGCATGTCTGCGGCACGGTGAACGGCTGGCATGGAAACGTCTACGCGGTGTCGCGTCGTGCGACTGGGCGCCCCGGCTACCGGGCCTCGCATCGCCGGGACCAGGCGGCGCGCAACTCGTACCCGCTCGAAGGGACGACCGGCATGCATTTCCCGATCCTGACCCGCAAGCGATCCGCCCCCGCCGGTCCCACGGTCAGCACGCTGCGACGAGCCCGTAGCCGGCCTGCTGCCGGTAGGACCCCGGAAAGCCGATCGGACGAGGGGCGAGCCCCACAGGCTCAGGCATGGCTGGACCGGATGCGGGCCATGCTGTGGACCCCCGTCCCGCGGGCGCTTTCTGCGGCTGAGGAGATCGCCGAACGCGAAGCTGAAGCCGTCCGGGTCTCTGCCGCCGTCATGGACCTCGCGTTGTCCATCGGTGACGTCCTCCTGGCCAGCGGCCTGGGTGCGGAGGACGTGGAAGCCGCCATGCTCGGCGTCACCTACACCTACGGTCTCGTCCCGTGTGATCCGCAGGTGACCTTCACCATGATCTCCATCAGCTACCAGGCCACGCCGCACACCGTGCCGATGACCGCGACACGGACGGTCAGACGCCGCAGTTCCGACTACACCCGGCTGCGGGCGGTCCACGAGCTTGTCGGAAGGATCATGGACGGCGGGCTCGCCGTCGACGAAGCGTCATCCTGTCTGGCACAGGTGCAATCGAGCCCGTGCCCCTACCCCGGCTGGGTGCTCAGCGGCGCGACCGGCGCTCTGGCGGCGGGTGCCGCGCTGCTTGTCTCGGGCCGTTGGGACGGGCAGGCCGTCCTCCTCTTCGTCGTGGCCTTCGCCGCCGCCTTGTGCGGTGAGCGCCTTGCCGTGCTCCTGTCGAAGGCCGGGGTACCCGAGTTCTACCAGTACGTCGCCGCCGCCATGCCCGCCTCAGCGTGCGGGGTGGCGCTGGCCCTCGCGGGCGCCGGCCTGCAGGGTTCCGCGGTCATCACCGGCGGGCTCTTCGCACTGCTGCCCGGACGCGCATTCGTGGCAGCGGCCGAGGACGGCCTGACCGGGTTCTACCTCACCGCCGGTGCGCGCCTGCTGGAAGCCGTCTACCTGGTCACCGCCATCGTCATCGGCGTTCTGGCCATCCTCCCCATCGGCGTCTCCCTGGGCGCGCCGCTACGCCCTGAGGAGTCATGGACCCAGGACTCGTTCCCGCTGCTCCAACTGGCTTCCGCCTGGGTCCTCTCCCTCGCCCTGGCCCTGCTCCTGCAGTGCCCGCGGCGTGCCGCAGTCTTCTGCGCCTTCAATGGCGCGGCCGCCTGGTGCGTGTTCGCCGTGCTCACCGGGCAGGCCGGCATGGGTACGGTCACCGCCACCGGCATCGCAGCCGGCCTGGCCGGAATCTTCGGGCAGCTCGCCGCCCGCCACCGCCGCAGCTCATCCCTTCCGTACGTCACCGCCGCCCTGGGCCCGCTGCTGCCCGGCTCAGCCCTCTACCGCGGAGTCCTCGCCTTCATCCAGGGCCGTGGGGAGACCGGACTTGTGGAACTGAGCCGGGCCCTCGCCCTTGCCGTGGCGCTCGCCGTGGGCGTCCACGCCGGCCGCGAGCTCGTACGCCTCTCCCACCACGTCCCCCACATCACCGGCCGCAGGCGCGAGGCGGCGCAACGCACCGGCGGCTTCTGAGGGCTCGCTGTTACGCCACCTCAGCGCATCAGCAGCCGGTACGGCGGCGCCATACCCGCCGCGACATGCGCAAGGGGCGATCTTGTCGGAGGCTGAACGCAACCTTGGAGGCGCCCGTGGAAACCAATGCACTCACGTCCGACATGCTGGCCACCCTGCGTGAGGAGAAGCCGTATCCGGCCGTCTCGATCACCATGCCCGTCCACCGCTCAGCGCCCGACAACGCCCAGGACCCGGTGCGGCTGCGGAACCTGATCTCGGAGGCCGAAACCCGGCTGACCGCAGACGACGCCGTCGATACCGGGACCCGTGACGCCATCATGGAGCAGCTGCGCCAAGCTCAGGCCGAGGTCGACCTGCGCAGCGGCATGGACGGCCTCGCCGTGTTCGCCACCCCTGACGAACACCAGCTGTGGGCGCTGCCACGCAGCGCGCCCGAACGCGTCGTACTGAGCGACAGCTACCTGACCCGCAACCTTGTCGCGGCCAAGGCGCAGCAGGCCCCCTACTGGGTCCTCTCCCTCTCCGCGGACCAGGCGTCCCTGTGGAGCGGGGCAGGCGACCGCATCGATGAACACCGCGAGGACGGCTTCCCCCGGGCCGCGGCCGCCGTCGAGGACGATCCGCAGTGGCAGCAGCGCCAGGGCGACACCGCCAGCACGTTCACCGACGAACGCACCCGCCAGTTCATGCGCGAGACCGACGCGGCCGTGCAGCAGGTCTTGGCCCGCGAGCAGCGACCGCTGTACCTCGTCGGTCTCGCGCCCGCCCTTGCCTTGCTCGGCGAAGCGGGCAGCGTCGGTGACCGGGCACAGGACACGTGTATCCGAGGCGGCCTGCACAGCGGACCGGGACACGCCCTGCATGAGGCACTCACGTCCCAACTTGCCGCGGCGCGGCAGCAGACAGGCGAGAGCACCGTCGCCAGGCTCGAAGAGGCACGCGGCCGGCGAACCGTCGCCGGCGGACTCGCCGAGGTCTGGACTGCCGTACACGAGGGCAGGGCAGCCCTGGTCGCCATCGAAGAGCACTACCAGCCCGAGGCCGTAACCGACATCGGCCACCTCACCCCCGCAGCTTCGGGCACCGCCGCGGGAACGACGGAAGTACGTGAAGACATCGTCGACGAACTCGTCGAAACAGCCCTGGACAAGGGCACCGAGGTGGTCTTCCTCGCAGACGGAGCCCTGACGGACAGCAACCACATCGCAGCCGTCCTACGCTACTGAAAGCGTAGCGCCGGATCCTACGGATACCGGCGCTGCCGGCCGGGATGATCGGCAGCCTTGCCGTAACACGTGCGCGAGGGCAATCGCACGACCGGGCGCTCGAGTTGAAGTCGACAGGCGCGACCCCATACACATGTGACAACAGGGCCTCCTGGTACTGCTCGGTCAGATTCACATCCCCGAGCTACCAAGAGGCCCTGCCCTCATGCACGTACTGCCGGAAGATCACCCCATCAGGAACCCTGTTCGACCCGCACGTTCCGTGATCGGTTGAGATACGGCTTCTGAGCTTGACTCTGTCGGGGATCTTGGAGCCTTCGAGGTCAGGTGCCCAGGGTTCGCCATGACTTCGGCCGGGGCATCTCGCGCTGGTCGAGGTAGTTCTGGAAGGCAGTCGGTCGGCGAGGTATGGGTGATTCCTCGGTTGGTGGCAGTCCGCTGAGGCGCTCGATGTTGACGGCGATCGCCGTCAGGACGTGCTGGATGTGGGCCTTTCCCTGTCCTCGGTAGCGGCAGCGCCGCATGCCGTGTCCGTGGGCGAACTCGTTGACCGTGCCCTCCACTCCGGAGCGGACCGCGTAACGGGTCTTCCACTCGGGTGTCTGTTGCTCGGTGCGGACGCGGAGTTGCAGGTCGCGGAGCTCTCGCGGAGGGAAGCCCACGGTGCGGGCGCTGTCGGCGGTGGTGGTGCACTGGGTGCGGGCCGGGCAGGGGCGGCACTGGCTCTTCGTGAACCTGGCCACGATCAGAGGGGCCGCGGTGGGCGAAGAGGTCGGATAGGGGCCATGCCAGCCCGCGCTGACCTGGCCCTGGGGGCAGGTGACCTGCTGGCGGTCGTAGTCGATGTGGAAGTCGTCCCGGGCGAAACCCTTGGCCTGGCGATGCTGCCTGGTGGGGTTGGCCGGCAGCGGTCCGGTGACGGTGACCTGGTGTTCACGGGCGGCTTGTTCCAAGTGGGGCAGGGAGGTGTAGCCGGAGTCGACCAGGTGCTCGGCGGGCAGCAGCCCGCGGCGGGCCAGACGGGTGTGGATCCCGGGCAGGACCTGGCTGTCGTGGGTGGTGGCCGCGGTGGTGGCCACGTCCGTGATCACATTGCGGCCGTCGGGAGCACAGGTCTCGGTCAGATGAGCGGCGAAACCCTTCCAGCTGATGATGTGTCCGTGTCGTGCGTAGCGGGCCGAGGTGTCGTAGGGAGAGACGACAGCCCGGGACGAGGGCGGCAGCCCGGGCCCTCCTTCCTTCTCGGCGGTGCGCCAGCGCAGGTGTCCCGCGGTGTCACGGTGGTAGTTCTGCACCGTGATCTGGCGCAGGGCCTGGATACGAGGGCCGGCCGTGCGGTCTGCTCCGTGCCGGTAGAGGCGTTCCAGGAGCCGGAGGGCGTCGTTTCCGGTGGCGAGGATCCGGGTCTTGGGTTTGGTGGGGTTCTTGCCCAGGCGGACTGGTCGGCCGTAGCGGCGCCCCCAGTCCTCATCGACCAGCTCGTCCAGCAGGTGAGGGGAGGTGCCGGCGACTTCTTCCAGTGCGGCGCGGACCGCCTCGGTGATCAGCTCCAGGCGGGTTAGGTCACGCACCGCGGCCAGGACATGGGTGGAGTCGGTGCGCTGGGTGGTGCGCTCGTGCACCAGGCCGGCCTCCTTGAGGCGGGCCAGCGCGAGGTCGAGGAGGCGGTCGGCCCGGTCGCCTTCGGCGAGACGGTCGCGGAAGTCAGCCAGCACGCTGTGGTGGAACCCGGGGTCGTCCAGCTCCATGGCCATGGCGTACTTGAAGTCGATGCGGCAGCGGACCGCCTCGGCGGCCTGCCGGTCCGACAGGCCGAGCAGGAACTGCAGCACGCAGACGGTGGCCAGCTGGGCGGGCGACAGGCCCGGTCGCCCGTCACGGGGGTACCAGTCAGCGAAGTCCTCGTCGTGCCACAGCCCGTCCAGCCGGTCTCTCACCCACATCGCCGTCGTGCCACCCGGGTTGCTCGCCCGCGCAATCTGTGCGGTCAGAGAAGGGACTTGCTCACCGGAACGGGGGCGGAGCGACAACGGGCACCTCGACGATTCCATCGGTCACTGGAACAGCCCGAGCATGCCCGTTGATCATGCTGCCGTACCGAGGAACTCCAAGATCCCCGACAGAGTCAAGCTGAGTACTGGGGCGGCGGTAGTCCCGCTGGTGAGTTGTGACCCGCTGGTTGCACTCGTCATGACTCCACCTGGCCGCTCGGGAACGATCGCCCCGCACGTCCGGCAACCGCTAGGGCGAGCCGACTGTACACAGGCACGGAGCGGACGGGGCACGGGATGTGCAGCCCCAGGGCCGCCGACCATGCGAGGGCCTGCTGCGGACATGCCCGTGGCCCGGACCCATCGAGTCCGGGCCCCGGGAGTTGGGCACTCAGGCGGGGCGGCCGCCGAAGGGGGCGCCGGTGCCGTAGTAGGTGCCGAGCTCCTCGCGGTAGCCGGTGTTGCCGAGGTGCTGGTCCCGGTGGAACTCGGGAGCGCCCTTGATCTGGTCCTTGGTGCGGTCGACGTAGATCTTCCGCTCGTTGGGGTCGACGCGGACGACCGTGCTCGCGGGGAGGAGGACTTCCTTCCCGAAGATCCAGACCCCGGTGTCGACCACCAGATAGGCGTCACCGACCTCGTCGGAGTGCTTGTCCACCTTGCCGATGCTGCCGTCGGTCGCCTCGACCTTGTAGCCGGTGAGGTCGGTACCGGCCAGGTGGCCCGAGGTCGACTTGTAGCTCCACACATGCTCAGTCACGCGAAAGCAACTCCTTCGGTAACAAAAGGCGGCGGGCTTGAGCCGCCGCTTACCTTTCCGTGCGTCACGGATGGCGACTCGTTAAGGCGCCTGGATTCCGTGTGCCCGGAGTTCGGGAATTCACACCTGGTGGTCGAGACGGACCCGACCGACCCGATGTCGCTACCAGCGGTACCAGCGGGCGCTGCCGCCCTTGGGGCGGGCAACGAAGCCGATCAGCCGTACCACCAGCACGATGACGGCGATCCACCACAGGGCTTTCAGGGCGAAGCCCGCGCCGAAGAGGAGCAGGGTCAGTAGAAGAACAAGAAGCAGGGGAACCGTGAATATCAACCTCCGAGGCATCGGATGCCCCTGCTCTCCGACTTCAAACACCTGAACTCGCGGGCCGACCTGAGGTGTTCCAGGTAAATCGAGGAATTCGTCCCGAGCTCGTGTGGGACGAATTCAGGGCGCGGCGCTGCTTGGAAACGCTCAGGCCGACTATGTGGGTTTGTGTACACCTATTCCTGTCGCGCAGGGAGTGATCGGCTGTGTCAGGTGAGCAGAAGAGCCAGGCCAAGGCTGAGCAGGCAAGGGCAAGCTCAAGGAGGCCGCCGGCCGCCTCGTGGGCAACGAGCGCATGACTGCTCAGGGGCGCGACAAGAGCGGCTGGGCAACCGCCGCTTTGGGGAAGCGAATTCACCCGATCCCGGGGAGGCTGTGACGCCGGTCGCGGAAGATGCGTCTCGCGGTGCGAGGTGGACGAGGGCCTGCGGGGTGGAAGTGGAGTGCGAATAGGTCTCCGGCCAGGGCGTTCCTGCGAGTTGGGGCACGCGGAGGGCACGGCAAGGGCCGAGAGGTCTAGATAACAAACAAGCCCCAGGTCGCTGACCTGGGGCTTCGTTCAAGAGCGGATGACGGCAATCGAACCCGCGCTATAAGCTTGTGAATCACCCGGCGCTTGGCCCCGGCCAACCCTGTGACCTGCGGGAACGCCCATCTTCTGTCTGGTGTGACTGCTTCCGGCGTAGCCCTTGTTGACCGCTGGTTGCCGCTCCTACTGGCACGTTGTGGCACGGTCCTGCCGAGATGCCGAGCAGCACGTACGGGGCCATCCGGGTAGATTCCTGCCTTTTCGTCTCGAAGCGACGCTAGGGTCCGGGAATCGGCTTCTCGATGATGAGGACGCACTGCCCATGCGACGCGTTTTGGCCCTCGCCACCGCAGTCCTGCTCGTCTCGTCCCTGAGTGGGACCGTCCACGCGGAACCGTCACCCCCTGAGCCCCGTGCGGGCAGGTTCATCTGCGAAGTCAACGAGTACGCTCCGACGCTGGATGCCGAGGGGCGGATCTACGGCTATGCGGATCACACGTGCGACTCACGCCCTGACTGGGACCCGAAGTGGCTGGAGGTCCGCCTCCTGAGCCGGGCTTGCGAGCGGTGTGCGGACCGTGAGGTGGCCGTCTGGCGCCGAAGCGACCGCAAGGAGGACAACTGGAGGGTCTCCCGTATCTGGTTCGCCACGCCCTGCAAGAAGAGTTCCGCTGCTCGGTGGTACGTGACGGAGGCAAGGGCCTACGTCCAGAACGGTGCCTTCCATGGGGGCGGCAAGTCATCTCCGGCGAAGCTGGGGTGCTCGAATTGACGACGCCCACGTCTGAGGGGCTGGGGTGGCTCCGGCCGCCGGCCGACGGGGCGGACGGCGCCGTCTGGTTGTTCGCCGAGCAGACGCCCTCAGGGACGGAGCTCCTCGTAGGGTCCGTAGTGGCCGCCGATCCTGACCGCGCGCCGGAGCCCATCTGCTTCGTACCCAGCCCGGACGCGGCCCCGATCGCGGCCGACGAAGTGACCCTCCTCGGCCCACCGCGGGCCCGTCTGTCCCAGCTCATCCTCCCGGACACCCCCGGAAGCGCCGCCCGCATCCTGCTCCCCGACCGGGACGAGCAGTACGCCCTCAACAGGCTCACCGAACCCGACACCGAACCGGGCGCCTGCCTGCGCCTCCTGCTCCCGGGGGCTGTCGTGCACGAGGGCGCCGAGTGGACCGTTCGGCACAGTGGGGTCGTGTCCTCCCCCGGAGGCTGCCACGTCGCCGCCCACGCCATGCGCCGCCCGGGCGCACCCGACTTCCCTGATCCCTGGCCGCAGCAGCCCCTGAGGCTTCTCTTCGAGCACGCTCCCGACACGGACTACCCCGAGGAAATCTCCGGCGGAGGAAGCGGCACACCCCCGCACTTCGATGAATACCGTGCCGTCACCGTCACCGTCACCGCGGACCGTCGACCGACCGCCGTTGTACTCGTACTGGACGATCCGGCCCGTGAAGGTCCCCCGATCCGGCTGAGGCTTCCGCTCCCCACAAGCTGAGCATGCGCGCTCTTCGCCGTCATGCAGGCCGGAGGGGGCTGCCGGCGACCGTGCTCGGGCCGGGCGGGTCGGCGGTGGCTCCGAACCATGCGTACAGGGCGCCCAGTTGGCCAGGTCTTCGGGCATGTGCAGGAGCGGGGTCATGAGCAAGCCCAGCGAGGGTAGACAGGTCTGTGCACGACAAAGCCCAGGTCGCTGACCTGGGGCTTTGCTGTGGAGCGGATGACGGGAATCGAACCCGCGCTATAAGCTTGGGAATCACCCGGCACTTCGGTATGCGAAGGGCGTCTGACCTGCTGGAATGCCCACTTGCGGGCCGCCTCGGGCCGCTCTGCCGAACTCCTCTTGACCGCTACTCACCGCCGCTACTGGCACGTTGTGGCACGGCGGGAGGGGGTGTCGTGTGAGGCCGCTGTGTGCATGGTGCGAGCCATGGCGGCGCGGTGGACAGGCCGTGCCGCTGAGCGCTTCCTCGGCGGGAACTGCTCCGGGACAGTGCGGTCCAGGCCGCCGACAGGCGGCTGACCAGCGCTGCCGCGGTCTCCGGGGCGAAGGAGTAGGGGAGGCGAATGTAGTTGTCGTGGGCGCCAGTCGTGTCCGTCGTGGCGCCCGGGATGACCTCCGCGCCGTGGCGTAGTGCCACCTGCGCGTAGACCCGGGCGTCCGTGCCCGAGGGCAGCCGGATCCACAGAACGGAGCCCCCCTGTGGTTCCCGCCAGCGCCAGTCCGGGAGCTGTTCGGCAAGGAGTCGGGTCATGGTGGCGAGCTGCTCGCGGAGGATGCGGGCCCGTTCGGGCGCGAGGGCCGGGAGTGCGGGGAGGAGCCGGGCGGCGAGGGCCTGGTCGAGGATCGGGCTGCCGAGGTCGTTGAGCGCCTTGAGTCGGGCAAGGCGGGCCACGGTGTCCTGGGGCGCGCGGATCCAGCCGATCCGCAGACCGCCCCATACGGCCTTGGTCAGCGAACCCACCGTCAGCACGGTTCCTGGGACGGCGTTCGCGGCGATGGGCGGGGGAGTCTGACCGGGGGCGAGGGCCGCCGCGTGGGCGCTGTCTTCCAGGACGGGGACGCCGTGTTCGGCGGCGAGCTCGGCCACCCGGCGACGGCGGCCGGCGGACATCAGGGTGCCGGTGGGGTTGTGGTAGGTCGGCATGAGGTAGAGCAGCGCGGGCCGGTGTTCGGCGAGCGCGGTGGCGAGCCGGTCGATCCGGACCCCGTCGGAGTCGAGCGGGACGCCGACCAGCTGGGAGCCGGCCGCTCTGAGGACGTCCAGGCAGCCCGGCCACCCGGGGGATTCCACGAGGGCGGTGGACCCGCGCCCGAGGTACAGCTGGGCGCTCAGGGCTACGGCCTGCGTGGCCCCGGTGGTTACCACCACCTGCTCGGGCACGGTCGGCAGGCCGTGCACGGTGTGGTGGGCGGCGATCGCCGCCCGCAGCGCGGGCAGCCCGGCCGGGTGGTAGCCCACTTCACGGATCAGCCCGGGCAGATCCTCGCGGACCAGGTGAAGCAGCGCCTGGGGCAGATCCGGACCGCCGGCCTCGGCCGCCTGCCCCAGCGAGATGAGGTCCGGCGGCTGTGTGATCAGCCGTTGGACCACCGCGGTGGCCTGACCGCCGCGCACGCGCCCGTCCGCCGGCACCCGGTGGCCGGCGGCGCCTTCCGACACCTGCGTGCCGCTGCCCCGACGTGTCTCGACCAGGCCCGACCCCCGCAGTACGTCGAATGCGGCGACAATCGTTGCCCGGCTGACCGAGAGAGCGTCGGCGAGCCGCCGCTCGGACGGGAGACGGTCGCCGGTTCGCAGGTCCCCGGACCGCACAGCCCGGCCGAGCACGTCGGTGAGCCGCCGGTACAGCGGCCCCTCGCCCGAACTCCAGTCACCCAGCAGGTCGATCAGCTCGTCCAGTTCGGGCGCTTGACGGTTCCGGTCCACTTTCCCCTCCATTGGCACGGGAGCACGAGCCGCCGCAACGTGAGGCTAACGGCATGACATCCACCTCACCCCTTGCCCCCCGGCTGGCAGCCGTCTGCGACCTCTCCGTCTTCGCGGCGAGAGACGGCGCGGGACGGCACGAGTACGACGGATCCGTCCAGGACCTGTCCCCGGACGGAGTACGACGCGGCCTCGCCGCCCTCGGCGGCCCCGCCGGCACCAAGCCCTATGCGGACCCGCACGACGAGGCGCACGCGGCGGCCGCGGAGGAAGCCCTTCGGGTCCGCTTCGGCGAACTCGAACTGCACCGGAGCAACCCCCTGTGGCACATCGAGAACCTGGACCTATCCGGCTACGACCGCCCCTACGCGCCCAAGTCCGAGCGGGACGCCGCCCGGTCGGCCCAGTTGCGCCGGTGGCCGGACGCCGTGGACGCGGCGGTCGAGGCATTGGACCGCGTCCCCGCGCCGCTGGCCGACGCCATGCTGCCGCTCGTCCGTGGTCTGGCCGCCTTTCTCGACCCCCAGGGCGGCCCCGTCCACGCTGCTGCCGGCCGAGCCCACGCCCGGCTCATGGCGCACCTGGAGCGGGCCGCCGCCGAAGGCCCACCGCCAGCGGCACTCGGCGGGCCCGCTCTCGCCCGGCTCCTCGGCGCGGCCGAAGCCTGCACCGTCGACCTCGCCGCGATGTCCGCCCGCGTGGACGCGGAACGGGACCGCCTGCGTGCGCTGCTCGACGAGTCGCTCCGCCGCGCCGACCCCGATGCCGCGCCTGCCGACACGATGCGGGCCCTACAGGCCGATCATCCCGACGCCGGCAGCCTGCTGGACGAGTTCGCGGCGCTCGTCGACGAGACGATCGCATGGACCGCCCGGCATGATCTGGTGCCCCACCACGATGTCGAGGTGGACGTCCTGCCGATGCCAGACTCCCAGCGCCGGGCGCTGGCCGGCCTGTTCGCGTCCGCGCCCAACGAGGCCGACGCGCCCAGCGCCTTCTGCGTCTCCCTCCCGAGCGCCGACTGGACGAGGGCGGAGAGCGATCAGTGGCTGTCGACGGGCTTCAACCGGACCCTGATGCCCAACATGGCCATCCACGAGGTGGCACCCGGACACGCCAGCCACGGCAGGGCGCTGCGCCGGGCGGCGACCGATGTACGCCGCACGCTCCACTCCGACGCCTTCATCGAGGGCTGGGCCCACTACTGCGAGGAGCTGGCCCTGGAGCGGGGCTTCCGCGACGGCGACCCACGCGTCGCCGTCGCGGTCGCCCAGGACGCGCTGCGCAGACTCACCCGCTTCGCCTGCGCCATCGGCCTCCACACCGGAGCGATGACCTTGTCGGACGCGGCGGCGCGGTTCACCGAGGACGTCTCGCTGGCCGGTCCCGCAGCCCTACACGAGGCCGAGCGCGGGCTGTTCGATCCCACCTACGGCCGTTACACCTGGGGCAAGTTCGCCATTCTCGACCTGCGCGAGCAGGCCACGGCACGCTGGGGCAGCGCCTTCTCGCTCCGTCGTTTCCACAGCGCCCTGTTCGACCTCGGCGCCCCGCCCCTCGGCCTGTTGCACACGGCACTGGAACGCGGATGACCTCACTACCTGCCTTCGCCGTTGCCTCACTGATCCTGGTGGCGCTGCCCGGGCCCAATCTGATCTACATCATCACGCGCAGCGTGCAGGACGGACGGCGGGCCGGAATCGTCTCGGCCCTCGGTGTGGAAACCGGCACGCTCATCCACATCACCGCCGCCGTCTGCGGCTTGGCCACGCTCATCACAGACCACCCGCTCGCCTTCACCGTCCTGCGCTACATGGGCGCCGGTTACCTCGCCTACCTGGGCGTCCGTGTGCTGATCCGCCGCCCGCCCTTCGCTGCCGACGCCGACGACCGTCCTGCTCGACGCCGACTGCTCCGGCTCTACCGGGATGCCGTCCTCGTCAACCTGCTCAACCCCAAGGTCGTCCTGTTCTTCCTGGCCTTCCTCCCGCAATTCCTGCCCACTGGCCTGACCCCCGCGGACACCCGCACCCGCATGCTCGTACTCGGCGCGGTCTTTCTGGCCATCGCCCTTGCCCTCGACCTCTGCTACGCGCTCATCGGCGCCGCACTCACCAGCCGACTCCGCGGCACCCCGCGCCGCGACCGCCGCCTGTCCTACCTGACCGGCGGCATCTACCTCGGCCTGGCCGCTCTGGTGTTCAGCTGAGGCCCGCATGGCTGAGCACATGGGGAGCATCCGGGCGCGTCTTCGGGCCGCGCTCACAGCGCCGACCTGGCTGCTGAACCGTGTAACGACGCGAGGTCTGGACAACACAAAAGCCCCAGGTCGCTGACCTGGGGCTTTGTCGTGGAGCGGATGACGGGAATCGAACCCGCGCTATAAGCTTGGGAATCAACGACGCCTGGCACAGGGATAGGTCGTCTGACCTGCGCGTTTTCCCTGCGAAGTGGGTCGCTACGCGGTCATTCCGTACCCGTGATGACCGCTGTTTACCCCTCTGAAGGGCACGGATGGGGCACGCGCTCGCCGGACGCCTGGCCGGGGCGCCCCCTGGGCGACTTAGGCCCCTGCAAGGCCGGTCCCCCCCGGCAGCGGCGCACGCCGGTGTTGCGCGAGCAAGCGGCACGCTGCCGATGCCCAAGCAACCTTCTCTTGCGTACAGAACTGCCTCACCCGGGTCGTTCGGCTGGCGAGAGTCCCATGGAGCAGACTCACAGAACCGGTGTGACTGGCGGGGCGTTGTCGGGTGCGCCGAGCTGGTTTCCTCCGTCAGGCGGGGGCAGGCTAAGAAGTGCACCGGCCGGGCTGTGATCGTGCGAAGGGACCTGAGGATGATCCAGGCAGCGGACGTCCGCGAGTGGCGTGGTCACGACGTGGTCGACACGGGCGGGCACAGGATCGGCGCGCTGGAGGCCATCTACGTGGACACCAGCACGGACGAGCCGGCCATGGCCACCGTGCTGGTGGGGCTGCCCACCCGGCACCGGCTGGTCTTCGTTCCGCTGGACGGCGCGATCGTCGGGCCGGGGTACGTCAAAGTCGACTACGACAAGGCGCTGGTGAAGAAGAGCCCTTCGATCGGCACGGACGACGTCCTGCCCGCCGAGGAAGAGGCGGACATCTTCCAGCACTACGGCCTCACCTACCGGCCCGGTGCGGGCGGCGAGCGGCAGCTCGCCCGCCGCTGAGCCCCCACTCGCTCGAGGAGGTGTCCACTCAGTGGCGTTCTTCATCCGGCGAAGCGGTGTCGTCTTTCAGCAGTTCCTCGAAGAGCGCCCGGTAGTGGACCATGGCGCCCCGCAGTTCTTCCGTCGTGGTGTCCCTGCCGCCGGCTCGCCCCTTGACTTCATGGGCGATGCGGTAGTGGTCCAGGGTCCGGGAGTGTTCGACCGAGAGGTCGCGCTTCTGCTGCTCGAAATTCTCGGTCGGGTAGCCGCGCTCGCTCATGAGCGTGGTCACGAGCCGGTCCGCTTCACCCACGGCCTGGTCGGGACTGTCGACGAAGTGCTCCTGCACACTGGCCCAGTCCCGGGCGTACCGGTCGCGGACAGCGGAAGGAAGCGGCCTGATCTCCAGCGCCTCATGCCGCTCCTCCCTCTCCTTGAGGTCGCGCTCGGCCGCTCCACGGCTCTGCCCCGCCTCGACCGTGCGGTCGTACTCGGGCCCGAACTGCTCCCGAAGGTGCCGGCGCCGGGTCATGGTCCGCATGGTCAGCGCGACGGCGGCCAGGACCACCACGGCGGCCACCATGATGATGATGGTCCACATCGCATCCTCCACTCGTTGACAGCTCACGCAGGCAGCCAGAACCAGGGCGTACGAGGATCACCGCCGCGGGTGCCACCCCTTGGTGTGCCACGTTTCAGAATTTCACATATCACCCGAAATGTGGTATTCGGCGGGTAGTGGCGCTCCGCTCCGTGCCCGGCAACGCCGACCGAGGTCGGGAGCCAGTTGCCGACAGGGTGGTGGCAGGCGGGTCAGTGGGCCGGGCGACGCCGGTGCAGTACCGAGCGCACGGCGAGGTAGAGAAAGTCGGCGATAAGGAGCAGAACACCGGCGGAGACCAGGTACAGCATGCCGTCCACGGTCGCGCCGACGATGACCAGCACGATCGCGGCGGTCAGTAGGAGGTAGAAGAGGGCCATGGTGTGATGCCTCGGTTCGCGGATGCGCGTGCCGGAGGCGCGCCAGGATGGTCGTGGCGGCCGTGCTGTATGCGTCCTCGGCATCGGGGGTCGCGCGGGAACGGAGGTGTTCGCCGCGCGAGGTCAGGGGCAGCTACCAGTAGTGCCGTCGTCCGCCGACCTTGTGTCCGACGGATCCCAGGATCCACAGGATGACGCCGACGACGACCAGGATGATCCCGATGGTCGACAGGATGGCGAAGCCGACCACGTAGCCGATGACCAGCAGGATGATTCCGAGGACGATCATGATGTCCACCGATCTCACGGCGTGATGCAAAGCCCCTGCTCTCAGGGTAGATCCGCCCTTTGCTGGTGGCTTCCCGGGCAGGACAGTCCTACCGTGGAGAGACACCTCTGGAGCGCGCCATGCTCGTCATCCTCGGACTCGTCCTCCTGATCGCCGCTCTGGTCGTCGGTGTGGCCGGCGTCGTGACCAACGACGGCAGCGCCCACGAGCTGACCGGCGGATTCTCCGTATTCGGCTACGAGGTCACCGGCTCCACCGGGACCCTCTTCCTCTACGGCATCGTCGTCGGGGCCGTGGCCCTGCTCGGGCTGAGCCTCCTCCTGGCCGGTGCCCGCCGTACCTCTCGTCGCGGCCACAGAACCGGCCCCGAAGCCGACACGTCGCGCCGGGGGACAGCCGCCGCCGGCAACGACCGCGCAGATGTCGTGGACCAGCGTGGCATCGCCCGCCCACAGGCGGCGGGTGGGCGAGAGCCCAACCCGGGCGGAGAGCACCGTAGGGGGCTCAACCCGTTCAAGCACCGATCGGAGCCCCGGTAGGTCTCCACATACCGGAGCACTAACGAAGGGCGGGCAGCTATGAGCATCGGCAAGAAGATCGGGCACAAGGCCGAAGCGGTCAAGGGCGGCGCCAAGAAGACCGTCGGCCGCGTGACCGGCAGCTGGCACCTGCGGGCCGAAGGCCGTGGTGACCAGATCAAGGGCAACGCCAAGCAGGCCGGAGCGAAGATCAAGGACGCCTTCAAGCACTGACGACTGCGCCCGCCCTGCCGACCTCACGGCAGGTCCCAGGAGGTGCCACGTATGGCCATCAAGAAGGGTGCCGCCCAGGCCAGGTCCCAGGGGCGGCGTATGTCCAACAGCCGCGCCATGGAGGTCCTGTCCAGGGTCGGACTTTCCGCGCGGGGTGTGATCTACGTACTGGTGGGGCTGCTGGCCGTGCAGATGGGATTCGGCGGCGACAGCGGCAAAGAGGCCGACCGGTCCGGCGCGGTGCGAACCATCGGCGAGCAGCCGTTCGGCCGGGCGCTGCTGTGGGCGCTGGTGGTGGGGCTGGCGGCGATGGCGCTGTGGCGGCTGTCCGAGGCCGCATTCGGGCAGGCGGTGACAGGCGGTGACAAGTGGACCCGGCGCCTGGGCTCTCTGGGGTTGGCGCTCTTCTACACCGTGATCTGTATCGGCGTGGTGCAGACCGCGCTGGTCGGCGGATCCGCCGGAGGTCGTCCCGGCGATGAGACGTCGAAGGACTACACCGCGAGGGTGCTGGAATGGCCCTTTGGGCGGGTGCTCGTTGGCGTGGTCGGAGCCGTGCTGGTCATCGTGGGCGTGGTGATCGTGGTGCGCAGCCTGATGCGGAAGTTCGAGGAGAATCTTCGGACGGGCGAGATGAGTCCGGTGACGCGGCGCATTGTCGCGGGGCTGGGCATCGTCGGCGGCGTGGCGACCGGCGTGGTCGCGGCGGTGGCCGGGCTGTTCGTCGTGCTGGCCGCGGTGCGGTTCGATCCCGGCCAGGCCAAGGGCATGGACGAGACGCTGCGTTCGTTCGCCGACACGCCCGCCGGGCCGGTGCTGCTGATCGCCGCGGCGGTGGGCCTCCTGCTGTTCGGTCTCTACTCGTTCTGCGAAGCCCGCTGGCGCAAGGCTCCTGAGCACGGCGCCTCGGCAGAGCAGCCCACCGGGGCCCCGGGCTCGGAGACACGCCCCAGTGGGCCCTAGACGAGTCATTCCGAATGCTGACGGTGTGTTCGGGAACGCAGACAGGGCGTCCAAGATCGTTGTGTGACGAACAACCTAGACGCCCTGC